>NZ_PXWD01000003.1:0-418190 GCF_003011945.1 Halomonas sp. ND22Bw | reverse complement strand
CCATGGCCCGGGTGTGCCTGGGCGCCGAGCGCGAGCGGGTCGCCCAGTCCTCCGGCCACCGCATCCACGAGGGCTTCTCGCAGATCGACGAGACCATCGCCCTGTCGGCGATGTATGCCGCCAACCACCTGGAAGGCGTGGCCGCCATCGCCTGCATGACCTCGACCGGCTATACGCCGCTGATCGCCTCGCGCATCCGCTCCGGGCTGCCGATCGTCGGGCTGGCGCACAGCCCCGTCGCCCAGCGGCGCATGGCGCTGTATCGTGGGGTGATCTCGCTGCCCTTCGACACCAGCGAGATGTCGGCCGACGAGCTCAACGACCAGGCCCTGGCCCGGGTGGTGGCTCAGGGCATCGCCGCCCAGGGGGATCACGTCATCCTCACCCGCGGCGATCACATGAACGCCCACGGCGGCACCAATACCCTGAGGATTCTCGAGGTGGAAGCCCAGCATGAATGAGACACGCCCGCGGCGGGACATCCGCCGCACCCTGCCGGCCCGCAAGCGCATCGCGCTGATCGCCCACGACGGCAAGAAGCCGGAGATGCTGGCCTGGGCCAAGCGCTGGCAGGACACCCTGGCCCGCCACGAACTGGTCGGCACCGGCACCACCGCGACTCGTCTCGCCCGGCAGCTGGGGCTCGAGATCGAGCCGCTGATGAGCGGGCCGCTGGGCGGGGATCAGCAGATCGGCGCGCGCATCGCCGAACAGGGCCTCGACCTGCTGGTGTTCTTCTGGGACCCCTTCGCGCCCCAGCCCCACGATCCCGACGTCAAGGCGCTGCTGCGCCTGGCCGCGCTGTGGAACGTGCCGGTGGCCTGCAATCCCGCCAGCGCGGACTTCATGCTCAGCTCGCCCTCGCTCGACCGCGACGTCGAGATCGACATCCCCGATGCCGGCGGCTGGATCTCCACGCGCACCGACTAATCGCCGCCAAGAAGCGACACGAGAACGACCATAACGAGGACACCTTGCATGTTTCAGCTCACCCGCAGCGTCACCTGGCAGGCCCTGAAGCGTCTGCATGCCGACACGGCCCATGATCGCATCGCCGACTACTTCACCGCCGATCCGCAGCGCTTCGACAAGATGAGCCTGCGCGTCGGCGGCCTGTTCCTCGACTACTCCAAGCACCACATCTCGGCGGCGGTGCTGGAGAAGCTGCTCGAGCTGGTCGATCACTCGGCGCTGGTCCAGCGCCGCGCCCAGATGTTCTCCGGCGACATCATCAACGTCACCGAGGACCGCCCGGTGCTGCACACCGCGCTGCGCAACGTCGGCGAGGGGCCGCTGATGGTCGACGGCCAGGACGTGATGCCGGAGATCCAGCGCACCCGCGAGCAGATCCAGCGCTTCTCCGAGGCGGTACGCAGCGGCGAGTGGAAGGGCTACAGCGGCGAGCGCATCAAGGACGTGGTCAACATCGGCATCGGCGGCTCCGACCTGGGCCCCAACATGGCCTGCCGCGCGCTGCTCAAGTACCGCCATCCGGAGCTCAACTTCCACTTCGTCTCCAACGTTGACGGCGCCCACATCCAGAAGGTGCTCAGCGGTCTCGATCCGGCCACCACGCTGTTCATCGTCTCCACCAAGACCTTCTCCACCCAGGAGACGCTGCTCAACGCCAAGACCGCGCGGCGCTGGTTCCTGGAGCACGCCGGCGAGGACGCCGACGTGGGCGCGCACTTCGTCGCCGCCTCCACCAACCGCAAGGCGGCGATGGCGTTCGGCATCCGCGAGGAGAACGTCTTCGAATTCTGGGCCTGGGTCGGCGGGCGCTACTCCATGTGGTCGTCGATCGGCCTGCCGATCGCCCTGGCCGTGGGCTTCGAGGGCTTCATGGAGATGCTCGAAGGCGCCTACGAGATGGACCAGCACTTCCTGAACGCGCCCCACGACGCCAACATGCCGGTGCTGATGGCGCTGATCGGGATCTGGTACATCAACTTCGCCGGCGCCGAGACCCACGCCATCGTGCCCTACGATCAGGCGCTGCATCAGCTGCCGTCCTTCCTGCAGCAGCTCGACATGGAGTCCAACGGCAAGTCGGTGGACATCTTCGGGCATCCGGTCGACTACAAGACCGGGCCGATCGTCTGGGGCCAGACCGGCTCCAACGGCCAGCACGCCTTCTTCCAGCTGCTGCACCAGGGCACCCGCTACGTGCCGATCGACTTCATCGCCTCGCTCAAGCCCGAGCCCGGCATGGAGGACCACCACTTCGCGCTGCTGACCAACATGCTGGCCCAGGCCAACGCCTTCATGGAGGGCAGCCAGAAGGGCAGCGAGCTGGACCCCTACAGCTGCCCGGGCAACCGCCCCTCCAGCACCCTGCTGCTCGACGAGCTGACGCCGAAGAACCTCGGCGCGCTGATCGCCCTGTACGAGCACAAGGTCTTCGTCCAGGGGGTGATCTGGAACATCAATTCCTTCGACCAGTGGGGCGTGCAGCTCGGCAAGCGCATCGCCGGCGAGATCAGCGAGCGCATCGACGAGCACAGCCAGGACTTCGACGGCTCCACCCAGGGCCTGCTGACCCTGGTGCGCGAGCACTTCCCGAGCCAGAAGCGCCAGGCCGACGCCGGCGAGCCACCCAAGGCCAAGCCGGAACCGAAACCAAAGCGCAGCAAGACCTCGAGCTGATTCTAGGAAGGGGCGCGCCCGATGAACCGAGGGCGCCTATGCCCTCAGGCGTGGGGTCGGGCGCCTGTAACCTCAGGCGCGGAGTCGGGCGCCTATAGAGAGCCGCGCCCGACCCGCTGCCCCCACCAGGCGGCGGCGAGCCACAGCGGCACGCTGCCGACGCCATAGGCCAGCGCCAGCCCGGGGCGCGACGTCTCCAGCAGATAGAGCGTCTCCAGGCCGAACAGCGAGAAGGTGGTGAAACCGCCGCAGAAGCCGGCCACCAGGAAGGGCTGCCAGCGGGCGGCATGGCCGTTGAGGCGGCGGGCCGCCCGGGCCGCGAAGGCGGCGATCAGCCAGGAGCCGATCAGGTTGACCGCCAGCGTCCCCCACAGGAAGGCGCTGCCCAGCGCCTGCATCACGCCGAGCCCCACCAGATGGCGCGCCAGCGCCCCCAGACCGCTGCCGAGCCCTACCGCCAGGTAGCTCCGCCAGCCCGTCATGCGCCGCCTCCGGCCAGCCACCAGCCCAGCGCCGCAGCGGCCACGCCCACCACCAGGGTGACCAGCACGTTGGCCACGGCCGGGCCGGGGCGCCCTTCCTGCCACAGGGTCAGGGTCTGCAGGCTGAAGGACGACACCGTGGTGAAGCCGCCCAGCCCGCCGACCGCCAGCAGCGACCAGGCGGGCGATGCCGTCATCGGCCAGCCCAGCGCCGGCGCCAGGGCGCCGATCGCCAGACAGCCCAGCACGTTCACCGCCAGGGTGCCCCAGGGGAAACCGCGCCCCAGCCAGCGTGCCGCCAGCTCGCCCACCGCCAGACGGGCCATGCCGCCCAGCGCGCCTCCCATCGCCACCAGGCCCAGCCCCAGGATACCGACGCTCATGGTGCGTCTCCGCGTGAATTCGCGACCATGCTAGCCGAGCCGAGAAGGCACCACAAAAAACGCCACCCCGGGGAGGGATGGCGCAACGTCATGCTTGCTTGCAGGAAACGTCGCCGTTCAGGCTTGAGGCCCAAGGTGACACAATATTCGACATATGTACAACTCTCGTACACCATTGAAGCACCCGTGGGGCTCGACGCCTTCCACGCAGACTGGGAAGATGCCGGCTATCCCCATGCCCGCTTCACCATCCACGCCACGACACGGAGGCCCATCGCGTGACGCTCCCCAGACGAACCCTCTTCCTTTTAGGCGGCTGGCTGCTGGCCTGCCTGCTGCTGGCCTCGGGGCCGCTGCAGGCGCAGCAGGGCCCCGAGGGCCAGCAGGCGGCCAATGCCACCCTGGCCAGCCTGCTGGAGAACCCCGAGACACGCCAGCAGCTGATCGATCAGCTGCGCGCCGAGGCCCAGATACCGACCGACGCCGCCACCGAAGCCGCCCAGGAAGTGGCCAGCGAGCCCTCGCTGCCGCGCCAGCTGGCCGATGCCACCAGTCACGTCGTCGATGAGCTCGGCGGCCAGCTCGGCACTGTCTTCGACACCCTGACCGGCCTGTTCGGCGGCGGCCTGGTCGATGACGGCGGCTTCGACATGAGCGCCTTCACCAGCGCCGCCCTCAACCTGGGCCTGGTGATCCTGGCGACCTTCGTGCTGTTCGTCGCCATCCGCCGCCTGGTGCGCCCGTTCTTCACCCGTCTCAGCCAGTACTCGCTGAACGGCCAGGGCCTGCAGCCGCTGCTGCGCCTGGTGGTGTGCGTCGCGGTGGCGGCGCTGATCGACGCCCTGGTGGTGTCGCTGGCCTACGTTGGCGGCAACCTGGTGGCGACCTTCGCGGTGGGCGCAAGCGGCGAGCTGTCGACCCGCGCCTCGCTGTTCCTCAACGCCTTCCTGGTCATCGAGCTGCTCAAGGCCGCGGTGCGGATGCTGTTCGCCTCGCACTACGAGGGGCTGCGCCTGCTGCCCATCGGCGCCGACAGCGCCCGCTACTGGAACCGCTGGATCGCCCGGCTGATCGGCCTGGCCGGCTACGGCCTGATGGTGGTGGTGCCGCTGGTCAACGCCTACCTGTCACCGTCGCTGGGCAGCGCCGTGGGCACCCTGATCATGCTTGGCGCCTACGTCTATGCCGTGGCCGTGGTGATGCGCAATCGCCAGAATCTGCGCCAGGCGCTGAACCACAAGGCCGGGCAGACCACCATGACCGCCAGCCGGGTCTCGCTGCAGCTGTTCGCTCGTACCTGGCACCTGTTCGCCCTGGCCTACTTCACGGTGGTGCTGGTGCTGACGCTGACCCGGCCCGAGACCGCCCTGCCGTTCGTGCTGCTGGCCACGCTCAAGACGCTGGTGATCGTGCTGGCGGGAATGCTGATCTCGTCCTTCCTGACCCAGACCATCGGCCGGCGCATCCGCCTCAACGACGAGCTGCGTCGCAAGCTGCCGCTGCTCGAGTCGCGCCTCAACAGCTACGTGCCCACCGCGCTGCGGGTGGCCCGGGCGCTGATCCTGATCGTGGTGGTGATGCTGGTGCTGAACGCCTGGGGCGCCTTCGACCTCGCCGCCTGGTACGCCTCCGAGACGGGACGCGGTCTGGTCGGCAAGCTGGTCAGCGTCATCCTGATCCTGATCGTGGCCGCCGCCGCCTGGCTGGGGCTGGCCAGCCTGATCGAGCACAAGCTGAATCCCGAGACCGGTGGCGTGCCCTCGGCCCGCACCCAGACGCTGCTGGCGCTGTTCCGCAACGCCCTGGCCATCGCTCTGGTCACGCTGACGGCGATGATCGTGCTGTCCGAGATCGGCATCAACATCGGCCCGCTGATCGCCGGCGCCGGGGTGCTGGGCCTGGCCATCGGCTTCGGCGCCCAGAAGCTGGTGCAGGACATCATCACCGGCGTCTTCATCCAGATAGAGAACGCCATGAACACCGGCGACGTGATCACGGTGGGCGGCATCACCGGGGTGGCCGAGAAGCTGAGCATCCGCTCGGTGGGCATCCGTGACCTCTCCGGCACCTACCATGTGGTGCCCTTCTCCAGCGTCGATACCGTGTCCAACTACATGCGCGACTTCGCCTACCACGTCGGCGAGTACGGCATCGCCTACCGCGAGAACATCGACGAGGCGATCCAGGCGCTGCGCGACGCCTTCGACGACCTGTCCAACGACGAGGACGTCAAGCCCTGCCTGCTCGAGCCGCTGGAGGTGGCCGGGGTGATCGCGCTGGCCGACAGTTCGGTGAACATCCGCGTGCGCCTGATGACCACCCCCGGCGACCAGTGGGCCGTGGGCCGCGCCTACAACCGGCTGGTCAAGCTGCACTTCGACGCCGCCGGCATCGAGATCCCCTTCCCGCATACCACGCTCTACTTCGGGGAGAACAAGGATGGCAGCGCACCGCCGGCCAACCTGCGCATCCTCGACAAGCAGGTCGCCAAGCCCGAGGAGCGTCAGCACGACGCCCACTTCGGCCCGGCCGACACCGGTGCCTCCCAGGAGGTCCACAACCAGGACGACGCGGAATGAGCCCCGGGCGGCGCCGACGGGCGCCGCCCGGGGCCTTGCCCGCCTTCTGATCCAGGTGCAGAACGCACGACGAAGAAGGGGCTGCCGATCGGCAGCCCCTTCTTTCGTTTTCTGCTCTGTCTTGCCTGCCCCGCCGGCAACGGCCGGCGGGTGATGCCTCGTTCAGGAGGCCTGCCGGCTACCGTTGCGCGCCAGGGTATCCTCGGGCTCGGTGGGCTGAGGCAGCGAGGGCAGCGACTTGTCGAGCATCTCGACGCTCTGGCGGTAGTAGAGCTGACTCTTGTTGTGCTCGCCCAGGTTGGCGTAGAGCCGCGCCAGCTCGGCGCACACCACCCCGCTCGGACGCTGACGCTGGCTGGCCTCGAAGTACTCCTGGGCCTTGCCCCAGTAGGCGTTGCGCAGCGACAGGCGACCCAGGGTCAGCAGCAGGTCAGGATCATTGGGCCGCTCCTGCAGCCACTTCTCGGCCACCACCAGCTGGCGAGCGGCGTCCACCTCGAGCAGGCCGTAGCGCAGCACCAGGCGGCTGTCCCACTGCTCCTTGAGCGAGTGGCGCAGCAGGCGCTCGGCGATGCCCTGCTCGTTGCCGCGCACCAGCGCCTCGGCGTAGAGCACAATCAGCTCGACGTTGTTGCGCAGCGGCTCGGGCATGTCGGCCCACAGGTTGCGGACGCGCTCGATGTCGCCCGGCTGACGCGCCTCGCGGCCGATCAGCTCGCGGTAGGCCTGCAGCTCGAGCTGATCGCGTTCCTCCGGCGAGATCAGCTGCTGGGCCCCCAGCCGCGGCATCAGGCGGCGCAGGCCGTCCCAGTCGCTGAGGCTGATGTAGGCCTGCTTGAGCTGCTTGAGCACCTGCGGGTGATTGGGCAGATGGCGGTCCAGGCGGGTGAGGATGGCCAGGGCCTCCTCGTACTGCTGGCGATCCAGCATCAGCTGGGCCTGCATCATGCCCACCGCGGTGTCGGCGCCCTCGGTGCTCAGATGCGCGCGCTTGAGCAGGGTGTCGGCCTGCTCGTAGCGGCCCTGGTAGTGGGCCGCCAGGGCGGCGGAGAGATAGTTGACCAGCGGCGTGCTGGAGTCGTCCGCGGCCTTGACCAGCGACTTCTCGGCGCGCTTCCAGCGGCCCTCGGCCAGCGCCACCAGGCCGCGCACGGTGCGCTTCATGGCGGTGCGGTTGCGTGAGCGGCTGTTCCACACCTTGAAACGCGACACCGGCCGCGACAGGCGCATCAGCAGGCGCAGCGCGAAGTGCAGCACGATGAAGGCCGCCAGCAGCAGCACCAGGCCGAACCAGAAGGAGGTCTGGTAGGAGGTGTCGCCGACGCGCACCAGCCAGTAGCCGGGCACCGACATCATCAGCTGGCCGAACAGGGCCCCCACCGCGAGCCCGACGACGATGAGCAGGATCAGCTTTCTCATGACGCGCCTCCCTGGCCGTTGCCGCTAGCCTCGAAGCGACGATCGACGAACTCGGCCAGCGCCTGCTGGGAGGCACTGATGTCCGGCAGTTCGGGGCGGATGGTGCGACCCTGGAGCGCCTCGAGCTGGTTCAGGACCGCCTGCACGCCCTCGTCGTCGGTATCGTAGTAGCCGTCGATCAGGGTCAACGCCTTGTCGAGGCTGGCGTCGTAGAGTTCCTGCTCTTCCTTGAGCAGTGCCAGCTGGGCCTGCTCGAGGATCAGCCGCACGCTCTGGCGCAGGTAGGACTCCTGCTCCGGCGTGATCAGCGCTTCCATCGCCTCGCCATGCTGGCGCACGGTGACCAGGTCCTTGAGCTCCTCGCCGAAGCGCGAGAGCTGCTGCTGCCAGCCGCCGCTCGGCGCCTCCTCGATGGTGGAGTTGGCGGCGATCTCCTCGATGTCCTGGGCCAGCGGCAGCCCGGCGATCCGCTCCTGCTGGGCGTTCAGCGCCAGGTAGAGGCCGGTACGGTCGACCCGGGGCACGGCCTCCAGCTCGGCCAGCTCGGAGGCGATCTCGCGGCGCACCGGCAGCAGCGCCGGGTTGTCCGCCTCGCGCAGCCGGGCATCGGCGGTGCGCAGCAGCGCCATGGCCCCCTCGACGTCGCGCTCGAGCTGCAGGCGCTGGTTGGCCAGGCGCAGCAGATAGGCGGCCTCGGCGTGGAGCCAGTCGCGCTCGTCGGTCTGCTGTTCGCTGGCCAGCTCCTCGAGCACCCGGTCGAGGGCGTCGTCGACGCTGCCGCGGTAGTCGGAGAACTCGCTGCGCAGGTCGCTGATGGCAGCATCGCGCTCGCTTTGGCCGTTCTCCAGCCGCGAGGCCAGGTCATCCAGCGCGCCCTGGGTCGCGGGCTGCTCGGGCAGCGCGGCCAGGTCCTGGCGCTGGGCGTCGAGGCGCTGCCAGACCTGCCAGCCGAAGTAGGCACCGCCGGCGCCGAGCAGGATCACCAGCCCCAGCGCCAGGGCACCGGCCTTGCCGCCGCCCTTGCCGGAACCGTCATTGCCGCCGGCGGCACTGGCGGTACCCCCGCTGCCGCCGGACTTGCCCGAGGCCGGCTTGCTTGCCGCGCCCGTCTTCGCACTGCCCGAAGGGGAAGCCCCGCCGCTCTTGCCGGCGGAGGCGGTGCCCTTGGCCGGCGCGGCGGCATCGGCCTTGCTTCCACCGGACGCGTCGGGCTTGGCGGACGCCTGCTGAGAAGAAGCCTTGTCGCCGTTCGACTCGCTGCCCTTGGCCGCGCCGCCGCCCTTGCCACGACGCCGGGACCGGCGTGAGGAAGTGCCGCTGCTCGGGTTCGCCTCGGCCTCGACCTGGGGCGACGAGTCGGCGCCATTCCCGGCGCCGGAGGGCGTCTGTTGTTCGTCCTGATCGTTGTATTGCTTGCTCATCTGTCGCTAGCCCTTTTCGAGATCGTCATGATCGACATCGGCCCTCTCCGGGTCTGCCTCGGCCACGGCCTTCGCCAGCGCGGCGGGCGTGGCTCCCGCCGCCACCACGGGGCGACGAAACCCCAGCGTGCCGGCCAGTGTAGCCAACCGGGTACTGGACACGATTAGCGGTTGGTGCAAGGCGGCGCGCGAGCACCATCTTGCCAGATGTTCGAGGATTTCTCCGCTGGTCACCACCAGGGCACGATAGTCGCCCGTGGCGAGCCGGCTGGCGAGCGCCGTGTCGGGCTCGAGCAGGCGGCGGCGATAGAGCGCCAGCCGGGTCAGCCGCCCCCCCCTTTCGGTGAGCGTCTCGCCGAGCAGCGCCCGGCCGCCCTCGCCCGCCGCCAGCAGCACCTTCTGCTCGTCGAGTCGCGTGAGCGACCCCAGGCCGAGCAGCGCCTCGCTGGTATCGCCGCCGCCGGCCGGCGGCACATGCACGCGCACGCCGAGTTCGCGGTGCAGCACCTCGGCGGTGGCCGCGCCCACGGCATAGTAGTCGATGCCCACCGGCAACTGAGGCCAGTAGCGATCCAGCGCCTCGGCCAGGCATTCGGCGGCGAAGGGACTGACCACCACCACCCGCCGGAACTGATCGAAGTCCAGCCAGGCAGCCCGCTGCTCGGCGGTTTCCGGCAGCGCCTCCAGGGCCATGGCCTCGCCGTGCTCGACGGCGAAGCCGCGCGCGGCGATGGCCTCGGCCAGCGCCGCGGCCCGGGAGCCGGGACGGCAGATCAGTACCGGCGAATTCGCCATCAGCCGCCGCCGTAGACCTCGGCGAGGATATCGCCGGCGCCCATGTCCAGCAGCTCCTCGGCGACGCGGATGCCCAGCGCCTCGGGCTCGTGGATCGAACCGCGGCCCTCGGCGCGCAGCACCTCGGAGCCCTCGGGGTTGCCGACCAGGGCGCGCAGCCACAGGGTCTGGCCGTCGTCCTCGAACACCGCATGGCCACCGATCGGCACCTGGCAGCCACCCTCGAGGCGGGTGTTCATGGCGCGCTCGGCGCGCACCCGCGTGGCGGTGGCCGGGTCATCGAGCGGCGCCAGCAGCGAGATCAACTCGGCGTCGTGCATGCGGCACTCGATGCCCAGCGCCCCCTGGCCGCAGGCCGGCAGGCAGACCTCCGGCGGCAGCTCCATGGTGATGCGGTCGCCGAGCCCCAGGCGCTTGAGCCCGGAGGTGGCCAGCAGGATGGCATCGAACTCGCCGTCGTCGAGCTTGCCGAGGCGGGTCTGGACGTTGCCGCGCAGGCTCAGCACCTCGAGGTCGGGGCGCGCCTCGCGCATCTGCAGGCCGCGGCGCAGGCTGGAAGTGCCGATGCGCGCGCCCTCGGGCAGCTCGTCCAGGGAAGCGTAGTGGTTGGAGACGAAGGCGTCGGTGGGGTCGGCGCCCTCGAGGATCACCGACAGCCCCAGGCTCTCGGGGAAATGCATCGGCACGTCCTTCATGGAATGCACCGCGATGTCGGCGCGGCCGTCGAGCATCGCCTCCTCGAGTTCCTTGACGAACAGCCCCTTGCCGCCGACCTTGGCCAGCGGCGTGTCGAGGATCTTGTCGCCGCGGGTGGACATCGGCACCAGCTCCACCTTGAGCTCGGGGTGCGTCGCCATCAGGCGGTCACGGACGTATTCGGCCTGCCACAGGGCCAGCTGGCTCTTGCGGGTGGCGATACGCAACGTTGTCATGGCTTGCACAGGCTTCTCTCCGTCCCGGTTCATAGCGCCGGCGCCTCCCATCGCGCGGGCGCCCGGTGATCTCTGATATCACTTCATCATAAAGGACCCGGCAGGCCAGGAAAATCGCCGCCCCGCCAGGACCGCCTTCCGATCGTCGCCGCCAGGCATGCGCGGGGCGCCGGGGCGACGGCCGGGGAAGCGCCCGGCCCCCTCGCCTGACCCGCGGACTCTGGTACACTTTCCGCCATGTCAAGCCGGCACGGCCCGCCGCTCGCCGCCTCCCTCTTACCGTCATGCAGGATGCCAGCCCGATGAGCCAAACCCCGACGAACGATAGCACCAACCAGTCCTGGGGCGGCCGCTTCAGCGAGCCCACCGACGCCTTCGTCGCCCGCTTCACCGCCTCGGTCGGCTTCGACCAGCGTCTGGCCCACCACGACATCCAGGGCTCCCGCGCCCACGCCACCATGCTGGCACGGGTCGGGGTGCTCACCGAGGACGAGCGCGACGCCATCCTGGCCGGCCTCGACGAGGTCCAGGCGGAGATCGAGGCCGGCACCTTCGAGTGGTCGGTGGACCTCGAGGACGTGCACATGAACATCGAGGCGCGGCTCACCGACAAGATCGGCATCACCGGCAAGAAGCTGCACACCGGCCGTTCGCGCAACGATCAGGTGGCCACCGACATCCGCCTGTTCCTGCGCGACGAGATCGATACCGTGGCCGCCGAACTCGCCCGCCTGCGCCAGGGCCTGATCGCGCTGGCCGACCGCGAGGCCGACACCATCATGCCCGGCTTCACCCACCTGCAGACCGCGCAGCCGGTGACCTTCGGCCACCATCTGCTGGCCTGGCAGGAGATGCTCGCCCGCGACCACGAACGCCTGCTCGACTGCCGCAAGCGGGTCAACGTGCTGCCGCTGGGCGCCGCCGCCCTGGCCGGCACCACCTACCCGATCGACCGCCACGTGACCGCCGAGCTGCTGGGCTTCGACCGCCCCGCCGAGAACAGCCTCGACGCCGTCAGCGACCGCGACTTCGCCATCGAGTTCACCGCCTTCGCCAGCACCCTGCTGATGCACCTGTCGCGCATGAGCGAGGAACTGGTGCTGTGGACCAGCGCCCAGTTCGACTTCATCGACCTGCCCGACCGCTTCTGCACCGGCTCCTCGATCATGCCGCAGAAGAAGAACCCGGACGTGCCCGAGCTGGTGCGCGGCAAGACCGGCCGCGTCTACGGCCACCTGATGGGCATGCTGACGCTGATGAAGTCCCAGCCGCTGGCCTACAACAAGGATAACCAGGAGGACAAGGAGCCGCTGTTCGACGCCGTGACCACCGTGCAGGACTGCCTCAAGGCGTTCGCCGACATGGTGCCGGCCATCGAGGCCAAGGCCGACAGCATGCGCGAGGCCGCGCGCAAGGGCTTCTCCACTGCCACCGACCTGGCGGACTACCTGGTGTGCCGCGGCGTGGCCTTCCGCGACGCCCACGAGATCGTCGGCCAGTCCGTGGCCTACGGGCTGCGCGAGGGCAAGGACCTCTCCGACATGAGCCTCGAGGAGCTGCGCCAGTTCTCCGACGTCATCGAGCAGGACGTGTTCGAGGTGCTGACCCTCGAAGGCTCGGTGGCCGCCCGCAATCACATCGGCGGCACCGCCCCGGACCAGGTACGCGCCGCCGCCCAGCGGGCCCGCGAGGCCCTGGCCGCGCTGACCGCTGCCGACACCCGGGGAGGCGAGGGCTGATGCGCCGCCTCGCCCCCCTCGCCCTGCTGACGCTCGCCCTGCTGGCCGGCTGCGGCCAGAAGGGCCCGCTCTACCTGCCCGGCGACGAGGCCGCCGCGGAGCGCTACGCGCCCCAGAATGACCCGCAGGACGACGCCCAGGGCAACGACGACGCCCAGGGCAACGACGATGCCCAGGGCGACGATGCCAACGCCGACGACACACGCAGCGCCGAGGAAGACTGATGGACCATTTCGAATATCGCGACGGCGTGCTCCACGCGGAAGACGTGGCCCTGCCGCGCCTGGCCGAGGAATTCGGCACGCCCTGCTACGTCTATTCCAAGGCCACCCTGGCGCGTCACTTCCGCGCCTACACCGAGGCCCTGGGCAGCCACCCGCACCTGATCTGCTACGCGGTGAAGGCCAACTCCAACCTGGCGGTGCTCAACCTGCTGGCGCGGCTCGGTGCCGGCTTCGACATCGTCTCGGTGGGCGAGCTGGAGCGGGTGCTGGTGGCCGGCGGCGATCCGGCCAAGGTGGTGTTCTCCGGCGTGGCCAAGGAGGAGAACGAGCTCGAGCGCGCGCTGTCGGTGGGCATCAAGTGCTTCAACGTCGAGTCGCGGGCCGAGCTCGAGCGCCTCGAGGCCGTGGCTCGGGGCATGGGCAAGGTCGCCCCGGTCTCGCTGCGGGTCAATCCCGACGTCGACGCCGGCACTCACCCCTACATCTCCACCGGGCTCAAGGACAACAAGTTCGGCATCCCGGTGGACGAGGCCTACGAGGTCTACCGCCAGGCCGCCGCCATGGAACACGTCCGGGTGGCCGGGCTGGACTGCCACATCGGCTCCCAGCTCACCGACACCACGCCCTTCCTCGACGCCCTCGACCGCCTGCTGGTGCTGCTCGAGAAGCTGCGCGAGGACGGCATCGAGATCGAGCATCTGGACCTCGGCGGCGGCCTCGGCGTGACCTACCAGGACGAGCGCCCGCCGCAGCCGTTCGACTACGCCTCCGCGCTGCTCGAGCGGCTGTCGTGCTGGCCGGGCAGCGAGCGCCTGACCCTGCTGTTCGAGCCGGGCCGCTCGATCGCCGCCAACGCCGGCGTGCTGCTGACCCGCGTCGAGTTCCTCAAGCCCGGCGAGACCAAGAACTTCGCCATCGTCGACGCGGCCATGAACGACCTGATCCGGCCCTCGCTGTACCAGGCCTGGCAGGCGATCCTGGCGGTCGACACTACCGGCGAGCGCGCCAGCGACACCTACGACGTGGTCGGCCCGGTGTGCGAGACCGGTGACTTCCTCGGCAAGGACCGCGAGCTGGCCATCGCCCCGGGCGACCTGCTGGCGGTGCGCTCCGCCGGCGCCTACGGCTTCGTCATGGCCTCCAACTACAACAGCCGCCCGCGCCCGGCCGAGGTCATGGTCGACGGCGATCGCGCCCACCTGGTGCGCCGCCGCGAGCGCCTCGAGGACCTGTGGGCCGGCGAAGCGGTGCTGCCGGACGACAGCGCGGAGACGCCTTGATGCTGCTGCAGTTCACCAAGATGCACGGGCTGGGCAACGACTTCATGGTGGTCGACCTGATCAGCCAGCGGGCGCGGCTGCGCGACGAGCAGATCCGCGCCCTGGCCGACCGCCGCTTCGGCATCGGCTTCGACCAGCTGCTGGTGGTCGAGCCGCCGCGCGACCCCGACATGGACTTCCGCTACCGGATCTACAACGCCGACGGCAGCGAGGTGGAGAACTGCGGCAACGGTGCCCGCTGCTTCGCCCGCTTCGTGCGTGACCAGCGCCTGACCCACAAGCACGAGATCCGCGTCGAGACCGCCGGCGGCCCCCTGACCCTGGTGGTCGAGGAGGACGAGCGGGTGCGCGTCGACATGGGCACCCCGCGCTTCGCCCCCGAGGCGCTGCCCTTCGAGGCCGACGAGGATCGCCCGCGACACGCGCTCACCGTCGAGGGCGAGACCCTCGAGGTCGGCGTGGTATCGATGGGCAATCCTCACGCGGTGCTGCGGGTGGACGACGTCGACGGCGCCCCGGTGGAGCGCCTGGGCCCGCTCATCGAGCATCACCCGCGCTTCCCGAAACGGGTCAACGCCGGCTTCATGCAGGTCGTGTCGCCGCATGACATCAGGCTGAGGGTGTACGAGCGCGGCAGCGGCGAGACCCTGGCCTGCGGCACCGGCGCCTGCGCCGCGGTGGCCACCGGCATCCGCCTGGGCTGGCTCGAGAGCCCGGTCACCGTGCACCTGCCCGGCGGCGACCTGGAGATCGCCTGGTCCGGCGACGACGCCCACCTGACCATGACCGGACCCGCCACGCGGGTCTTCGAGGGACGCGTGCCCCTGGCATAAAGACCGACAACACCGCGCGCCCAACGCAGAGGAGAGATCGCCCATGAGCCAAGCCGCCCCCGAGCCGCGCAAGACCCTGGACCCCGACGTCGTCGCCCAGTGGCTGGCCCGCCATCCGGACTTCTTCGTCGGCCGCGAGGGCCTGCTGCAGCAGCTCCGGGTGCCGCATCCCGAGGCCCGGGGCGCCACCTCCCTGCTGGAACGCCTGGTGCACGACCTGCGCGGCCGCGCCGAGCAGGCCGAAGACCGGCTCGAGCAGCTGCTCGAGTCGGCCCGCCACAACGAGGCCCAGTACCGGCGCACCCGCGAGCTGGTGCTGGCGCTGCTCGAGGCCGAGGACGGCGACGCCCTCGGCCAGGCGCTGGCGACCCAGTTCAGCGAACGCTTCCAGACCCCGGCGCTGGCGCTGTGGTGCCCGGCCTCGCTCACCGACGACGAGCCGACCCCGCCCCAGGCCCCCCGCCAGGTGCTCGACGATCACGCGACCCGGCGCCTCAATGCGCTGCTCGACGGCCGCACCAGCCGCTGTGTACGGCTCACGCCCGGCGACTGGAAGCGCCTGCTGCCCCATGCGCCGGCGCCCGAACAGGCCGGCTCCTGCGCCCTGGCGCGGCTGACCCTGGGCGAGCCCATGGGCTACCTGGTGCTGGCCAGCCCCGACCCGGACCACTTCCGCGCCAGCATGGACACCCTGTTCACCGAGTACGTCGGTGACGTGGTCGCCCGCCTGCTGGTGCGGCTGGCACCCGCCCGCCATGGCTGACGACACCCTGCTGGCGCGTCAGGTCGAGGCCTGCCTCGCCGAGCTCGCCCGCACCGCGAGCCCGGCCACGGTGAGCGCCTATCGGCAGGATCTGGCGGCGCTGACCGACTTCCTCGATGCCCAGGGCGTGGACGACGGCGGCGCGCTGGACGTGGCCCTGATGCGGCGCTTCCTCGGCGGCGAGCGGGCCCGCGGCCTGGCACCGCGCAGCCTGGCCCGCCGCCGTGCCGCCGTGGCGCGCTTCGCCGAATGGCTGCGCCGCGACGGCCGGCTGGCCCACAACCCGACGGAACTGGTGCGCACGCCCAAGGCGCCCAAGGACCTGCCGCGCCCGGTGGACGTGGACGCCCTCGCGCGCTTCCTCGACACGCCCCACGACGGCTCGCCGCTGGCGGTGCGTGACCAGGCCATGCTCGAGCTGTTCTACTCCAGCGGGCTACGCCTGGCCGAACTGGCGGCGCTGGACCTGAGCGACCTTCAGCCCCAGCGGGTGCGGGTGCTGGGCAAGGGCGGCAAGCCGCGTCAGGTGCCGGTGGGCGGACGCGCCCGCCAGGCCCTGGACGCCTGGCTAAGCCTGCGCGGCGCTTTGGCAGGCGACGGCGAGAGCGCGCTGTTCGTCGGCGCCCGGGGCGGGCGCCTCGGCCATCGGGCGATCCAGCAGCGCCTGGCCCAGCTGGCCCGCCGGCGCGGCCTCGACGAGCACCTGCATCCGCACCGCCTGCGCCATTCCTTCGCCAGCCACCTGCTCGAATCCAGCCAGGACCTGCGCGCGGTCCAGGAACTCCTGGGCCATGCCCACCTGTCTACCACTCAGGTCTACACCCGGCTGGACTGGCAGCACCTGGCCACCGGGTACGACGCGGCACACCCCCGGGCGCGACGCCGCCCCGATGACAGCGACACTTCCCCATGACCCGACGCCCTCTCCACCACCCCGGCCACCACCCCGGCCAGCGCCCTCTCCAGGCCCTGACCTTCGATCTCGACGACACCCTGTGGGACAACCAGGGCGTGATGACCCTCACCGAGGACGGCCACTACGCCTGGCTCGACGAGTCTCTCGCCGCCTGGCTCGCCGAACGCGGCGAGCATCAACTGGGCCGCTTCAGTGAGCGCATGCCGATCGAGGCCTACCAGCGCATGAGGCGCGAGCTGGCCGAGCGCCATCCGCTGCGCCGCGGCGACTTCACCTGGATTCGCGAGCAGGCGCTGTGTGCGCTGCTGGAGGCATTCGGCCTGCCGCGTTCGGCGGCCTGGATGTGGGCGCTGGCGGCCATGGAGCAGTTCCACGGCCTGCGCCTGCGCGTCTCGCCCTATCCGGAAGTGGAGCCGATGCTCGAGGATCTGCGCCAGCGTTATCGGCTGGCCTCGATCACCAACGGCAACCTCGCCTTCCACCGGCTCGAACTGTCGCGCCACTTCGAGGTCTCGATCGCCGCCGGCGAGATGCACGCCCCCAAGCCGGACCCGCGCTGTTTCCTGATGACGCTGGCCAAGCTCGGCACCACGCCCGAGCGGGCGATGCATATCGGCGATTCCTGGCAGGAGGACATCCTGCCGGCGGTGCGGCTGGGCATGCAGGCGGCCTGGATCGCCGGCGACACGCCCCACGGCGAGGCGATGCCCGCCGGCGTGCACCGGCTCTCGCATATCCGCGAGCTGCCGGCGCTGCTGGAGAGGCTGGGTAAGGAATGATGTGAAGCACTCGGCCGGGGCACCGGGGGAAGGTGTCGACCGGCCGAGCGACGCCGAGGCTTACTGGGGTTCGGAGAGCAGCCAGTCGTCGAGGCGCTGATGCACCTCCTCGATGCCGTCCTTCTTGAGCGACGAGAACAGCTGCACGGTCACCAGATCCTCCCACTCGCGCAGCCGCGAGCGCACCTGCTGCAGGGCGTTCTTGGCCGCGCCACGCTTCAGCTTGTCGGCCTTGGTCAGCAGGATATGCACCGGCATGTCGGCCTCGTCGGCCCAGCCGAGCAGGGTCTGGTCGAACTCGGTGAGCGGATGGCGCACGTCCATCAGCAGCACCAGCCCCCGCAGCGAGGCACGCCGGCGCAGGTAGTCGGAAAGGTGACGCTGCCACTCCAGCTTCACCTGCTCGGGGACCTTGGCATAGCCGTAGCCCGGCAGGTCGACCAGGCGATGCGCGTCGCCCTCGCCCAGCGAGAAGAAGTTGATCAGCTGGGTACGACCCGGGGTCTTGGAGGTGCGCGCCAGCGCCTTCTGGCGCGTCAGGGCGTTGATGGCGCTGGACTTGCCGGCGTTGGAACGGCCGGCGAAGGCGACCTCGGCCCCGGCATCGGCGGGACATTTCGCCAGCGTCGGCGCACTGGTGATGAAGCTGGCTGCCTGATAATTGAGGCGCGACATGGCGGGGTTCCTGACGTCGATCAAGGGCGTCGCGGGTTGCATTTCCGCGATTCCGGTGTTCCTTTTATACTGCAGTCGATTTTGTCTGCGGCCGGGGGCGGCAGTATACACCGTGCACCCAACGCCAGCGACAGGCGACCCCGCCCGCTCCACTCCAAAACGGCAGTGTGGATTCGCGATGAGAAAGCTTCTGGCAAGCCTGGCCATTACCCTGGGCGCCTCCGGCGCCACCCATGCCGCGTCCCTGGCCGACGCCGACGCCGCCGCGGGTCGCGACAAGGCCGCGGCCTGCGCCGCCTGCCACGGCCAGGACGGTATCGGCATCACCCCGGCCTTTCCCAACCTGGCCGGCCAGCAGGCCTCCTATCTGGCCAAGCAGATCATGGACATCCGCGATGGCAACCGCCAGGTGCCGCAGATGGTCGGCCAGGTGGACGGTTTCTCCGACCAGGACGCCTGGGACGTGGCCGCCTACTATGCCGGCATGGAGCCGGCGCTGGGCCAGGCCGACCCCGATCCCGCCCTGGTCGAGCGCGGCCGCGAGCTGTACCGCGCCGGCGACATGGAGAAAGGCCTGCCGGCCTGCGCGGCCTGCCACACCCCGACCGGCACGGGCATCGGCAGCGCCGGCTACCCGGCCCTCTCGGGCCAGCAGCGCGACTATGTCGTCACCACCCTGCAGGCCTTCGCCGCCGGCGAGCGCGCCAACGATGCCAGCGCTATCATGCGCGACATCGCGGCCAAGATGAGCGAGCGCGACATGGAGGCGGTCGCCAACTACGTGCACGGGCTGCACTGAGCCTGGCCGCGCCGAGACCGCCGGCGCCAGGGAACCCCTGGCCCGGCGGCGACTCCAAGGTCGCGAACGCCGTTCTCGAACGACGGCGCTAGGCACACGTCATATCAAGGAGAGACTCCCCGAATGCTCAAGTCACTGATGGTCGCCGTGGCCGGCCTCGGCCTGTCCACTTTCGCCTCCGCCGCGCCGGTCGCCGGCCAGGACTACACCGTGCTCGACGAGCCGGTCCAGACCCAGGTCGCCGACGGCAAGATCGAGGTCACCGAGGCCTTCTGGTACGGCTGCCCGCACTGTTACGCTCTGGAAGACAGCCTCAACGCCTGGGTCGACGAACTGCCCGAGGACGTCGAGTTCCAGCGCATGCCGGCCACCATGGGCGGCGCCTGGAACCGCCACGCCACCGCCTTCTATGCGGCGCAGCAGCTGGGCATTCAGCAGCAGATGCACAGCGATTTCTTCGACGCCATCCACGAGCAGGGCGCCCAGCTGACCGACAGCGAGGACATCGCGGCCTTCTTCAGCCAGTACGGGGTCAGCGAGGACGAGGCCCTCGACGCCCTGGACGCCTTCGGCGTGAAGTCCCAGGTCAACCGCGCCCATGCGCGGATGCGCAGCATGAAGCTGATGGGCGTGCCGGCGCTGATCGTCGACGGCCGCTTCGTGGTCAGCCCGAGCACCGCCGGCAGCCTCGACAACATGCCGCAGATCGCCGGCGCCCTGGTCGACCAGGTGCGCGAGGAGCGGGCCGAATAACATGACCCATCCGGCCGAGGACAGGGGCCTGGCCCCGCAGGGGAAGCCCCTGAAGCTGCTGACCTTCAACCTGCAGGTGGGCATCCAGACCTCGGCCTACCATCACTACCTGACCCGGGGCTGGCAGCACCTGCTGCCCCACCCCCGCCGCGGCGAGCGCCTCGACGCCATGGGCGAGGTGCTCGGCGGCTTCGACATCGTCGGCCTGCAGGAGGTGGACGGCGGCAGCTTCCGTTCCGGCCACGTCAATCAGGTCGAATACCTGGCCAGCCACGCCGGCTTCCCCCACCACTACCAGCAGCTGAACCGCAACCTGGGTCGCGTGGCCCAGCACAGCAACGGCCTGCTGTCGAAGCTGACCCCGGCGCGCATCGAGGAGCACCGCCTGCCCGGCACCCTGCCCGGCCGCGGCGCCATCCACGCCCGCTTCGGCGACGGCCCCGACGCCCTGCACGTGTTCGTCGCCCACCTGGCACTGAGCCATCGCGGCCGCGTGCGCCAGCTCGACTACCTCAGCGAGCTGATCCAGCCCCTGCGCCACGTGGTGGTGATGGGCGACCTCAACTGCACGCCGGACCAGATCCACGCCCATTCGCGCTTCCGCGAGGCCCTGCCGCTGCATCCGGTGCGCCCGCCGCTGAGCTATCCCTCCTGGCAGCCCCGCCGCGCCCTGGATCACATCCTGCTCTCCGACTCCCTGGAGGCCGACCGGGTCGAGGTGCTGGAGCACCTGTTCTCCGACCACCTGCCGGTGGCGATCGAGATCCAGCTGCCCGACGCCTGCCGCACCAGCCTGGGCCGCGCCTAGCGCCCCGGCATCGGGGCAGGGGTAAGACCAATGTCCCACCCGGCCTTCTGACAGGCGTTGACCAATTCCCGTATAGTCGGCTGGGCCGTTTCAACGCACGGCGCTAATATCTCGACATTCTTGCAACCTCGAGCGATCGCCCATGCCTTCCACCCACGAGCTCCCGAGCCTCCTGGCCCGGCTCGACCGCTTCTCCGAGTGGCTCGGCCGCGGCCTGTCCTGGCTGATCCTGCTGATGATGCTGGTCCAGTTCCTGATCGTGGTGCTGCGCTATGCCTTCAGCATCAACAGCATCCCCATGCAGGAATCGGTGATGTACATGCACGCCACGGTGTTCATGCTGGCCGCCGGCTACACCCTGCGCCACGGCGGCCACGTACGGGTGGACATCTTCTATCGGGCCATGACGGCGAAGCGCAAGGCGCTGGTCGACCTGCTGGGCACATTGTTCCTGCTGCTGCCCTTCATGACCTTCGTGATCCTGTCCAGCCTGGGCTACGTCAGCAAGTCCTGGGCGATCCTCGAGACCTCGCCGGACACCGGCGGCATCCCCGGCATTTTCCTGCTCAAGACCCTGATCCCGGTGTTCGCCGGGCTGATGATCCTGCAGGGCCTGGTCGAGGCCTCGCGTAATCTGCTGATCCTGATCGGCCGCTTCGATCCCGAGGCCGACGTCCCCGACCACCACGAGGAGCACCTGTGATGCTGGAGTTCATGCCACTGGTGCTGTTCGCCGTGATCTGCACCGTCCTGATGTTTGGCTACCCGGTCGCCCTGTCGCTGGCCGGCACCGCCCTGGCCTTCGCCGGCCTGGGCTTCGGCCTCGAGGCGCTGGGCGTCGACGCCAACTTCGACGGCGGCTACCTGGCCGCCTTCCCCAACCGCCTCTACGGCATCATGAGCAACCAGACGCTGCTGGCGGTGCCGCTGTTCGTGCTGATGGGGGTACTGCTGGAGAAATCCCGGGTCGCGGAGACGCTGCTCGAGGCCATGGCGCTGCTGTTCGGCTCGCTGCGCGGCGGCCTCGGCATCTCGGTGACCGTGGTCGGCATGCTGCTGGCCGCCTCCACCGGCATCGTCGGCGCCACCGTGGTCACCATGGGCCTGATGTCGCTGCCGACCATGCTCAAGCGCGGCTACAGCATGCCGCTGGCCACCGGCACCATCTGTGCCACCGGCACCCTGGGCCAGATCATCCCGCCTTCCATCGCCCTGGTGCTGCTGGGCGACGTGCTGTCCTCCGCCTACCAGCAGGCCCAGCTGTCGATGGGCATCTTCAGTCCCAAGACCGTCTCGGTGGGTGACCTGTTCATGGGCGCGCTGGTGCCCGGCCTGATCCTGGTGGGGCTGTATATCGTCTACGTCGCCGTGACCGCCTGGATCAAGCCCGCCTCCGCCCCGGCCGTCGATCGCCGCGACCTGATGGAGGAGCTCGGCCACCAGGGCGGCCTCGGCCTGCTGCTGCTCAAGGGGCTGGTGCCGCCGATCGTGCTGATCGTGGTGGTGCTGGGCTCGATCCTCGGCGGTTTCGCCACGCCCACCGAGGCCTCCGCGGTCGGCGCCTTCGGCGCGCTGGTGCTGGCCCTGGCCTATCGCCGCCTGGACATGGCCACCCTCAAGGAGGTGCTGCGCTCCACCGTGGACGTCACCACCATGGTGTTCCTGATCCTGATCGGCGCGGCGCTGTTCTCGCTGGTGTTCCGCGCCTACGGCGGCGAGGAGCTGGTCACCCACCTGTTCGAGAGCATGCCCGGCGGCGTGGTCGGCGCCACCCTCATCGTGATGCTGGTGATCTTCCTGCTCGGCTTCATTCTCGACTTCATCGAGATCACCTTCGTGGTGGTGCCGATCGTCGGCCCGATCCTGCTGGCCATGGGCCTCGACCCGGTGTGGCTGGGCATCATGATCGCCATCAACCTGCAGACCTCGTTCCTGACGCCGCCGTTCGGCTTCGCGCTGTTCTACCTGCGCGGGGTGGCCCCGGATTCGGTGCCGACCTCGGCTATCTACCGCGGCGTGATGCCGTTCATCGCCCTGCAGCTGGCGATGCTCATCGCGCTGTCGTTCTTCCCGCAGCTGGCCACCTGGCTGCCGCAGCAGTTCTAGCGGCGCCGGCCCCAGCGCAGCGTTGGCGCCCCGTGGACGAGACGCGGGCGCCGACGACTACAGTGTCGGAAGCGACTCACCGTCCTTCCCACGACGGCTCGGCCCGGCCGAGCCTTGTGCAAGCCCTGCCCTGCCGGAATCCCCGGTTCAACAACGCCACAACAGATCTAGGGAGCAAGCATGCAACGCACGTCACTCGCCAACGCCATTACCCTCGCCGGTGCCGCCACCGGCCTACTGCTCGTCGGGGCCCAGGCTCAGGCCCAGGAGACCTTCGAGTGGAAGATGGTGACCTCCTGGCCGAAGAACTTCCCCGGCGTCGGCCAGGGCCCCGAGCGCCTCGCCGAGCTGGTCGAACAGATGTCCGACGGCCGGCTGACCATCGAGGTGTTCGGCGCCGGCCAGCTGGTGCCCGGCTTCGAGGTCTTCGACGCCGTGTCCGAGGGCACCGCCGAGCTGGGCCACTCCGCCTCCTACTACTGGAAGGGCAAGGCGCCGGCGGCCCAGTTCTTCGCCGCCGTGCCGTTCGGCATGAACGCCCAGGAGATGAACGCCTGGCTGCACTACGGCGGCGGCCTGGAGCTGTGGAACGAGCTCTACGAGCCGTTCGGGGTCGACGTCATGGCCGCCGGTGCCTCCGGCGTGCAGATGGGCGGCTGGTACAACGAGGAGATCAACTCGGTCGACGATCTAGACGGCCTGAAGATGCGCATGCCGGGCCTCGGCGGCGAGGTCATGAACCGCATGGGCGTGGCGATCGTCAACATGCCCGGCGGCGAGATCTTCACCTCGCTGCAGTCCGGCGCCATCGATGCCACCGAGTGGATCGGCCCCTACAACGACCTGGCCTTCGGCCTCCACCAGGCCGCGGACTACTACTACTATCCGGGCTGGCACGAGCCGACCGTGATGTTCGAGGCGATCGTCAACGACGAGGCCATGGCATCGCTGCCGGACGATCTCCAGGCGATCCTGCGCACCGCCATCCGCGACGTGAACGCCGACGTGCTGGACGAGTACACCGCCCGCAACAACGACGCCCTGGAGACGCTGATCAACGAGCACGACGTCGAACTGCGCCGTCTGCCGGACGACGTGCTGGCCCAGGCCAAGGAGCACTCCGAAGACGTGGTCGCCGAGCTGGCCGAGTCCAGCGAGATGGCCGGCAAGATCTACGAGTCTTACCGTGCCTTCCAGGAGAAGGTGGAGAACTACCACGCTATCTCCGAGCAGGCCTACTACAACGCCCGCAACCCGGAAGGCGACACCACCAGCGCCGCCGAATAAGGCTCGGAGCTCAAGACAACAGCTGCACGCAACAGGGCCGCCTTCGGGCGGCCCTGCTGCGTTTGAAGGGTCCAGACTATCCGCAGTAGGACGCCAGCCAGGCCTCGGCCATTGCCAGCACCAGCGCATAGCGCCCGCCCTTGGCGACCAGGATCCACAGCGTGGCCCGCCACCAGGGCAGTCGGAAGATGCCTGCCAGCACGGTCAGCGGATCGCCGATCACCGGGGCCCACGAGAGCAGCAGGCTGGCCTCGCCGAAACGCCGGTAGCCGCGCTCCGCCCGCGCCAGGCCACGCGGCGAGACCGGAAACCAGCGGCGATCCTGAAAGTGCCGGGCATAGCGGCCCAGCGCCACGTTGATCAGGCTGCCCAGCACGTTGCCCGCGGTGGCCGCCGCCCACAGCGCCGGCAGCGCCCCGCCCTGGCACCACTGCCGGGCCAGCCACGCCTCGGAGCCGCCAGGCAGCAGGGTGGCGCTGGCCAGGGCGATCATAAAGAGGCTCAGCATGGCCGCCTGCCCGGCCGCTGGCGTATGCTAGGCGCCGGATTCACGCCACGAGACGACATACGATGTCCTCCATTCCCCATACGCTTACCATCGCCGGCTCCGACCCCTCCGGCGGCGCGGGCCTGCAGGGCGACCTCAAGACGCTCTCGGCGCTGGGCACCTACGCCACCAACGTCATCACCGCGGTAATCGCCCAGAACACCCGGGGCGTGGCCGCCGTCCACCCGGTGCCGGCGCCGGTGATCGGCGAGCAGCTCGAGAACCTGCTCGACGACGTGCGCATCGACGCGGTGAAGATCGGCATGGTCGCCGACCGCGCCGTGGCCGAGACGCTGGCCGAGGTGCTCGGCCGCCGCCGCCCGCGCTGGATCGTACTCGACCCGGTGATGGTGGCCAAGAGCGGCGACATCCTGGTCGACGCCGCCGGCATCGCCGCGGTGCGCGACGTGCTGGTGCCGCTGGCCGATGTCATCACGCCCAACCTGCCCGAGGCCGCGGTGCTGCTCGACGCCGAGACGCCGCGCAGCCCGGACGCCATGGAGGCCATGCTGCCCGCCCTGCAGGCCCTCGAGGCGCCCTACGTGCTGCTCAAGGGCGGCCACCTGAGCGGCGCGACCTGCCCCGACCTGCTGGCCACGCCCGAGCGCAGCCAGTGGCTGCCGGCGCCGCGCATCGCCACCGAGAACCTGCACGGCACCGGCTGTGCGCTGTCCTCGGCCATCGCCGCGCAGCTCGCGCATCTCCCGCCCGGCGCCGACGGCGACGCCATCGTCGGCGCCATCGGCGAGGCCAAGCGCTGGCTGCATGCCGCCCTCGATGCCAGCCCGCAGCTGACGGTGGGCCAGGGCCGCGGGCCGGTGCATCACTTCCACGCCCTGTGGTAACGAGGCGCAACCGGGCAGTACCGAAAAACCCAGCTTGCAGGGGCGGCGGCAGCCACCCATCCTGAAACGGTCATCTTCCGGCCGTACGAGGGTTGTGCCATGTCCCGCACCCTGCTGTTCGCCTGCGATCTCTCCGCCGAGAACCGCGCCGCCTTCGCCCGCGCCATCCGGCTGGCGAACGAGACCGGCGCCCGGCTCGACGTCGTCCACGTGCTCGACCCCTACCTGCCCCGGCGGGTCCTGCACGATCTCGAGGAAGCCGTGGTGGCGGACATCGCCGCCACCCTCACCGACATCCGCGAGGACTACGCCCTCGCCGAGCCGGCCAGCCTGATCCAGACCGTGGCCGGCGCACCCTACGCCGAGATCATCCGCGAGGCCCACGAGCGCGAGGCCGACATGATCATCCTCGGCGCCCACCGCAAGCGCGGCCAGCCGGACCTGGTCACCGGCACCACCCTGGCCCGGGTGCTGCGCGGCGCGCCCTGTCCGGTGCTCTCGGTGAGCCACCCCGCCACCCAGTCGTGGCAGGACATCCTGGTGCCGGTCGACTTCTCGCTGACCTGCCGCCGCACCCTGCGCGAGACCCTCAAGCGCTTCCCCGAGAGCCGGCTGACCCTGCTGCACGCCTGGAACATCCCCGGCGAGCGGGAGCTGGGCTCGTCGAGCGACTACGCCCGCTGGCGCGACCGCGAGGTCGCCACCCTGCGCCGCCACCTGGAGCAGGAGACCGAGCAGCTGATGGGCGAGTTGGAGCGCGTGCCCGAGGTGGAGCTGGAGCTCGAACAGGGCGACCCGCTGGACGTGCTGCTGACTCGCCTGCGCCGCCAGCCGCCCCAGCTGCTGGCGCTGGGCAGCCGCGGCCAGCTCGGCCGCCAGAGCCAGATCACCGAGCGACTCCTGGCCGAGCCGCACTGTGACGTCATGCTGTGCCGCAGCTGGTAACGGCCTCACGCGAAGGGCCATAGTTATACAGAACCATTACAGAAAAGCGGTGTCGGTATGAGATATAGCCACTCTGGAGGATGTCTTCATGCCGATGCTGCGCCTGCCCTTCGCCGCCCTCATGTTTGCCCTGGCGCTGGCCACGGGCCTCGCCGCCATGCCCGCCGGCGCGGAGGTGGTGGTCAAGAACGCCCGCTTCGCCGCCGTCCAGCAGGTCGACGGGCGCCCCTTCCGGATGATCGGCCACGGGCTGTTCCGCTACATGATCTGGGACGCCTACGCCGGCGCCTACTACCAGGCCGAGGGCTTTCCACGGCCCGCGCCCCAGTCGGGCAACGTGCCGCGGCGCCTGGAACTCGAGTACTTCCACGCCATCGAGGCCGGTGACTTCGCCGAGGTCACCCGCGATACCCTCCGCGACCAGCTCGGCGCGGCCGACTTCCGCTCGCTCGAGCCGGCGCTGTCGGCCTTCAACGCCCGCTACCGCGACGTCTCGCCGGGCGACCGCTACGCCCTGACCTGGGACGGCGAGACCCTGAGCCTGGCCCTGAACGGCGAGTCGCTCTATGCGCGGCCCGAGCCGGCGCTGGCCGATGCCCTGTTCGGCATCTGGCTCGGCGGGGCACCGCTGGGCGACGGCTTCCGGGACGACCTGCTGGGGCGCTGACCGCGGGCGTGCTAGGCTGCCGGCTTTTGCCAGCCGCCGAGGGCGGGAAGAAGAAGGAAGGCACCATGAAAGCCCTGATCCAGCGCGTCCGCCACGCCAGCGTCAGCGTCGACGACCGCGAGACCGGCGCCATCGACCACGGCCTGCTGGCGCTGATCGGCGTCGAGAAGGAAGACGACGAGCAGAGCGTCGAGCGGCTGCTGCACAAGCTGCTGCACTACCGGGTGTTCGCCGACCAGGACGGCAAGATGAACCTCAACCTGCAGCAGGCCGAGGGCGGCCTGCTGCTGGTGTCGCAGTTCACCCTGGCCGCCGACACCCGCAAGGGGCTGCGCCCCAGCTTCTCCAGCGCCGCGCCGCCCGCCGAGGGCCAGCGGCTGTTCGATGCCCTGGTCGAGCGCGCCCGCGCCGCCTGGCCGCGGGTCGCCACCGGCGAATTCGGCGCCGACATGCAGGTGGCGCTGGTCAACGACGGCCCGGTGACCTTCCTGCTCGAGGGCTGAGCCGGCGCCTCAGGTCGCCTCGCGCAGTTCCGCTTCCATCGCCTCCAGCGATTCCTCCGCGGCCAGCCAGTCCTGCTCCAGCTCGCCGAGCCGCGACGCCAGCTCGACCTGCTCGGCCAGCCGCTGGGAGAGTTCGTCCTTGCGCGCCTCGTCGGTGTAGAGCTCGGCGTCGCCCAGGGCGTCCTCCACCTTGCCGAGCGAGGCCTGCACCTTCTCCATCTCGCGCTCGGCGCGATCGCGCTCGCGCTTGAGCGGGCGCAGCTTCTCGCGCAGCTCGGCGGCGGCGCGACGCGCGGCCTTGCGATCCTCCTTCGGCGCCTCGGCGGCCTCCTGACGCTCGACCTTCTGGGCCCGGGCCTCGCGGCGCTCGTTCTCGAGCCGCGTCTTGAGCCAGGCGCGATAGTCGTCGAGGTCGCCGTCGAAGGGCGTGACCCGGTGGTCGGCGACGCGCCAGAACTCGTCCACGGTGGCGCGCAGCAGGTGGCGATCGTGGGAGACCACGATCACCGTGCCCTCGAAGCTGGCCAGCGCCTCGGTGAGCGCCTCGCGCATCTCCAGGTCCAGGTGGTTGGTCGGCTCGTCGAGCAGCAGCAGGTTGGGCTTCTGCCAGGCCACCAGCGCCAGCGCCAGCCGCGCCTTCTCGCCGCCGGAGAAGCGCCCCACCTCGGCGAAGGCGTCGTCGCCCTTGAAGCCGAAGCCGCCCAGGAAGTTGCGGATGTCCAGATCCGCGGCCCGCGGCGATAGCCGCTGCACGTGGATGAAGGGCGTGGCCTTAAGGTCGAGCCCCTCGAGCTGATGCTGGGCGAAGTAGCCGATGGCCAGGTGCTCGCCGGGCACCCGACGCCCGCCGAGCAGCGGCAGCTCGCCGGTCAGCGACTTGATCAGCGTCGACTTGCCGGCGCCGTTGGGGCCGAGCAGGCCGATGCGCTGCCCCGGCTGCAGGGTCATGTCGACGCCCTCGAGCTGGACGGTCTCGCCGTCCTCGCCGCGATAGCCGAGCCGCGCCTCGTCCAGCACCAGCAGCGGGTGCGAGGTGCGGTCGGCGGACGGCAGCGTGAAGTGGAAGGGCGAATCGACGTGGGCCACGGCGATCTCGCCCATGCGCTCGAGCATCTTCAGCCGGCTCTGGGCCTGGCGGGCCTTGGTGGCCTTGTAGCGGAAGCGCGCCACGAAGCGCTCGATCTCTTCCTTGCGCGCCTGCTGCTTGGCCGCCTCGGCCTGCTGCAGGGCCAGTTTCTCGGCCCGGGTGCGCTCGAAGGTGGAGTAGTTGCCGCGGTACAGCACCAGCGAACGGCGATCGAAGTGCACGATGTGATCGCACACGGCGTCCAGGAAGTCGCGGTCGTGGGAGATCAGCAGCAGGGTGCCCGGATAGCGGGTCAGCCACTGCTCGAGCCACAGCAGGGCATCGAGATCCAGGTGGTTGGTGGGCTCGTCGAGCAGCAGCAGGTCGGAGGGCATGAACAGGGTGCGCGCCAGATTGACGCGCATCCGCCAGCCGCCGGAGAAGTCCGACAGCGGGCGCGCGAGGTCGCCCTGGTCGAAGCCGAGCCCGACCAGCAGCTGGGCGGCCCGGGCCGGGGCGCTGTAGCCGTCCAGCGCCTCGATGGTGCCGTGCAGCTCCGCTTCGCGGTGGGCGTCGCCCTTGTGCTGGGCCCTGGCCAGCGCGGCCTCCGCCTCGCGCAGGGCCCGATCACCGTCGAGCACGTAGTCCTGGATGCTGCGCTCCAGCGCCTCGACCTCCTGGGCCATGTGGGCGATGCGCTGGCCGCCGCTCATCTCGAGCTCGCCGCGATCGGGGGCGAACTCGCCGCGCAGCAGGCCGAACAGGCTCGACTTGCCGGCGCCGTTGGGCCCGACGATGCCCGCCTTGTGGCCGGCGTGCAGGGTCAGGTCGGCGTCCTCGAGCAGCGCTTGGGTGCCGCGTTGCAGGGAAACTTGGCGCAGTGCAATCATGAAGGCTCCACAGGAAGGCATAGGGCCGCCGCCGTGACGACAGCCGAATCATGACGCCCGATTCTACCGAATTGCCGCCCGCTCTGCGGGCCCGGCTCGCCGCCGATCCGCTATGGGACTTCGCCCTGGCACTCTACGCCCGCCCCGGCGCGGAAGCCGCCTGCCTGCACCTGCAGGACGACGCCGGCGTCGAGGTGATCGAGCTGCTGTGGCGGCTGTGGCTGTTCCATCACGGCCTGGCCGCCGGTCCGGTGCCCGAGTCGGTGGCCCGCTGGCAGGCCGAGGTGACCGCCCCGCTGCGCCGCCTGCGGCGCTCGCTCAAGGCCGAGGCCGCCGAGCGCGAGAGCGTCGCTGCGCTGCGCCAGCGGCTCAAGACCGCCGAACTCGACGCCGAGCGCGAGGCCCTGAGTCGTCTCGAGGCCCACAGCCGCCATGGCGATGCCACGCATCGTTCTCTCTCGAGCGCCGATGAGATAAAGGATGTACTACCCTTCCATTCCAGGCTGACAAAACCGTCTCATCTCGCGGCTCTGCAAAGGTTGAATGACCAACTTGACCCTCAATGATCGCCCCACTAGCCTGAATAAACACTGAAAAAACAAAATGTTCTTTTCGTTAGCGAATTCATCGCGATGCTGCCGATGATATCGCTGACAGAATCTGCAGAGGAAGCGCATCCATGAAGTCACAAAAGCTGCTGGCCACCGCAGGTATCGGCGCCCTGATGCTCGGCATGGCGACGGCCGCCTACTCAGACAACTGGCGCTACGCCCACGAGGAATACGAAGGCGACGTACAGGACGTCTTCGCCCAGGAATTCAAGCGCTACGTGGAGGAGAATTCCGACCACAACGTGCAGGTCTATCGCTTCGGTGAGCTCGGCGAGTCCGACGACATCATGGAGCAGACCCAGAACGGTATCCTGCAGTTCGTCGACCAGTCCCCCGGCTTCACCGGCGCCCTGATTCCGGCGGCCCAGATCTTCTTCATTCCGTATCTGATGCCGACCGACATGGACACCGTGCTCGAGTTCTTCGACGAGAGCAAGGCCATCAACGAGATGTTCCCCGAGCTCTACGCCGAGCACGGCCTGAAGCTGCTGCAGATGTTCCCCGAGGGGGAAATGGTGGTCACCGCCGACGAGCCGATCACCGAACCGGCGGACTTCGACAACAAGAAGATCCGGGTGATGACCAACCCGCTGCTCGCCGAGACCTACAGCGCCTTCGGCGCCACCCCGACCCCGCTGCCCTGGGGCGAGGTCTACGGCGGCCTGCAGACCGGCATCATCGACGGCCAGGAGAACCCGATCTTCTGGATCGAGTCCGGCGGCCTCTACGAGGTGTCCCCGAACCTGACCTTCACCGGCCACGGCTGGTTCACCACCGCGGTGATGGCCAACCAGGACTTCTACGAAGGCCTGCCCGACGAGGACAAGCAGCTGGTGCAGAACGCCACCGACGCGGCCTATGACCACACCATCGAGCACATCAAGGGCCTCGCCGAAGAGTCGCTCGACAAGATCATGGAAGCCTGCGACGAGTGCACCGTGACGCGCCTGAACGACGAGCAGATCGCCACCTTCAAGGAGCGCGCGCCCCAGGTCGAGGAAGCCTTCCTCGAAATGACCGGTGACGACGGCGCCGCCCTGCTCGAGCAGTTCAAGGCCGACCTCGAGGCCGTGCAGCAAGCCGAGGAGTGATCGCGATCACCCGACCGGCACGATGGGGGCAGCCTGGCTGCCCCCGTTTTGTTTCCGCCCGGGCAACGTTCAACCAACGTTGATCCGCGGGGCCTACGGCATGGCCTCCAGCCGTTACGCTGCTCGACAGGGGTGTCGCATTCGCGTCATGCCGTTCGCCACGATTCCAGGGAATTACCCCCATGACCGACGAAGATTCCGAAAAGCACTATCGTTCCGGACTGCCGGGCTTTCTCGGCGTCATCGACACCTTCATCAGCAAGGTCGAGGCGGTGATCCTCGCCCTCGGCGTGCTGCTGATGGCCACCAACACCATCGCCAACGTCATCGGCCGCTTCGTCTTCGGCGAGAGCATCTTCTTCTCCGGCGAGATCAACCGCATCCTGATCATCATGATCACCTTCGCCGGCATCGGCTATGCGGCGCGCCACGGCCGGCACATCCGCATGTCGGCGATCTACGATGCCCTGCCGGTGGGCGGGCGCCGCGCGCTGATGATCGCGATCTCGCTGTTCACCTCCCTGGTGATGTTCTTCCTGCTCTATTTCTCGGTGCTCTACATCCTCGACCTGCACGACAAGGGCCGCATCCTGCCGGCGCTCGGCTTCCCTATCTGGATCATCTACGTCTGGGTGCCGCTGGGCTTTCTGATCACCGGCATTCAGTACCTGCTCACCGCCATCAAGAACATGACGTCCCGCGACGTCTACCTGTCGACCTCGGTACTCGACGGGTACAAGGATACGGAAACGGAAGTCTGATGATGGGCACGACCCGGGGGAACGCACGATGACGACAATAATGGTGGTGACCATGATCGCCCTGCTGCTGCTGGGCTTTCCGATGATGATCCCGCTGATCACCGCGGCGGTGATCGGCTTCTTCATGATGTTCAACGGCCTGGGCCAGATGGAGACGCTGATCCAGCAGATGATGGCCGGCATCCGGCCGGCCTCGCTGATCGCGGTGCCGATGTTCATCCTCGCCGCCGACATCATGACCCGCGGCCAGTCGGCGGAACGCCTGATCAACATGGTGATGTCCTTCATCGGCCACGTGAAGGGCGGCCTGGCGGTCAGCACCGCCGCTTCCTGCACCCTGTTCGGCGCCGTCTCCGGCTCCACCCAGGCCACCGTGGTGGCGGTGGGCTCGCCCCTGCGCCCGCGGATGCTCAAGGCCGGCTACTCGGACTCCTTCACCCTGGCGCTGATCATCAACGCCAGCGACATCGCCTTCCTGATTCCGCCCAGCATCGGCATGATCATCTACGGGGTGATCTCCGGCACCTCCATCGGCGAACTGTTCATCGCCGGCATCGGGCCCGGCCTGCTGATTCTCGCCATGTTCTCCGCCTACTGCGTGGCCTACGCCGTGATCCGCAAGGTGCCCACCGAGCCCAAGGCCGGCTGGGGCGAACGCCTGGGCGCGGTACGCATGGCGCTGTGGCCGCTGGGCTTCCCGGTGATCATCGTCGGCGGCATCTACGGCGGCATCTTCAGCCCCACCGAGGCCGCCGCGGCCTGCGTGCTGTATGCCATCCTGCTCGAGTTCGTGGTGTTCCGCTCGCTCAAGGTCAACGACATCTACGCCATCGCCAAGTCCACCGGCCTGATCACCGCCGTGGTGTTCATCCTGGTCGCCGTGGGCAACGGCTTCTCCTGGATCATCTCCTTCGCCCAGATTCCCCAGGCGATCCTCGAGGCGGTGGGCATCAACGAGGCCGGCCCCACCGGGGTATTGATCGCGATCTGCATCGCCTTCTTCGTGGCCTGCATGTTCGTCGACCCCATCGTGGTAATCCTGGTGCTGACGCCGATCTTCGCCCCCGCCATCGAGGCCACCGGCCTGGACCCGGTGCTGGTCGGCATCCTGATCACCCTGCAGGTGGCCATCGGCTCGGCGACGCCGCCCTTCGGCTGCGACATCTTCACCGCCATCGCGATCTTCAAGCGGCCCTACCTGGACGTCATCAAGGGCACGCCACCGTTCGTGTTCCTGCTGATCCTCGCCGCCGCCCTGCTGATCATGTTCCCTCAGATCGCCCTGTTCCTGCGCGACCTGGCCTTCAGCGGCTGACCGGGACCCATAGGAGAGCTCATGATGTTCAAGCGGATCATGGTACCGGTGGATGGCTCCAAGGGCGCCATCAAGGCGCTGGACAAGGCGGTCGCGCTGCAGCGGCTCACCGGCGCCGAACTCTATCTTCTGTGCGTGTTCAAGCATCACAGCCTGCTCGAGGCCTCGCTGTCCATGATCAGGCCCGAGAAGCTCGACATCCCCGACGATGCGCTCAAGGAGTACGCCACCGAGATCGCCGTGCAGGCCAAGGCGCATGCCGCCGAGCTCGGCGTGCCCGCCGACAGGGTGCGTGCCTTCGTCAAGGGGGGCCGCCCCTCGCGCACCATCGTGCGCTTCGCCCGCAAGCGCGACTGCGACCTGATCGTGATCGGCGCCCAGGGCACCAACGGCGACAAGGGCCTGCTGCTGGGCAGCGTGTCGCAGCGGGTGGCGGGCTCGGCCCACTGCCCGACCCTCGTGGTCTAGGGCCGCCGGCGCGCCTCCTGCCGGGCCGGTTTCCGCGCCGTCGAGACGGGTGCGGAACCGATCCGGCCCTGTTAGAGTCCCAAGAACCTCATTCACCGATGGCGCCAAGGCGCCGGAGTACAAGGCATTTTCATGAAGCGACTGCTGACCACCGCATCCCTGACGGCGCTGCTGACCGCTGCCCCGCTGGCACTGGCCGCCCCCGAGACCGACGGCGAGAAGCTCGGCTACAGCCTCGGCGTGACCCTGGGCAAGAGCATCCAGCAGGACGTCTCCGATCTCGATGTCGACGCCTTCACCCAGGCCGTCCGCGATGTCTTCGACGACAACGAGCTGGAGATGACCGAGGACGAGATGAACGCCACCATGCAGGCCTTCCAGCAGCAGGCCATGCAGCAGCGCGCCGCCGAGGCCCAGCAGCTGGCCGAGGAGAACCAGGCCGCCGGCGAGGCCTATCAGGCCGAAAACGCCGAGAAGGACGACGTGACCGTCACCGCCTCCGGCCTGCAGTATCGCGAGATCGAATCCGGCGACGGCGCCTCGCCCAGCGACGGCGACACGGTCAAGGTCAACTACGAAGGCCAGCTGATCGACGGCACCGTCTTCGACAGCTCCTACGAGCGCGGCGAGCCGGTCAGCTTCCAGGTCGGCCAGGTCATCGAAGGCTGGCAGGAAGCCCTGAAGCTGATGAGCGTCGGCGACACCTGGGAAGTCGTGATCCCGGCCGAACTCGGCTATGGCACCCGCGGCCAGGGCCCGATCGGCCCCAACGAGACCCTGGTGTTCAAGGTCGAGCTGCTCGATGTGAACCCGGACAACGCCGAAGGCTGATCGCCCCACGGCGAGCGCGCCTCGATGGCGCGACCGGCGGCCGGCCTCCCTCGGGGCCGGCCGCCTTGCGTTGGGCGGCCTGACACGCCGCGCTCACCTCTCGACCAGGGAATGGCATCGTCATGGAAAGCATCATCGGCGCCCTCGGGCCCCTGTTCCTGCTGATCCTGCTCGGCGCCCTGCTGGGCCGTGGTCCCTGGCCCGGCGGCGACTTCTGGTCGCGCCTCGAGGGCCTGATCTACTACCTGCTGTTCCCGGCGATGCTGGTGGCCACCCTGGCCGAGGCCGACATCCGCGCGGTGCCGGTCGCCCGCCTCGCCCTGGTGCTGCTCGGTGGCCTGCTGCTGCTGGCCGTCGGCCTGTGGACGCTGCGGCCGCGGCTGGGGCTCGGCATGCCGGCCTTCACCTCGGTCTTCCAGGGCGCGCTGCGCTTCAACACCTACGTGGGCGTGGCCGGCGCCGCAGCCCTGCACGGCCCGGCCGGCGCCACCGTGGCGGCGGTCGCCGTGGCGCTGATGGTGCCGCTGGTCAACGTACTGTGCGTGCTGACCTTCCTGGCTGCCGGCACCCTCGGCAGGGGCGGCGTGGGGGCCAGCCTCCGGGCCCTGGCCCGCAACCCGCTGATCCTGGCCTGTCTGGCCGGGGCGGGGCTCAACCTCTCGGGGATCGGCCTGCCCGGCTGGAGCCACGACGCGGTGACCCTGCTCGGCCGGGCGGCGCTGCCGCTGGGCCTGGTGGCGGTGGGCGTGGCGCTCCGCCCCCAGGCGGTGCTGCGCCGGGACGGCGGCCTCTGGACCGCCACCCTGATCAAGCTGGCGCTGCTGCCGGCCCTGGTGCTGGGGCTGGCCACCCTGCTCGGCCTGGACGCGGTGAGCCGCGACGTGGCGCTGCTCTTCGCCGCCCTGCCCACCGCCACCTCGGCCTATATCCTGTCGCGACAGCTGGGCGGCGACGCCGAATTGATGGCCGCGTTGATCACCGTCCAGACCCTGCTGGCCATGCTGAGCCTGCCGCTGTGGCTGCGCCTGGTCGCCTAGCCGGCGACATCAAATAAAAAATATTCTCGTTACGCTTGACGCATCAAATGAGAATGATTTACCTTTCATTCATGGCATCGCCGAGGTGCGTGTCAGACCCGCGGGGCCCTGCCAGTCCTCCGCGGGGGGATTCTCCTCCTCATTGCTAGTCACGGTCTTTCGCCGCCCCGCCCAGGGCGGCTTTCTTTTGCGCGCGACCTTTCCGCACTGGCTCCGAGCGTCCGCGGCACCATGACGCGCCCTCGTCGCACGCGTGCGTCAGCTCCGCTGGCCCAGGCGCGCCTTGATCATCTCTCCCAGCGCCTCCACCGCCGGCCAGGAAGCCGCATTGACGCCTCGCCCGTAATGCAGCTCGGCCTGGCAGTCCGCCAGCCGCGGCAAGCCCTCGGCCTCACCCAGCTCGCGCATGGCCGGCGTCAGGCGATCGCGCTCCAGGATGCTCACCGCCAGCCCCGCCTCCACGGCGGTCTCCAGCGCATGGATGCTGGTACTGGTGAAGACCGCATGCCAGGGGCGCCCGCCGGCCTCCAGGGCCTCGATGCCGAGCTGGCGGTAGGGACAGTCCACCGGGTGCAGCGCCAGCGGCAGCGGGGCCTCCGGCGCCAGCGCCAGGTCCCGGGCGCCGGCCCATACCGGCGAGGTACGCCACAGCGGCTCACCGCCGCTGAGTCGATGAGGACGGTCCAGCGCCACGACCAGCGACAGCTGGCCCCGCTCCAGGCGGCGGGCCAGCTCGCCGCTGGTCGCGGTCACGGCCTCCAGCACCACGTCGGGATGCCGGGCCAGGAAATCCGGCAGCAGGCGCCCGACCAGGCGGCTGGCGTAGTCCTCGGGCATACCGAAGCTGACCCGGCCGGACAGGCCGCGGCCGCTGATCCGGGCCACCAGGCCGTCGTGATGGCGCAGCAGCTCCCGGGCCTCGCCGAGCAGCGCCTCGCCGCTGGCGGTGAGCGTCATGCCCCGGGCACCGCGCACCAGCAGCCGGGCCTCCAGGCGCGTCTCGAGGCGCTTGATCTGCATGCTCAGGGCACTGACGGTGCGGTGGCGCTGCTCGGCCGCCGCGGCCAGCGAGCCCAGCCGCGCCACCGCCACGAAGCTGCGCAGCGCCTCCAGGTCCAGGGTCTGGGAAGAGACTTCAACCATACTGAACACTCACTGAAAAAAGTTGCGATTCACTGAAGACATTAGCCGGCGCAGACTCGCCCCTGCAAGTTCGCGGGAGGAGACCGACATGCTGGCGAGACAATGGATTCAGTGGGCACCGCCCCAGCCGCAGCAGCTGGGGAGCCTGGCGATCGCTGTGGGCTTCGTGATCTGCTGGAGCAGCGGCTTCGTGGGCAGCCGTCTGGCCGTGGCCGCCGAGTCGCCGGCGCTCTCGCTCTACGCCTGGCGCTTCGCCCTGGCCACCCTGCTGGCCGGCCTGTGGACGCTGATCGCGACCCGCGCGCAACGCACTCGAGCACCGGGCGCCCTGGCCCATGAGGCCCTGGTCGGCAGCCTCACGGTGGGCGGCTATCTGCTGGCCATGCTGCTGGCGGTGGAAAGCGGCGTCAGTGCCGGCGTGGCGGCCCTGATCGGCGCCCTGCAGCCCCTGGCCGCGACGCTGATGGCCGGCCGCCTGCTGGGCGAGCGTCCGCGGATGGCCCAATGGCTGGGACTGGGCGTGGCGACCCTGGGGGCGGGGCTGAGCGTGATGGACGATCTCGGCGGCGTCGGCGGGGCACCGCTCTGGGCCTACGGACTGCCGCTGCTGGCGGTGATCGCGGTGAGCCTCGGCAGCGTGCTGAGCGCCGGGCGGCCGGCGACCCTGCCCATGGCGACGCGCCTGACCGCCCAGCTGGCGGCGGCCACCCTGGTGTTCGCCCTCGCCGCCTGGCTGAGCGGCGAAGGACTGCCCGCCCCGGCGCTGGAGGCGGAAACCCTGGCGGCCCTGGCCTGGCTGATCCTGCTGGCGACCTTCGGCGGCTACGGTTTCTTCAACGCCAGCCTGCAGCGCTTCGGGGTCAGCCAGAGCGCCGCGCTGGTGGCCCTGACACCGGCCGCCACCCTGGCCGCCACGGCGCTGATGTTCGGCGAATGGCCGGGCATGCTGGGCGCCGCCGGCATGGCCCTCGGGCTGCTCGGCGCCGTGAGCGCCCTGGCGAGCGGTCGGCGCCGCGGGCGAGGCGCCGGCGGCCATGTCGCCACGGCCCGCCCGGTCACGGAGCGGGAAGCGCGTCGACGGGTCCGACCGAACGCCCCGACCACGCGGCGAGGCTGAGCGCGCGGGAAGGAATCAGTCGGCGCGACGGAAGATCAGGTCCCAGACGCCGTGGCCGAGCTTCTCGCCGCGCTGCTCGAACTTGGTCAGCGGGCGGAACTCGGGGCGCGGCACGTAGGGCGCCGTCTCCTCGGTGGCGGTGTTCTGGTAGCCCGGCGCCTCGGCCATCACCTCGGCCATCCACTCGGCGTAGGCCTCCCAGTCGGTGGCCATGTGCAGGGTGCCGCCGGGCTTGAGGCGCGTGCGCACCAGCTCGACGAAGGCCGGCTGGACGATGCGCCGCTTGTGATGCTTCTTCTTGGTCCAGGGGTCGGGGAAGAACAGCTGCAGGGTGTCGAGGCTGCCCTCGGGCAGGCACTGCTCGAGCACCAGCAGCGCGTCCTCGCGATAGACCCGGAGGTTGGTCAGGCCGCGCTTGTCGGCCTCGTCGAGCAGCTTGCCGACGCCGGGCGCATGCACCTCGATGCCGATGAAGTCGGTGTCGGGATGGGTCTCGGCCTGCTCGATCAGCGAGCCGCCCATGCCGAAGCCGATCTCCAGCACCACCGGAGCGCGACGCCCGAACAGCGTCTCGAGGTCCTGGCGGCCGTCCTCGAGGGTCAGCCCCAGACGCGGCCACACCTCCTCGAGGCCGCGGGTCTGGGCGGCGGTCATGCGCCCGGCGCGCAGCACGTAGCTCTTGATCCCGCGGCGATGCAGCGGGGCGTCGGGGCTCTCGGGACCGTCGGTCGAGGGCGTGTCGGGGCGTTGTTCGTCGTTCATGCGCGGCGTCGAAACTCGTGAAGGTCGAAAGACAGGATCAGGCGTTGATGCGCCCGGCCAGCGGCGAGGACGGCTCGGCGCCCTGGCGGCGCGGCATGCGTCCGGCGAGGAAGGCCTCGCGGCCGGCCAGCACGGCCCGCTTCATGGCGCCGGCCATCAGCACCGGCTGGCGGGCGTGGGCGATGGCGGAGTTCATCAGCACCCCGTCGCAGCCCAGTTCCATGGCCTGAGCGGCCTCGGAGGCGGTGCCGATGCCGGCATCCACCAGCACCGGCACGCTGGCCTGCTCGATGATCAGGCGGATGTTGTGCGGATTCTGGATGCCATGGCCGGAGCCGATCAGCGAGCCCAGCGGCATCACGGCGCAACAGCCGAGGCGCTCCAGCTCGCGGGCGACGATGGGATCGTCGCTGGTGTAGACCATGACGTCGAAGCCGTCGTTGACCAGGGTCTCGGCGGCGGCCAGGGTCTCCACCACGTTGGGATACAGGGTGGTGTCGTCGCCCAGCACCTCGAGCTTGACCAGATTGTGGCCGTCGAGCAGCTCGCGGGCCAGCCGGCAGGTGCGCACCGCATCCTGGGCGGTGTAGCAGCCGGCGGTGTTGGGCAGCAGGGTATAGCGCTCCGGGGATACCACGTCGAGCAGATTGGGCGCCGAGGCATCCTGCCCCAGATTGGTGCGACGCACGGCGAAGGTCACCACCTCGGCCCCGCTGGCGGCGATGGCCTCGCCGGTCTCGTCGACATCGCGGTACTTGCCGGTGCCCACCAGCAGGCGCGAGGCGAATTCACGGCCGGCGACGCGCAGCGGCGCGTCCTGGAAGAAGTCGGTCATCTTGTCATGGCTCCTGTGCAGGGATCTCGGGGCGGGCTCAGCCGCCACCGATGGCATGGACAATCTCCACCCGGTCGCCGTCGGCCAGGCGCGTCTCGCCGTGGGCGCTTCGGGGGACGATCTCCTCGTTGACCTCCACGGCGATGCGCCGTCCGGCCAGGCCGAGGGTCTCGACCAGCTGGGCCACGGAGGCCTCGGCCTCCAGGGTGCGCGCCTCGCCGTTGAGCTGGATCTGCATGGCATCCTCCGGGGCTGCGATTTCGCGGGCCCATATTGTAGCGCCTCGGGGCGCCCCCGGGTACGGTAGGGCGCAGACTTGGCGGGGCCGATCTGGCAACAGGCCGCCGCGGGGCGCTGTGACCCCATCCCTGGGCGCTACCTTTTGCCGTCCCTGGCAAAAACCCCGCTCTGGCCTGTCCACAGCCCCCAGCTCAGACATCACGGGAACACCCCTCAACGGGAGAAAGACAGCATGCGGGATCGCGGCTGGTGGATGGCAGTGGCGCTGTGCGGCGCCCTGACGGTGATGGCCGGGGCCTTCGGCGCCCATGCCCTGAACGGCACGCTGGCGCCGAGGCTGATGACGGTGTTCGAGACCGGGGTGCGCTACCAGGCCTGGCACACCCTGGCGATGCTCGGCGTCCTGGCCTGGCGCGCCGCGCGACCGCTGGCCGGCCAGCGCTGGGTCCTCGGCCTGTGGCTGGCCGGCATGGCGCTGTTCTCGGGCTCGCTCTACGCCCTGGCGATCAGCGGCGTGAAGGGGCTCGGCGCCATCACGCCGATCGGCGGCGGGCTGTTGATCCTCGGCTGGCTGGCGCTGGCAATCTGTGCGCTTCGGGCTCCTCATGCTGAAGTCGGGAAGCGCTGATTTACGTCGCGAGCGAAGAGAGGTGGGGGCGCCTAGCCTGGCCGCCGCCGGAGCACAGCTCCCGGAGTGTAGCCTGCTACATGAGGAGAGCGACCGGGCCGGCGACCCGGCACCGCCGGCGGCCAGGATATCTAGCGCAGCAGTAAATCCGTGCTTTCCTGGGGTCAGTCGGCATCGGGCAAGGCATAGGTCGCGGTGACCAGCGCCACGGGCGCCTCCTCGCCGTCGGAGAACAGCTGCACCTCGCCCACCGCCAGCCGCCGCCCCAGCTTGAGCAGCCGGGCGTTGGCGATCAGGTCGCGATCGCCCCGCGGGCGGCGCAGGAAGCGGCAGTGCAGGTCGCTGGTGACCGCCATCGGCTCGGGGCCGATCTGGGCCAGGATCGCCACGTAGAGGCAGACGTCGGCCAGCCCCATCAGGGTCGGGCCGGAGACGCTGGCGCCGGGGCGCAGATGCTCGTCCTCGATGGCCAGGCTCATGGTGGCGCGGCCCTCGCCGACGCCCTCGATGGTGCCGGCACGCTGGGGAAACACCTCGTCGAGGAATTCCTCGATGGCGGCGGCGGTCATCACGGTCATGGGCGCGCTCCCTGCGGCTGAACGATGGCCACAAGATAGCCCAGCCCGCGCGCGGCGCACACCCGGGGCATCTCCCTTTTCCCTTCTCTTATTTTTCTCGCCCCGAACGCAAGCCGCCCCCATGAAGGGGGCGGCAGGCGGCACGTTGGCGAGCGACGATCAGCCGGCCTTGTGGACGGCGCGCCAGTGGTGCAGCAGCGGCTCGGTGTAGCCGGAAGGCTGCTCGATGCCCTTGAAGATCAGGTCCGAGGCGGCCTGGAAGGCGTGGGAGCCGGCGAAGTCGGCGCTCATCGGCGAGTAGGCCGGATCGCCGGCGTTCTGCTCGTCGACCACCTTGGCCATGCGCTCCAGGGTAGCGCGCACGCGGGCCTCGTCGACCACGCCGTGATGCAGCCAGTTGGCCACATGCTGGCTGGAGATACGCAGGGTGGCGCGGTCTTCCATCAGGCCCACGTCATGGATGTCCGGCACCTTGGAGCAGCCGACGCCCTGCTCGACCCAGCGCACCACGTAGCCGAGGATGCCCTGGCAGTTGTTGTCCAGCTCCTGCTGCAGCTCGTCCTCGGACCAGTCGGTGTTCTCGGCCACCGGCACGGTCAGCAGCTCGTCCAGCAGGTCCGGCTCGCCCTGGGCCTCCAGCTCGCGCTGCACCTCGGCCACGCTGACCTGGTGGTAGTGCAGGGCGTGCAGGGTGGCGGCGGTCGGCGACGGCACCCAGGCGGTGTTGGCACCGGCCTTGGGATGACCGATCTTCTGCTCGAGCATGGCCGCCATCAGGTCCGGCATGGCCCACATGCCCTTGCCGATCTGGGCGTGGCCGCGCAGGCCGCAGGCCAGGCCGACCTGCACGTTGTTGCGCTCGTAGGCACCGATCCAGGCGGCGCCCTTCATGTCGCCCTTGCGGACCATGGGGCCGGCCTGCATGGCGGTGTGCATCTCGTCGCCGGTGCGGTCGAGGAAGCCGGTGTTGATGAACACCACCCGCGAGGTCGCCTCATTGATGCAGGCCTTGAGGTTGACCGAGGTGCGGCGCTCCTCGTCCATGATGCCCATCTTGAGGGTGTCACGCTCAAGGCCCAGCAGGTCCTCGACGCGGCCGAACAGCTCGTTGGTGAAGGCCACTTCCTTCGGGCCGTGCATCTTCGGCTTGACGATGTAGACCGAGCCCTCGCGGGAGTTGCGGGCCTCGTCCTCGCCCTTCTGCAGGTCGCGGATGGACAGCAGACTGGTCATGACCGCGTCGAGGATGCCTTCCGGCAGCTCGTTGCCGTCGGCGTCCAGCACCGCCGGAGTGGTCATCAGGTGGCCGACGTTGCGCACGAACAGCAGCGAGCGACCGGGCAGGGTCACCTCGCCGCCGTCCGGCGCGGTCCAGGTGCGATCCGCCGCCAGCTTGCGGGTGAAGCGCTTGCCGCCCTTCTCGATCGGCTCCTCGAGGTCGCCGGCCATCAGGCCCAGCCAGTTGGCGTAGACGCCGACCTTGTCCTCGGCGTCCACCGCCGCGACCGAGTCCTCGCAGTCCATGATCGAGGTCAGCGCGGCCTCGACGACCACGTCCTTGACGCCTGCCGCATCGGTCTTGCCGATCGGATGGGTGGCGTCGATCTGGACCTCCAGGTGCAGGTCGTTGTTGGCCAGCAGCACCGAGGTCGGCGCCTCGGTCTCGCCCAGGTAGCCGACCAGCTTGCCCGGCTCCTTGAGGCCGGTCTCGCGGCCGCCTTCCAGGCTCACCACCAGGTGGCCGTCGCGCAGCGCGTACTTCACGGCCTCGGCGTGGGAGCCGGTGGCCAGCGGCGCGGCACGGTCGAGCACGCCGCGGGCGTAGGCGATGACCTTCTCGGCGCGCTTCGGGTTGAAGCTGTCGCCGCGCTCGGCGCCGTCTTCGTCGGCGATGGCATCGGTGCCGTAGAGCGCGTCGTAGAGGCTGCCCCAGCGGGCGTTGGCGGCGTTGAGCGCGTAGCGGGCGTTGTTCACCGGCACCACCAGCTGCGGGCCGGCCTGCACGGCGATCTCGCGGTCGACGTTGGTGGTGGTGACCTTGACCTCGGCGGGGGCCGGCTGCAGATAGCCGATGCGCTCGAGGAAGCCGCGATAGGCGGCCATGTCACGCACCGGGCCTGAATTCTCGCGGTGCCAGGCGTCGAGCTCGGCCTGCAGGGCATCGCGCTCGGCGAGCAGTTCGCGGTTCTTCGGTGTCAGATCATGAAAGAGGGCGTCGACGCCGGCCCAGAAGGCCTCGGGATCGACGCCGGAGCCCGGCAGGGCCTGCTCGTTGATGAAGCGGTCCAGCTCGGCGGCCACCTGCAGACGGTGGCGAGTGATACGTTGGGTCATGGGTCGTTCTCCTATGCGAGGCGTTTCGGCGCTCCCCAAGCGCCAATCGGCCGGACAGGCAATGGTGACTGCGTGGCCTCAGTATTGTGGAAAATACTTCCACATGTAAACCCGAAGCCTGCGAACCACCCCCGGAACTCGACCAATAGACGAGGCCGGAGACGTTGGAAGGCGACGCTGGTGACCGTCCCGACGGGACGCTAGCATGGGCATCCACACGGAGGACTCGATGACCGACTTCACCCCCCTGCAGGCGCTCGGCCCCATCGCCCCGGCCGACCCCGCCGGCCACCCGCTCCAGGGCTACCTGGGCCACTACGGCCTGGCGCCGCTGCTCGCCGAGCGGGTGGGCCTGCAGGTGGGGTACGTGGACGCCCACGGCTTCCGGCTGTGGACCCAGATCTGGCGCCCGCCATCGCCGCGCGGCACCGTGTTCGTGGTGCACGGCTACTACGATCATCTGGGCCTCTATCGTCACCTGCTCGAGTGCCTGCTCGAGCGCGGCTGGCAGGTGGTGCTGTGGGATCTGCCCGGGCACGGGCTGTCCAGCGGCCCCCGCGCCACCATCGCCGACTTCGATGACTATGGCAGCTGCCTGGACAACCTGCAGACCCAGTTGACCGCCCGCGACCTGGCGCCCCGGCCCTGGGTCGGCATCGGCCAGAGCACCGGCGCGGCGATCCTGGCCACCGACGCCCTGCGCCGGGGCGACGACGGCCACTGGAGCGGCCTGGCCCTGCTGGCGCCGCTGGTGCGCCCCTGGGGCTGGAACCAGTCGAGCTGGCTGCACCGCCTGCTGGGCCCCTTCGTGCGTTCGGTGCCGCGCCGCTTCCGCGAGAACTCCACCGACAGCGACTTCGCCACCTTCCTGCGCGAGAGCGACCCGCTGCAGCCGGACCGCCTGGCCATGGAGTGGGTGGACGCCATGCGTCGCTGGATGCCGCGGCTGCTGGCCATGCCGGCCAGCCCGCTGCCGACGCTGATCCTGCAGGGCGAGCAGGACCTGACGGTGGACTGGGAATGGAACCTGGAGGTGCTGACGCGCAAGTTCCCGCGGGCCGAGATCCATCGCCACCCCGAGGCCCGCCATCACCTGGTCAACGAGGCCGAACCGATCCGCCGGGTGCTGTTCGAGGAGCTCACGCGGTTCCTCGCCGGCCTCGAGGAGGCCGACATTCCCTCTTCCACCACCCGCAGGGTCTCCCGCCGATGAGCCGTCGCCGCTTGCCGCTGCTGCCTCTCCTCCTGCTGACGGTGCTGCCGCTCGCCGGCTGCGCCGTCGGCACGCCGGACGCTCCCCAGACAGTTCGCCAGGCCCTGTTCGGCCTCGGCGAACGCGCCGCGCAGCGGGTGGCCGAGGCGCCACCGCTGCCACGACCGTCCTCCGACGAGGTGCTGCTGCTGGCCGCCCCCGAGGTCGATGACGCGCTCGGCGTCGGCGAGGACCGCCTGCTGGAAAGCCTGACCCGCTCCCTGCTGGGCCTCGGCCAGGGGCCCCAGGTGCTCGACTGGCAGCCCGCGCTGGCCCCGGGCGCCGCGGCCAACCAGTGGCGGCTGGACAGCCGGCTGGTCAGCGCCGGCCCCCGGCTGGCACTGTCCGACCGGACCCTGCTGCCGTATCGCCTGGAGCTGACCCTGCGCCGCCCGGGCGACGCCACCCCGTTGTGGCAGACGCGGCTGGATGGCGCCCTGGACGCCACCGCGCTCTGACACCGGGGGCCGTACTTCGTCAACGCCCCTGCAGCAGCCGATCGAGCTGACGATAGCCGATCGCCTCGACCAGTTGCTCACGCCCGGGGTGCGGCTCGCCGGCCAGGTCGGCCAGGGTCAGCGCCACCCGCAGCACCCGATGATAGGCCCGCGCCGAGAGATTGAGCCGCTCCAGCACCCCGGCCAGCCAGGCCCGATCCGCCCCGCTCAGTGCGCAGGCGGCCTCCAGCTCGCGACTGCCCAGCCGGGCATTGAGCGCCCCGCGCGCCCACTGCCGCTCCCGGGCCGCCAGTACCCGCTCGCGTACCGCCGCCGAGGGCTCTCCGCTCTCCCGGGCGGTCAGCTGCTCCGGCGCCAGCGCCGGCACCTCCACCTGCAGGTCGATACGGTCGAGCAGCGGTCCGGAAAGCCGCGCCTGATAGCGCTGGATCTGGGCGGCGGTGCAGTGGCAGGCCCGGCGAGGGTCACCGAGATGGCCGCAGGGGCAGGGATTCATCGCCGCCACCAGCTGGAAGCTCGCCGGATAGCGCCGCTCGTGGCTGGCGCGGGCGATGTGGATGCGCCCGGATTCCATGGGCTCGCGCATCACCTCGAGCACCTGGCGGGGAAACTCGGGCAACTCGTCGAGGAACAGCACGCCCCGATGGGCCAGCGAGATCTCGCCGGGCCTGGGCCGCGAGCCACCGCCGACCAGCGCCACCGCGCTGGCGGTGTGGTGGGGCGAGCGGAAGGGCCGCCGCCCCCAGTCCTCGTCGAGCGGCAGGCCACACACCGAGCGCACCGCCGCCACCTCCAGGGCCTCGTTCTCGGTCAGCGGCGGCAGGATCCCGGGCAGGCGGCTGGCCAGCATGGTCTTGCCGGTGCCTGGAGGACCGGCCAGCAGGAGATTGTGGCCACCGCTGGCGGCGACCTCCAGGGCGCGACGCGCCTGGTGCTGGCCACGGACTTCGGCGAGATCGGCGCCCGTCGTCAGCGCCTCGGCGGGGCGCGACGCCCGATGGGGCTCGATCGGCGTCTGGCCCAGCAGGTGTGCGACCACCTCGAGCAGGTGATCGGCGGGCAGCACCTCGAGATCGCCCGCGAGCGCCGCCTCATCGGCGTTGGCCCGGGGCACGATCAGACGCCGCCCGGCCCCGCGGGTGGCCAGCGCCAGCGGCAGCATCCCGGGCACCGGGCGCAGCGCGCCGTCCAGGGCGAGCTCGCCCGCGCATTCGATCTCGGCCAGCGCCTCGGCGGCGATCTGGCCCGAGGCCACCAGCAACCCCAGGGCGATGGGCAGATCGAAGCGCCCGCCTTCCTTGGGCAGGTCGGCGGGCGCCAGGTTGAGGGTGATGCGACGCATCGGGAAGTCGAAGCCGGCGTTGACCAGCGCGCTGCGGACCCGCTCGCGGCTCTCCCGAACGGCGGTCTCCGGCAGCCCGACCAGGGTGATGCCGGGCAGGCCGTTGGCCAGATGCACTTCCACCAGCACCTCGGGAGCCTCGAGGCCGAGGCCGGCCCGGGTGCGAACGATCGACAGGGTCATCGGCGGTCCCTCGCGCGGTTCCTTTCCTCAGGTAAGTCCTAAGGCTAGTTCAGCGCGACGAGCCCCGCCCGGTGACGGTTCGGAATCAGCGCCCGGTCTCGCCGGCGCCGGCATCTTCCTCGGGGGCGGACGACTGCGCCTCGGCGGCCGCATCGACCGAGGCCTCTTCCGCCACGGCCGGCACCTCGCCGCCCGCGCGGTTGGCGTCCAGGGCCTCTTCCAGCGCGGCGACCTGCTTCTCCAGCGCCTCGACCCGGCCGCGGGTGCGCTGCAGCACGTCCATCAGGATGTCGAAGTCTTCCCGCGACACCAGCTCGAGCCGGTCGAAGGCGCCGCGCACCACCTGCTGAATGCCTTTCTGCACGTCTTCCGGCGCCTGGGAGGCGCCCTGCAGGCGCTCGCCGATCTGCTGGGCCAGGCGGCCGATGCGGTCTTGGCTGACCATGATGTCTCTCCTGAGTGGAATGGGCCTTAGGGGAATAGGGCTGACTCCAAGGATACGCAAGCCGCCCGGCGGGCGCATTCCCGGGTGGCGCGGGGCTCGCCCTCGGATGGTGCGAAGCGCTCGCTCACCGGCATCAATTCAGTGCACGGCGTCCATTCACGCCTGCACCAGGCTCTCTCTGTCGGGGCACTATTGGCAATCAACGCCCTGAAAAACATGGCAAATCCAGTTCGATGGCACGGTTTAAGCAGATGCAGGGAAACCTGCACACACACCGCGCGGAGCAGCCCGCGCTCATCCAATGGGGAGATCCGGGATGAAGCTGATTACCGCCATCATCAAGCCGTTCAAGCTCGACGACGTGCGCGAAGCGCTCGCCGACAACGGGGTCCAGGGCATCACCGTCACCGAAGTCAAGGGCTTCGGCCGCCAGAAGGGCCACACCGAGCTCTATCGCGGCGCCGAGTACGTCGTCGACTTCCTGCCCAAGGTCAAGGTCGAGATCGCCGTGGACGACGGTCGCCTCGATACCGTGCTGGACGCCATCTGCAGCGCCGCCAACAGCGGCAAGATCGGCGACGGCAAAGTCTTCGTGACCCCCCTCGAGGACGTCATCCGCATCCGTACCGGCGAGCGCGGTGCCGACGCCGTCTAAGCCGACCGTCTCTCTCCCTTTCCTTCTGGAGTGACAGCCATGAACGAGTTGACCGAGCTGAGCTACGCGCTCGATACCTTCTACTTCCTGATCTGCGGCGTCCTGGTGATGTGGATGGCCGCGGGCTTCTCGATGCTCGAGGCCGGCCTGGTGCGGTCCAAGAACACCGCCGAGATCCTGACCAAGAACATCGCCCTGTTCGCCATCGCCTGCACCATGTACCTGCTGCTGGGCTACTACCTGATGTACTCCGGCGACGCCGGCGGCATCCTGCCCAACCTGGGCTTCCTGCTGGGCGACGACAACACCGTGGCCGCGGTGACCGCGGGCAGCGACGACGCGCCCTACTACTCCATGCGCGCCGATTTCTTCTTCCAGGTGGTGTTCGTGGCCACCGCCATGTCCATCGTCTCCGGTGCCGTGGCCGAGCGCATGAAGCTGTGGGCCTTCCTGGCCTTCGCCGTGGTGATGACCGGCGTCATCTACCCGGTCTCCGGCTACTGGACCTGGGGCGGCGGCTGGCTGGCCGAGGTCGGCTTCTCCGACTATGCCGGTTCCGGCATCGTGCACATGGCCGGTGCGGCCGCGGCCCTGGCCGGCGTGCTGGTGCTCGGTCCGCGCAAGGGCAAGTACGGCAAGGACGGCAGCATCTTCGCCATCCCCGGCGCCAACATGCCGCTGGCCACCCTGGGTACCTTCATCCTGTGGATGGGCTGGTTCGGCTTCAACGGCGGCTCCGAGCTGAAGGTCTCCGACGTGAGCTCCGCCAACAACATGGCCCAGGTGCTGGTGAACACCAACGCCGCGGCCGCCGGCGGCGTGATCGCCGCACTGATCCTGGCCAAGGCCTGGTTCCGCAAGGCCGACCTGACCATGGCCCTGAACGGCGCCATCGCCGGCCTGGTGTCCATCACCGCCGACCCGCTGTCGCCCAGCGCCCTGGGCGCCACCCTGATCGGCGCCTTCGGCGGCCTGCTGGTGGTGGTCTCCATCGTCGGCCTCGACAAGCTGAAGCTCGATGACCCGGTCGGTGCCATCTCCGCCCACGGCGTGGTCGGCATCTGGGGCGTGCTCGCGGTGCCGCTGTCCAACGACGGTGCCTCCTTCGGCCCGCAGATCATCGGCATCATCGGCATCTTCGCCTGGGTCTTCATCGCCAGCCTGGTGGTGTGGCTGATCATCAAGGCGATCATGGGCGTGCGTGTCAGCGAGGAAGAGGAATACGAGGGCGTGGACCTGGCCGAGTGCGGCCTCGAGGCCTACCCCGAGTTCACCGTCTCCAAGGTGCACGGTGGTGGTGGCGCCTCCGGCCGTACCCGCAGCGAGGGCGCGAGCCAGGCCCAGGCAGCCGCCCGCTCCTGATCGCCCCGCCCTGCCGGCAACACGAAATGGCCCCCTCGCGGGGCCATTTTTTCGTTCTTCTCTCCGTGGGTGTATGCTCTGGCACAATGACTCCGTCAGGGATGGCGAGTGGCGCCATCGGACACGAACAACGCGAGGAGAGACCCATGAAGCTGGTGACCGCCATCATCAAGCCATTCAAGCTCGACGACGTCCGCGAGGCGCTCTCGGACATCGGCGTCCAGGGCATCACCGTCACCGAGGTCAAGGGCTTCGGCCGCCAGAAGGGCCACACCGAGCTCTATCGCGGCGCCGAGTACGTGGTCGACTTCCTGCCCAAGGTGAAGCTCGAGGTCGCCGTGGACGAGACCATGGCCGAGCAGGTGATCGACGCCATCACCCAGGTCGCCAACACCGGCAAGATCGGCGACGGCAAGATCTTCGTCACCGCCCTGGAGCAGGTCATCCGCATTCGCACCGGCGAGACGGATAAAGACGCCGTCTAATCACCCAGGTCGCGCTTGACCCTGCAGCAAGATCGGCGACGGCAAGATCTTCGTCACCGCCCTGGAGCAGGTCAGCGGAACGCCGCACCGCCGCATTCGCACCGGCGAGACGGATAAAGACGCCGTCTAAGCTGCAAGCTGCAAGCTGCAAGCTGCAAGCTGCAAGCTGCAAAACAGCAGCTTGAACGCCCGACACAAAGAAACCCCCGAAGGCATCAGCCTTCGGGGGTTTCTTGTAGCTCAGCGCTTGTAGCTCGGCGCTTGCCGCTTACTTCTCGACGAAGGCGCGCTCGATGACGTAGTCGCCCGGCTCGCCGAGGCGCGGCGAGATGTTGAAGCCCAGCTCGTCCAGCAGCGCGCTGGTCTCGTCGAGCATCGCCGGGCTGCCGCAGATCATGGCGCGGTCCTGCTTCGGGTCCAGCGGCGGCAGGCCGGTGTCCTCGGCCAGCTTGCCGCTGCGGATGTGGTCCGTCAGGCGGCCCATGGTGTGGAACTCCTCACGGGTCACGGTCGGATAGTAGACCAGCTTCTCGCTGATTTCCTCGCCCAGGTACTCGTGGGCCGGCAGCTCCTTGGTGATGAAGTCGGCATAGGCCAGCTCGCTGACGGTACGCACGCCGTGGATCAGCACGATCTTCTCGAAGCGCTCGTAGGCTTCCGGATCCTGGATCAGGCTCATGAACGGCGCCAGGCCGGTGCCGGTGGACAGCAGGTAGAGGTTGCGGCCCGGCAGCAGGTCGTCGGTGACCAGGGTGCCGGTGGGCTTGCGGCTGACCATGATCTGGTCGCCGACCTTGAGGTGCTGCAGGCGCGAGGTCAGCGGGCCGTCCGGCACCTTGATGGAGAAGAACTCCAGGTGATCCTCGTAGTTGGGGCTGGCCACGGAGTAGGCGCGCATCAGCGGCTTGCCGTCGACCTCCAGGCCGATCATCACGAACTGACCGTTCTTGAAGCGCAGGCTGCGCTCGCGGGTGGTCTTGAAGCTGAACAGGGTGTCGTTCCAGTGATGAACGCTGAGGACTTCTTCCAGGGCGAACTTGCTCATGCCGGCTCCTATGTATCGCGAGGGCGCATATACCGAAAGCTCATAATTGCGCCGATTGATCTTTGCAGAGAATTCTAAGAGACGGCAGGATATCTGTTAAATGGGTTGTATGGATAAAGCTTATCTATACTCCAGATATACTAGCTCGGAGCCCCCTCCCATGCGCTATACCCTGCGCCAGCTCGAGGTGTTCGTGGCCGTGGCCCAGCACGAGAGCGTCTCCCACGCCGCCCGCGCCCTGGCGCTGTCCCAGTCGGCGGCCAGCACCGCCCTGGCCGAGCTGGAACGCCAGTTCGACTGCCGCCTGCTCGACCGCATCGGCAAGCGCCTCAAGCTCAACGCCCTGGGCTTCCAGCTGCTGCCCAAGGCGGTGGCGCTGCTCGACCGCGCCGAGGAGGTCGAGGAACTGCTGCGCGGCCAGCAGGGCATCGGCACTCTCGACGTGGGCGCCACCCTGACCATCGGCAACTACCTGGCCACGCTACTGATCAGCGACTTCATGCAGCAGCATCCGGGCAGCCGCATCCGCCTGCAGGTGCGCAACACCCGTACCATCATCGACGGCGTGCGCCACCACGAGCTGGACCTGGGACTGATCGAGGGCCAGTGCGAGGACGAGGAGGTGATCACCCAGCCCTGGGTGGAGGACGAGCTGGCGGTGTTCTGCGCCCCGGGCCATCCGCTGGCCGGCCAGGGGCCGGTGGAGCTCGACCGGCTGCTGCGCGAGGACTGGATCATGCGCGAGGAGGGCTCCGGCACCCGGCTGACCCTGGAACAGGCCGCCCGGCACCGGCGCGGGCGCTTCAACACCCTGCTCGAGCTGGAGCACACCGAGGGCATCAAGCGCGCCGTGGAGTCGGGGCTGGGGATCGGCTGCGTCTCGCGCCTGGCGCTGCGCGACGCCTTCCGCCGCGGCAGCCTGGTGCCGATCCCCACCCCCGACCTGGACCTGAGCCGTCAGTTCGCCTTCATCTGGCATCGCCACAAGTATCTGGCGCCGGGCATGCGCGAGTTTCTCAAGCTGTGCCGGCAGATGACGGAAGGCATCCGCTGCAGCGACCAGATCGACCTGCCCCACCCGTCCTGAGGGCGAGGCACCGGGCGAACCCCTAGGCCGGCTCGCCTCGGCGGGCGCGGGCGTCCGGCAGCGCCGCGGTGGCGCCGTGCTGGCTCAGGGTGAAACCGCCCACGGCCTCGGCGAGGCGGTCGGCCTGGGCCTTGAGATGCTCGGCGGCGGTGGTCGATTCCTCCACCAGGGCGGCGTTCTGCTGGGTCATGTTGTCCAGCTCCGAGACCGCCACGTTGACCTGGCCGATGCCGTCGCTCTGCTCGCCGGTGGCGCTGGTGATCTCGCCCAGCACGTCGGCCACGCGGGTCACGCTCTCGACCAGCTCCTCCATGGTCTCGCCGGCGGCCTGCACCTGGCGCTCGCCCTCCTGGGTGCGGGTCGCCGAGGTGTCGATCAGCTCGCGGATCTGCTTGGCGGACTCGGCGCTGCGGCTGGCCAGCTGGCGCACCTCGCCGGCCACCACCGCGAAGCCGCGGCCCTGCTCGCCGGCACGGGCCGCCTCCACCGAGGCGTTGAGCGCCAGCAGGTTGGTCTGGAAGGCGATGCTGTCCATCATCTTGACGATCTCGGCGATCTGGCGCGACGACTCGGTGATGCCCTGCATGGTCTCGTGCACCTGGCCCATGGCCTCGCCGCCGCGGCGCGCCACCTCGCTGGCCGAGCTCGCCAGGCCACTGGCCTGCTTGGAGGCATCCGCGGTGTGCTCCACGGTGCCGGTGATCTCCTCCATCGAGGCCGAGGTCTGCTGCAGGCTGGAGGCCGCGTTCTCGGTGCGCCGCGACAGGTCCTGTCCGCCCTGGGCGATCTCGGTGGCCGCCACCTTGACCGACTCGCTGCTGTCGCGAATGGTCAGCATCACCGACTCCATGCGCGCCACGAAGCGGTTGAAGGCGTTGGCGAGCTGGGTGACCTCATCGTTGCCCTCCTCGGGCAAACGCCGGGTCAGGTCGGCGTGGCCGCTGGCCACGTGCTCCATGGCGTCGCGGGTGGCCAGCAGGCGGCGGAAGGCGACCTTGAGCAGCGCCCCGAGGATCGCGGCGGCGCCCAGCGCCACCAGCACCAGGGTGATGGTCGAGGCGCTCATGACGCCCCGCAGCCCGGCGGTGGCCTCGTGGTCGTCGAGGGCCACCACCAGCTGCCAGTCGGTGCCGCCGATGGGGCTGGCGAGCAGCCGCTTGTCGGCGCCGTCGAGATCGACGTGCTCGGGGATGTCGCGCTCGGCCAGCGCGGCGAGGCCGGCGGCATCGAGCTCGGGTGAGAGACGCTCGACCGGCGCGAGGCTCAACGCCGGGTCGGGATGCGCCACCAGGGTGCCGTCGGCGCTGGCCAGGAAGGCCAGGCTCGAGGGCGTGGGCGCGATCCGGCCGACGATGTCGGCGATGGCATCGATCGCCACGTCGCCGCCGGCCACCGCCACCAGCTCGCCGCCGCGATGGAAGGGCGCGGCGAAGGTCACCACCAGCTTGTCGGAGGTGGCGTCCTCGTAGGGCGCGGTGACCACGACGTGACCGGCCTCCACGGCCTGCTTGTACCAGGGGCGCTGGCGCGGGTCATAGCCCTCCGGCGTCTCGCTGGCCGAGAACACCACGCCGCCCTCGGTGTCGGCGAGGTAGGTGTTCATGAAGTCGCCGGACACGCGCAGCTGCTCCAGGGCCGGCAGCGGGTCGTCGGCCACGGCGGCGGCCTCCAGCGCCTCGAGCATGCCGCTGCGGGCATCGACCCACTCCTCGATGGCCTGGGCATTGCCCTCGGCCACCGCCTGCAGATTCTGGGCGATCTGGTCATTGTTGTGGGAGCGGACGGTGAAGTAGCTGATCGCTCCGTTGAGGATCAGGGCCGCGACGATCACCGCCAGGGCGGCGAGCAGGATACGCGCGCGCAATGAAGTCAGCATGGTCACTCTCATGGGTAAGGGGGAGTTGGTCTTGTGCCGGTCCACGGGTGCCAGGAACCGGGAGCTACCCTGCTATCGGCCACGGCTCGCGCCGACTTTAGCCGTCGGCGCGAGCCGCCGATTTTCCCGCACCCTGCGGGGGCGCGCCCCAGACCTTTCAAGAAGGCGGCACTTTGGCCGATGATGGGGAGACGCCCATTTCCTCACCGATCCCGCGACAGGACGCATGAGCGACCCACAGCTTCCCCAGGAATATCCCGCTTCCCTCAAGGTGGTCGGCATCGGCGGCGGCGGCGGCAATGCCGTTCGCCACCTGATCGACACCACCGCCCTCGAGGGCATCGACGCCATCGCCGTGAACACCGACCGCCAGGCCCTCGAGCGGCTGCCACAGGGCGTGGCGATGCCCATCGGCAGCGCCACCACCCGCGGCCTCGGTGCCGGAGCCGATCCCGAGGCCGGCCGGCGAGCGGCCGAGGAGAGCCACGAGGGCCTGCGCGCGCGGCTGGCCGGCGCCGACCTGGTGTTCCTGATGGCCGGCATGGGCGGTGGCACCGGCAGCGGCGCGACCCCGGCCATCGCCGACCTGGCCCGCGAGATGGGCCTGCTGACCGTGGCCGTGGTGACGCGCCCGTTCGGCTTCGAGGGCCAGCGGCGCCGGCAGGCCGCCGACGAGGCCATCGCGGCACTGGACGGCCGGGTCGACTGCCTGGCGGTGGTGCCCAACGACCGCCTGCTGCCGACCCTCGGCCACGGCGCCTCGATGATGCGCGCCTTCGCCGCCGTCAACGACGTGCTGCGCGAGGCCGTGACCGGCATCGCCGAGGTCATCACCCGGCCGGGACTGATCAACATCGACTTCGCCGACGTGGCGGCGGTGATGCGTCGGCCCGGGCGGGCGCGCATCGGCACCGGCGAGGGCACGGGCGAGGATCGCGCCGGCGCGGCGGTGCGCGCGGCCCTGGAGCATCCGCTGCTGGAGACCACCGACCTGGCCGAAGCCGCCGGCGTGCTGGTCAGCATCACCGCCGGCGCGGACCTGAGCCTGGCCGACTTCGACGAGGTGGGGCAGCAGGTCGCCGAGCTGGCCGGCGAGGACGCCATGCGGGTGGTCGGCACCGCCTTCGATCCCGACATGGCAGGGCGCCTGCGGGTCTCGCTGATCGCCACCGGGCTGGAGGTCGCCCAGACGCAGGCGAAGCAGCCCCCGTCGCGCCGATCAAGCCCGGCCGGCGAGCCGCGCCCGGCGCCGTCGTCGACCGACGCCCCGGAGCGAGAGGGAAGCGCGGAGCCGGAGGAACTGCTGGATCTCGACGACTTCCTGAACCGCCTCAAGCGCCGCTGACGCTCAGAGACGCCCTGAAGCGGCCGGGCGACGACGCCTAGGCGGTCGTCCGGTCCAGGTAGCGCTCGCGGAAGGTCGCTCCCGGCACCGGCCGGCCGGTGAGGAAACCCTGGATCAGGGTGACGTGATAGGCGGCGAGCGCCTCGAGCTGAGCCTCGGTCTCCACGCCCTCGGCCACCACCCGCAGGCCGAGCTCCCGGGCCAGCCCGGTCACCGCGGCGAGGATGGCGCCGCTGCCCCGGGACTCCCCTAGGCCGCGAATGAAGCTGCGATCGATCTTCAGCGTCGTCACCGGCAGCTCCTGCAGATAGCTCAGCGAGGAGTAGCCGGTACCGAAGTCGTCGATGGCGATGTGGCAGCCCAGGTCACGCAGGGCCGCCAGGGTGGCCACGGCCTGCTGGTGCTGGTCGATCAGGGTGCTCTCGGTCAGCTCGAAGCCGATCTGGCCCGGCGGCAGGCCATGCGCCTCGTAGAGCCGGCGCACCTCATCGACCAGGTCGGCCTGCCAGAACTGGCGCGCCGACAGGTTGATCGCCACCCGCGGCGGCGTCAGGCCGTCCTCGCGCCAGGCCTGCAGCTGGCCGGCCACCAGCTGCATCAGCCGTCGCCCCAGCGGCAGGATCAGCCCGGAGCGCTCGGCCAGCGGTATGAAGTCCCCCGGCGACACCTCCCCCAGCCCCGGCGCACGCCAGCGCAGCAGCGCCTCGGCGCCCTTGACCTCGCCGCTGTCGCGGTCGATCAGCGGCTGATAATGGACATCGAGCCCCTCGCCGGTCTCGGCGGTGTTGCGCAGCGCCGTCTCCAGCGCCAGGTGCTGGTGATCCTCGACATGCATCTCGGCGCGATAGAGCCGGTAGGTGTTGCGCCCTTCCTCCTTGGCGCGGTACATGGCCGCATCGGCTCGCTTCACCAGCCGCTCGGGCGTGTCGCCGTCGTCGGGGTAGAGGCTGATGCCCAGGCTGCAGCCGACCCGGAAGCGCTGCATGCCCAGCTCGAAGGGCGCGCTGGTCGCCTCGATCAACCGCCGCGCCACCCGGGTCACCTCGTCGACTTCCTTCACGTCGGGCAGCAACACGATGAACTCGTCGCCGCCCAGCCGCGCCAGGGTGTCGTCCTCGCGCAGGTGGTGCTGCAGGCGCTCGGTGAGCCGCACCAGCAGCTCGTCGCCCACGGCATGCCCCAGCGAATCGTTGACCTGCTTGAAGTGGTCCAGGTCGAGGAACAGCACCGCCAGGCGCCGCCCCTGTCGATGGGCGTGGCGGATCGCCAGCGCCAGACGATCGTCGAGCAGGCGCCGATTGGGCAGGCCGGTGAGCGGATCGTAGTAGGCCAGGTGGCGCACCCGCTCCTCGTTCTCGCGGATATGGGTGATGTCGGTGAACAGCGCCGCGTAGTGGGTGACCTCGCCCCGCTCATCGCGGATCGCCGAGATCGTCAGCAGCTCCAGGTAGAGCTCGCCGCTCTTGCGCCGATTCCAGATCTCGCCGCGCCAGAAGCCGCCCTGCTGCAGCGTGTTCCACATGTCCCGGTAGAAGACCGCGTCGTGGCGCCCGGAGGACAGCACCGCCGGCGTGCGGCCGACCACTTCCTCCAGGGAGTAGCCGGTCATGTGGGTGAAGGCCGGATTGACGAAGCGGATGCGCGTCTGCGGGTCGGTGATGATGATGCCCTCCAGCGAGGCATCGATGACCCGCTCGGCCAGCTGCAGGCTCTCACGCGACTCGGCCAGCGCCCGGTCACGCGCCTCGAGCGCCTCGCGCAGATCCTGAAGGTAGCCGTGCTCGACCCCGGAGAGCAGGTCCTGGAAGCCCAGCAGGCCGCTCACGCCGCCCGCCTCATCGACCACCGCCAGGTGACGCACGCCCTCGCCGACCAGCGCATCGCGGGCGCGGATCAGCGGCTCATCGGCGCCGATGGTCAGCAGCGGACGGCTGGCCAGCTCGCCGACGCTCATCGAGCCCGGATGACGGGCGACGAAGCGCACCAGGTCGCGCTCGGTGAGGATGCCCAGCGAGCGCGCGTCGTCCTCCACCACGGCGGCCTCGGCGCCGGCGTCGCGCATCCAGCGCGCCGCCTCGGCCAGGCCGAGGGCGCTCGGCAGCACCACCGGCGAGCGGCGCATCGCGCCCTTGACCTCGCGCAACCGCAGATAGGGCTCGAGCCCCTGGTTCAGCGCCACGTCGCTCTGGGACACCATGCCCAACGGGCGCTCGTCGTCATCCACCACCAGCAGGTGGCGATAGCCCAGCTGAGCGAAACGCGCGGCGACCTCGCCCACCGACACCCCACGGCCGATGGTGACCACCGGTCGGCTCATCACCTCGCCGACCGGGCGACGCAACGACTCGGGGTCGGCGAAGTCGAGGGCCAGGCTGTCGCGCTCGGTCCAGATGCCGAGGGTTCGGCCTTCCTCGACCACCAGGATCGCGCTGCAGCGACGCTGACTCATGCGCGAGGCGGCCTCGCACAGCGGCGTGTCCGGCCCGCAGCTGAGCAGGCCGGTATACATGATCCGTTCGACGGAGAGGGCGTGGGTGTTGAGCAGCTGATACGAGTCCATTCGCTTACCGCATCGAGAGAGAACCTCTCAACCTAGCGCAGCGTTTCGTCTGGACGACAGTCAAGCCCGGCGCGTCCTTGACGACGATCAACAAACAGGCTGTTGCCCGGCTGGCGCTTGGCCTCGGCCTTCAGTTCGGCCAGCACGTTGCCGATGTCCATGGCGGTTCTCTCTGCCCCGGGCGCGACGGCGTGATAGGCCAGCGACAGTGACATCAGCGGCACGAACCGTGCCCGCCCCTCACGGTCGTGGCCGTCGAAACCGCCGGCCTCGCGGTGCTCGAGCGAATAGAACTGCGGCACGAAGTGGGCGAAACGCGCCAGTATCGCCTCACAGCGCGACTTCGCCGTCGCCTCGCCCAGCACCAGCATGAAGTCGTCGCCGCCCACATGGCCGACGAAGCCATCGTCGCCAGATTCCTCCTGCAGCATGCGAGCCAGGGCCAGGATGACCTGGTCGCCGCGGGCATAGCCGTAGACGTCGTTGTAGGCCTTGAAGGCGTCGAGATCCGCATAGACGGCGACGAAGGCCTCTCCGTGGGCCAGGCGCGCAGCCAGCGTATCGTGGATCGCCTCGTTGCCGGGCAGCCCGGTGAGAGGGTTGGCCTGGCGCGCCACGCGCACCTGGAGGGCGGTGATCTCGCGCAGCAGGTCGACGATCTGCCCCAGGCCGCGATAGCGGCCGTCATCGTCGACCACCACGAAGTCGTCGCGACTGCCCTTGGCCGATTCGGTGACGCGCCGGCTCAGGGCCTCCAGCGGCATCGAGGCCTCGGCCACCAGCATGCGGCGATCCATCAGCTCGTCGATGGCCCGCCGGGCATGCAGCGAGTGGCTGAAGGGGTTGGCGAACACGCCCAGGAACTCGTGCTGGCGCACCACGCCCACCGGCCGGTCACCATCGTCGAGCACCGCCAGGCAGCGCAGCTCCGGGTCATGACGGAAGCGTTCCACCACCTCGGGCACCCGGGTGCCCTGACGCACCGGCGCCAGATGCCGGCACAGCATGGCGGCGGTGGTGCCGAAGGAACCGGAGACCTCACGTCGCGCCGGCAGTGAAGGCTCGAGCCGGGTCGGCGGCTTCGCCGACGGACGGGCGAAGTGATAGCCCTGCATCAGCGTGCAGTTCATCTCCCACAGGCAGCGCTGCTCGCCCTCGGTCTCGATGCCCTCGGCGATGACCTGGCAACCGAGGCTCCGCGACACCTCGAGCAGCGAGGTCAGGAACTGGCGCTTGCCCGGATCGTGATCGATGCCCTGGGCGAAGTGGCGATCGATCTTGACGAAGTCGGGGCGCAGCTCCGCCCAGTGACGCAGACTCGAATAGCCGGCGCCCAGGTCGTCCAGCGCCACCTGGAAGCCCATGCGACGGTAATGGTCGACGGCCTGACGCATCAGCGCATAGTCGTGGATCGGCAGGTGCTCGGTCAGCTCGATCACCACCCGCTCCGGCGACAGCCCCACGCCGTCCAGGTAGGCACGGGTCAGGCCCTCGCGGAAGTCGCGCTCGAGCAGCGAAGCCGGCATGACGTTGAGAAACAGCCGTCCGGGCAGCCCGCATCGCGCTAAGGCCTCGATGGCCCGGCGGCGGCAAAGCAGATCCAGCTCCAGCAGGCGTCCTGTCTCCCGAGCGCAGTCGAACAGCGCCACCGGCGAGTGCAGCGGCGATCCCGCGGGGCCGCGTGCCAGCGCCTCGTAGCCGAAGATCCCCTGGCAGCCGGCATCGACGATGGGCTGGAACAGCGGCGTGATCGCGCCCTCGTCGAGTATCCGCGCCAGCTCGTCGACCTGTTCGGCCGTCACCCGGTGTTCTGACACCGCCGCTGAAACGTCGTGGTCATCCTGCATGCAATGCCCCTCAGGCCGGCATGGCCTCCAGTGCGCGAGGGTCGGACGAGGCCGGCTCCATCGCGTCGTCCTCGGGCGTCGGCGCCTCCGCCGTCGCCAGGGTGAAGCCTGCCGTGAAGCCCCGCATGCGTTCGGCCTCTTCCTCCAGGGTCGCGGCGGTCCGCTCGGCGCGCTCGACCATGTCGCGGTTGCGCTGGGTCACGCTGCCCATCTGGTGCATGGCCTGATTGACCTGCTCGAGGCCGTGGCGCTGTTCGTCTGAGGCGTGGGCGATCTGGTCGACCCGTTCACTGACCCCCTGGATGGCGGCGACGATGCCGGTCATGTCCTCGCCGGCCCGGCGCGACAGGCCGTTGCCGCGCTCCACGCTGCTGCGCGAGGCTTCGATCAGATCGCGAATCTCGCGGGCGGCGCCCGCCGAGCGCGAGGCCAGCGAGCGCACCTCGCCGGCCACCACGGCGAAGCCGCGGCCATGTTCGCCGGCTCGCGCCGCCTCCACCGAGGCGTTGAGCGCCAGCAGATTGGTCTGGAAGGCGATGTCGTCGATCATGCCGACGATCTCGCCGATCCGCTGCGAGCGGGCATGGATGTCATCCATGGTGGCGACGAAATCGGCCACCACCTCGCCGCCCTGGCGGGCCTTGCCGCTGGCCTGCTCGGCCAGCCGGTTGGCCTCGCCCACATGGGTGGCGTTGTCGGCTACCGAGGCGGTCATCTCGTCCAGGCTGACGGTGGTCTGCTCCAGGGCAGCGGCCTGCTGCCGCGTCCGCGAGGCCAGCTCCTGGTTGCCTTCGCTCATGTCGCCGGCACCGTCCAGCACCCGGTCGCTGCCGTGGCGCACCCGTGCCACGGTGGTGGCGAGCGCCCGGCGCATGCCGTCGAGCTCGCGATACAGCTGGCCGATCTCGTTGTCGCTGCGCGCCTCCAACGGGGTGGCCAGGTCGCCGTCGGCGATGCGCCGGAAATGCGCGATCATCCGCGACAGCGGCCGCAGCACGTTGGCCCGCACGCCCCAGATCACCACCAGCACGATGGCCAGGGCGCCGCCCAACGCCGCCAGCAGCGCCAGGTTCAGCCAGCCGGCCACCGCCGAGAAGCGCTCGGCCAGGCCGTCCCCACGCTCGACGGCACCGGCGAAGAAGGCATCGGCGCCGTCCATGAAGGCCTGGCTCATGTCGCTGACCCGGGACTGGCCGGAATCGTAGCCGCCCGCGTCCCCCTCCTGCAGCAGCATGAGCTGCAGCGAGAACCCGGTACTGAACAGCGACTGGAAGCGTGAGGCCAGCGCCTCGCGAGCTTCCTGCTGCGACTCGGCCACTGGCAGCGCCTGGAAGCGCTCGAAGGCCGCCTTGGCCTGATCCATGTGGCGCTCGGCCTGTTCGAGGATGGGCCCCGGGCGGTCGAAGGAAGGCACCCGCAACAGGTGAGCGGCGCGATCCATCGCCACCTGGGCGCGCAGGGTGGCGATGTAGGCACGGTTCAGTGCCCGGGACTGGGCGACCTGGACGTCGCGCAGCGTGTCGAAGGCACTGCGGCCGTGGTGGTTGGCGTAGAGGCCGAGGGCTCCGGTACCGAGGATGATCGCGGTGAAGGCGATCAGCACCAGGAACCAGCTGAACCGGATGGTCATTCGATCGAGGAGGCGCATCGGAAAACCTGTCGCTGATGAAGGGGCGGGCACCGGGCCCGCAGGAAGGCATGCCCGGCGTTATATCAGCGATTTATTACATTAAGATTTCGTCGACTTCTTCCATGAATGGCAGCGAAACAAAAGGCATCTCACGCCATCGCTGCCATTCAAGATATTTCGCCCGCAGCCGATAACTCGCTCCGTGTCCAACCCTCATGCTCAACGAGAGACCCTTATCGAGAAGGAGCGTCTTCCATGTCAGATGCCGTTAACGAGATCAGCGCGAGTCGCACGACCCAGACCACCGACGGCAGCACGCCGCGCCGCCGAGTGGAGCAGGTCCTGGCCGGCTGGCTGCCGCCCGAGGAAACCGCCGCCACAGGATCGGCGAACCAGGGCGAGCTGGTCGCACCGGTGCAGCGGATCAATGAGGTGATGCGCCCCTACGGGGTGGAATTCGAACTCAGCGAGACCACCTCGCGAGTGGTCACCCGCCTGGTGGACCGGGACACTCGCGAACTGATTCGCCAGATCCCCGCCGAGGAGGTGATGCGCGTCGCCGAGCATCTGGAGGAACTTCAGGGCAGGCTGATCGATCTGGAGGCCTGATCGAGCGCGATCAGACCTGCATGTTCATGATGTCCTTGTAGGCCGTCACCAGGCGGTTGCGGACCTGGAGCCCCATTTCCGAGGCGACGCTGGCCTTCTGCATGTCGACCATGACGTCGTTGAGCTCGACGCCCGGCTCGCCGGCCTGGAAGGCCTTGGCCGAGTCGGCCGCCTGGAGCTTGAGCTCGTTGATGCGCTGAATCGAGGACTGAAGCTCGCCGGCGAAGCCGCCGTTGCCCACGGCGGTGTCGAGCTGCTGCCCCTTGGCGGCCTCACCGCCGGCCTGGGTGGCCAGCGACTGCATCTGGGCGAGCGCCGAGGCGAGAGCGGGTGAACTCATCGGGAACCCCTGTGATGGACATGGTGATCGATGGAAGCCAAGGCTAGCAGCGCGCCCTTGGCCACCATGCCGGCAATTGACGCGCAAAACTCGGGTTTTTCATACCTTTGGCGTGACACCCCCTGCGGATAATGGCCGTCATCACAGTTCCGCCCCGGACGGGCGGCGAATCGCGACGGACGGGAACGCAGTCGATGCCTTCATCTAGAGCCCAGGGTCCAGGCGTCATCTCCGACGGGAGGCCCGCATGAGCAGTGGCGCCTCCGCCACCGGCGGCCAACAGGCCCAGACCTCTCCCTTCGCGCAGCTGTCCCGGCAGCTGCGCGGCAGCCCCCTGATCGCCCTGCTGATCGTCGGCGCGGCCGTGGTCGCCATCGCGGTGGCGCTGCTGCTGTGGGCGCGTAGCCCCGACTATCGGGTGCTGTTCAGCAACCTCAGCGAAGCCGACGGCGGCAGCATCATCAGCGAGCTCGACAGCCGCGGCATCCCCTACGAGTTCAGCGCCGGCGGCCAGGCGCTGATGGTGCCGGGCGACCAGGTCCACAGCCTGCGCCTGCAGCTGGCCGAACAGGGCCTGCCGCGCGGCGGCAACGTCGGCCTCGAGCTGATGGAGAACCAGGCCTTCGGCATCAGCCAGTTCGCCGAGCAGGTCAACTACCAGCGCGGCCTCGAGGGCGAGCTCGCCCGCTCCATGGAATCGCTCGGCCCGGTGGCCGGCGCGCGGGTACACCTGGCGCTGGCCAAGGACTCGGTCTTCGTGCGCCAGCGCGAGCCGGCCAAGGCCTCGGTGGTGCTCAACCTGCAGCCCGGCCGTACCCTCGGCGAGGGCCAGGTGGCTTCCATCGTGCATCTGGTCGCCAGCAGCGTGCCCGACCTGGCCGCCGATGCGGTCACGGTGGTCGACCAGAGCGGCCGGCTGCTCTCCACGCCCGATGGCGGCGGCTCGGGGCTCGACGGCACCCAGCTCGACTACGTCGCCGAAGTGGAACGCGCCTACCAGCGCCGCATCGAGACCATCCTGGCGCCGATCCTCGGCCGCGGTAACGTCAAGGCCCAGGTCACCGCCCAGGTCGACTTCTCCCGACGCGAGGAGACCTCCGAACGCTACGGCCCCAACCAGCCGCCCAACGAGGCCGCGGTGCGCAGCCGCCAGACCAGCCTCAACGTCAACGGCAACGGCGATCTGGCCCAGGGCATTCCCGGTGCGCTCAGCAACACGCCCCCCGGCGCGGCCCCCTCCCCGATCGATGCCCAGGGCGAGGACGCCGAGCAGGACCAGGCAAACGACGAAGAGGACGGCACGACGACCGAGCAGCGCCTGAGTCGTGATGACGTCATCAACTATGAGGTCGATCGCCAGGTCTCCCACGTCCAGCATCGCCGCGGCGGGGTCGAACGCCTCTCCGCCGCCGTGGTGGTCAACTATCGCGAACGCCTCGACGAGGACACCGGCGAACTCGTTCCCGCGCCGCTCGACGAGCAGGAGATGGCGCAGATCGAGCGCCTGGTACGCCAGGCCATGGGCTACTCCGACGCCCGCGGCGACCAGGTCGCGGTGGTCAACAGCGCCTTCGCCGCCGGGGACGACGCGGCCAGCGAGCCGGCCTGGTGGCAGCGCAGCGACGTCCAGCAGCTGGCCTTCGCCCTGGGCCGCTACCTGCTGGTGGGCATCGCCCTACTGCTGCTCTATCTGCTGATCCTGCGGCCCTTCATCCGCCGTTACACCGAACAGCCCGCCCCGGCCAGCCTGCCGCCATCGCCCGGCTTCCAGGCCCGCGTGGGCGGCGACGAGGACGACGAGCACGACCGCGCGGCCGACGAGGATCACGACGATGAAGCGGCGAACGAAGAGAGCCCGGCCTCGCGGCGTCGCAAGCGTCGCGCCACGACCTACGAAGCCAACCTCAATGATCTGCGCGAGATGGCCCAGGAGGACCCGAGCATGGTGGCCATGATCGTTCGCGGCTGGATGAACAAACATGACGAGTAATGCGATGACCGGCCTGCGCCGCAGCGCCATCCTGCTGCTGGCCCTCGACGAGGACAGCGCCGCCGAGGTCTTCAAGCACATGTCCAACAAGGAGGTGCAGGCGCTGAGCATGGAGATGGCCACCATGAGCCAGGTCTCCCACGAGGAAATGCGTCAGGTGCTGCAGGACTTCAGCAACGAGACCGAGGAATTCATCGCGCTGAACCTCAACTCCAGCGACCACATCCGCTCGGTGCTGACCAAGGCGCTGGGCAGCGAACGCGCCTCGAGCCTGATCGAGGACGTCATGGAGAGCGCCGGCAACAACTCCGGCATCGACGCGCTCAACCTGATGGAAGCCTCGATGGTGGCCGAGCTGATCCGCGACGAGCACCCGCAGATCATCGCCACGATCCTGATCCACCTGGAGCGGCACCAGGCCTCGGACGTGCTGGAAGCGTTCGACGACAAGCTGCGCAACGACGTGGTGCTGCGCATCGCCACCTTCAGCGGCGTGCAGCCGGCGGCGCTGCAGGAGCTCACCGAGGTACTCACCGGCATGCTCGACGGCCAGAACCTCAAGCGCAGCAAGATGGGCGGTGCCCGCACCGCGGCCGAGATCCTCAACCTGATGAACAGCAACCAGGAAGAGGCCGCCATCGAGACCGTTCGCTCGCACAGCGAGGACCTGGCGCAGAAGATCATCGACGAGATGTTCCTGTTCGAGAACATGGTCGACCTCGACGACCGCAGCATCCAGATGGTGCTCAAGGAGATCGATACCAACTCGCTGGTGGTCGCGCTCAAGGGCTCGCCCGAGACGCTCATGGACAAGTTCCTGCGCAACATGTCCCAGCGCGCCGCCGACCTGCTGCGCGAGGACATGGAGGGCCGCGGGCCGATCCGCGTTTCCCAGGTGGAGGCCGAGCAGAAGGCCATCCTCCAGGTGGTGCGCCGCCTGGCCGACTCCGGCGAGATCGTGCTGAGCGGCGGAGACGACACCTATGTCTGAGGCCGGCTGGAACGACGAGACGCCCTGGCGCCGCTGGCGCATGGGCGAGCTGCGTCAGCCCGAGCCGAAGGCGGCCTCGACGCCGGACCCCAGGGCCGCCGCCCGACAGGCCCGCGAGGCGGAGGCCCGTCGCCAGCAGCAGGCCCTCGAGCAGCTGCGCGAACAGGCCCGGCAGGAAGCCCGCGAGGAAGGCCTGCGCGAGGGACGCGAGGCCGGCCACGCCGAAGGACTGGCCCAGGGCCTCGAGGAAGGCCGCCGGCAGGCCCGCGAGGAGCTGGAGCAGCGCCTCGAGGAGTCGCTCGCGCCGCTGCTGCCGCTGGCCCGCCACTTCGAGGAAGCCCTGGCCGATCTGGACGAGGCCCTGTCCGAAGACCTGGTCGACCTGGCCCTGACCACCGGCCGCCAGCTCGCCGGCGACGCCCTCGAGGCGCGCCCCGAGCAGGTGCTGACGCTGATCCGCGAACTGCTCCACAGCGAGCCGCCGCTGATCGGCCAGCAACGCCTGTGGCTGCATCCCCGCGACCTCGAGCTGGTCACGCAACACCTGGGCGAGGAGCTGGAGGCCGCCGGCTGGCGACTCCAGCCCGACGACCAGCTCAGCCGCGGCGGCTGCCGGGTGACCAGCCAGCGCGGCGAGCTGGACGCCACCTGGGAGACCCGCTGGCAGGCGATCCAGGATCAGCTGCGCCGGCGCCTCCCACCGAACGACAACGACGACGAGGAATGACCCGACCGCGATGACCGACGCCGCATCCACCAACCGCCACCAGGCCAGCTGGCAGCGCGCCCTTCAGGGCGTGCGCCGGCGCATCGAGCCGCTGCCGACCAGCCGCGCCAGCGGTCGGGTGGTGCGGGCCACCGGCCTGGTGATCGAGGTGGTGGGCCTGCAGGTGGCGCTGGGCAACGCCTGTCGCATCGAGCTGCCCGACGCCCGGGGGCGGCTCGGCCGTCACTACGCCGAGGCCGAGGTGGTGGGATTCGACGGCGAGCGGCTGTACCTGATGCCGCTGGCCGAGATCAGCGGCCTGCGCCCCGGCGCCCGCGTCTTCCCGCTGGGCGACGGCAGCGACGGCGCCGCCCGCCGCTTTCCGCTCGGCGAATCGCTGCTGGGCCGGGTCGTGGACGGCAACGGCGCGCCGCTGGACGACCAGGCCCCGCTGGACGAGGCGCCCCGGGCGCCGCTGGCTACCCCGCCGCTCAACCCGCTGTCGCGGGCGCCCATCGACACCCAGATCGACGTCGGCATCCGCGCCATCAACGCCCTGCTCAGCGTCGGCCGCGGCCAGCGCATGGGCCTGTTCGCCGGCTCCGGCGTCGGCAAGTCGGTGCTGCTCGGCATGATGGCCCGCTACACCCGGGCCGACGTGATCGTGGTGGGGCTGATCGGCGAGCGCGGCCGCGAGGTCCAGGACTTCATCGACAACATCCTCGGCCCGGAAGGCCGCCGGCGCGCCGTGGTGGTGGCGGCCCCGGCCGACACCTCACCGCTGCAGCGCCTGCAGGGCGCGGCCTACGCCACCCGCCTGGCCGAGGGCTTCCGCGATCAGGGCAAGAACGTGCTGCTGATCATGGACTCGCTGACCCGCTACGCCATGGCCCAGCGCGAGATCGCCCTGGCCATCGGCGAGCCGCCCGCCACCAAGGGCTATCCGCCCTCGGTGTTCGCCAAGCTGCCGAGCCTGGTGGAACGCGCCGGCAACGCCGAGCGCGGCGGCGGCTCGATCACCGCCTTCTACACGGTGCTGACCGAGGGCGACGACCAGCAGGATCCGATCGCCGACTCGGCCCGCGCCATCCTCGACGGCCACGTGGTGCTGTCGCGCACCCTGGCCGAGGCCGGCCACTATCCGGCCATCGATATCGAGGCCTCGATCAGCCGCGCGATGACCGCCATCGTCGACGCGCCGCAGCTCGAGCAGGCACGCCGCTTCAAGAGCCTGTTCGCGCGCTATCAGCGCAATCGCGACCTGATCAGCGTCGGCGCCTACCATCCGGGCCACGACCCGCAGCTGGACGAGGCGGTGAATCGCTATCCTGCCCTGGAGGGCTTCCTGCAACAGGGCATCGGGGAGTGCGCCGACCTCGATGCCTCGCGTCAGGCACTGCTCGGCGCCCTGGGAGGCAGGCCATGAGCCGCACCGCACTCGACAACCTCACCGAGCTGGCCCGAGAGGCCCGCGACCAGGCCGGCCAGAAGCTCGCCGGCGACCGTCGCAGCGCCGACCAGATCATCGCCCAGCTGGAATCTCTGCAGCGCTACCGAGCGGAGTACGCCGCTCGCCTCCAGACGGCCCTGCGTGACGGCATCGATCCGGCCAGCATGCACAACTATCAGCGCTTCCTGGCCTCGCTGGACGACGCCCTCGCCCGCGCCCGCCAGGCCCTGGTCGAACAGCAGCGCCGCGTCGAGCGCAGCCAGCGCCACTGGCAGCAGGAACAGCGCCGCCTGAGCGCCTACGACACCCTCGCCGAGCGGCGAGCCGATGCCGTGCGCAAGGCCGAACAGCGGCGCGAACAGCGCGCCACCGACGAACTGGTGACCCAGCGCTGGCTGCGCCGGGACAGCGTACCGAGCGGCTACTAGGCGGCCGTCAAGGAGAACCTCATGGACATTCAGCAGTTGCTCACCGCCACCTCGGGCCAGACCGCGAAGGGCAGCGCCTCGGGCCATGCCGCCGGCCTGACCGGCGGCGACTTCGCCAAGGCGCTGGCCTCGCTGTCACCCCAGGCCGGCACCCAACCCGCTCCGGCCAGCGGCGCGGAGTCGTCACCGCTGGCCGCTCGACTGCCGCGGGAGACGGCCTCTGCCGACGGCGTGATCCTGCCCGAACGCCTCCAGCATCTGCTGGCTTCCGCCGCCGAGGGTGACGACGTCAAAAAGGAACTGGAAACGCTGCTGGTCTCGGCAGGAGATGGCGTAGAGACCTCGGCGCCGCTGCGTCAGGCCCTGGCCTCGCTCGCCAATGACGACGGTCTTCCCGAGAAACTGCAGACCCTGCTGGCCTCCGTGGCCGACGGCCAGGACCCCGCCATCGCGCTGCAGGAATGGAAGGCCGCCGCGGACGCATCCGAGGAGACCGTGCCCCCCGAGCTCGCCGCCGCCCTGCAGACGCTGATGACCCAGCTCACCCCGGGACAGAGCGCGGGCCAGGCCCGGGCGACGCCCGCCACGACTCCCCAGGCCCCGGCCAACGGTGCCCCGTCGCCTCTGCCCGGCCTCGCGGCGCCATCGACCAACCCCCTGCTCGAGGCCACCCAGCCCCGTGCCGACGCCGCCCCCAACGCGGCGACCTCGGCCGCACTGGCCGCCGCCGAGGCGGTACGCCAGGCCGCCGGTGGCGCGCCGGCCACCCCCGCCACCACCTCGTCGCAGGCCATGATCGAGGCCCTGGCCGCCCGCCAGCAGAGCCCGGGTGGTAACGCTCAGGAGGCACCGCTGCTGGCGGGCGGTTCCGCTCCCGGTGGCCAAGGCACCCTGCCGCTGACGCCCTCGACGAGTCCCGGCAGTCTCGCCGCCACGGCCCAGCAGGCCAGCCTGAGCGCGCCGGTCGGCAGCCAGTCCTGGCCCCGCCAGCTCGGTCAGCAGCTGCTCCAGTTCGCCCGTCAGGGCGGCGAGCAGCGCATCGAGATGAGGCTGCACCCGGCCGAGCTGGGCCCGCTGTCGGTGACGCTCAAGGTCGGCGATCAGGGCGCCCAGGCGCACTTCCTGTCGGCCCACGGCCAGGTGCGCCATGCCCTCGAGCAGGCGATTCCGCAGCTGCGTGAGGCGCTGGCCGAACAGGGCATCTCCCTGGGCGAGACCTCGGTGGGCGAGCAGCGCCAGGGCGGCACCGAAGGAGAAGGTCGCCGATTCGCCGACGCGGCCGCCGGCACGAGCGGAGGCGAGGGCGACTCATCCGCAGAGACCGTCACCCCCGCGGCGGTGCCCGGCAGCATGATCCTGGACGGCCGCGTCGATCTCTACGCCTGATCGGGCAGGTCGCAAAATCCGGAGATGGCCCCGTTCATCGGGCCTGTTCGATTCATCGTGCCGCCCTCGCGGGCGGCATAATTCCCCGCTATCGGCAGAATATTCAGCATAGGAACGGTAATGGCGACATCCAGCGGAGGTTCCCGGAAACTGCTGTGGCTACTGGTGGTGCTGGTGGTGATCGCCTCCTCGGCGGCGGCCACGGCCCTGTTCATGGTCATGAGCGGCGACGGGGACGACGGCAAGGCCATGGCTCAGGAGCCCGAGACCATCGAGCACAAGGCCCCGATCTTCGTGGAGATCGAACCCTTCACCGTCAACCTGGCCGACGACGACTACGGGTCACGGCTGCTCTACGCCGGCATCTCGCTCAAGGTTGCCGACGAGCAGAGCCAGGCGCTGCTGACCGAACACATGCCCGAGGTGCGCAGCCGCCTGCTGATGCTGCTCTCCGGCAAGCAGGCCGCCGACCTCGCCTCGCAGGAAGACAAGCGGCGCCTCGCCGAGCAGGTGAAGGCCGCCCTCGAGGCACCGATGGTGGAGCCGCAGCCGGAACTGGCCATCGAGAACGTGCTGTTCACCGAATTCATCGTGCAATGACGCCGGGCCCGTAGCGACCATGTCTCAAGAAGATCTGCTCTCCCAGGACGAAATCGACGCCCTGCTCAAGGGCGTCAGCGGGGACGACGAGCCCGCGGAGGGCCAGGACGGCCAGCCGCAGGTCCGCCCCTTCGATCCGGCCAACCAGCACCGCATCATCCGCGAACGCCTGCATGCTCTGGACATGATCAACGAGCGCTTCGCCCGCTACTTCCGCATGGGCCTGTTCAACCTGATCCGGCGCAGCGCCGACATCACCGTGGATTCGGTGAAGTACCAGAGCTACAGCGACTTCTCGCGCAACGTGCCGGTGCCCACCAACATCAACATGATCGCCATGAAGCCGCTCAAGGGCTCGGCGCTGATCGTGTTTCCGCCGAACCTGGTGTTCATGGTGGTGGACAACCTGTTCGGCGGCGATGGCCGTTTCCTCACCAAGTCCGAGGGGCGCGAGTTCACCAACACCGAACAGCGCATCATCCAGCGCATGCTGCAGCTGGCCATCGAGGCCTACGGCGACTCCTGGAAGTCGGTCTATCCGCTGGACATCAGCTTCCTGCGCAGCGAGATGCAGTCGAAGTTCGCCAACATCACCAATTCGCCCAACGAGATCGTGGTCAACACCAGCTTCAATCTCGAGGTGGGCAACCTGGCCAGCAGCTTCCAGATCTGCATGCCCTACTCGATGATCGAACCGCTGCGCGACCTGCTGACCAACCCGGTCAACGAGGGCCATCAGGATCAGGACGGCAGCTGGTCGAAGCGCATGGCCGGCGAGCTGCGCCAGTCCGAGATCGAGCTGGTGGCCAACTTCGCCGACATCCCCTCCCGCATCTCCCAGGTGCTGGCCCTCAAGGCCGGCGACGTGCTGCCGCTGGAACTGCCCGAGACCGTGACCGCCAGCGTGGACGGCGTGCCGGTGATGGAATGCGAATACGGCAGCCAGCACGAGCAACGTGCCCTGCGGGTGCGTCGACTGTTCGATCACGCGGCGGGCCACGCGCCGTCCAGCGCCTTCGTCAAGGGGGCTCAGCCGACATCCAAGGAAGCCAAGCATGACTGATCCCAACAAGCCCGACGATCAGAACCTCGACGACGAATGGGCGGCCGCCATGTCCGAACAGGAGGGCGATGCCACGCCGAGCGAGGAGGAGGATCCCTGGGCCGCCGCCATGGCCGAGCAGGCCGCCGCCGAGGAAGCCGAGGGTGACGATGCCCCCGCCGCGGACAGCGGCGCCGCAGCGCAGCCGGCCAGCGACAGCGTCTTCCAGCCGCTGGAGGGAGGCCAGGACAAGGCGGTGCCCCGCGATCTCGAGATGATCATGGACATCCCGGTCAAGCTGACCGTGGAGCTGGGTCGCACCAAGCTGACCATCAAGCAGCTGCTGGAGCTCGCCCAGGGTTCCGTGATCGAGCTCGAGGGGCTGGCCGGCGAACCGATGGACATCCTGATCAACGGCTACCTGATCGCCCAGGGCGAGGTGGTGGTGGTGGATGACAAGTACGGCATCCGCATCACCGAGATCATCACGCCCTCCGAGCGCGTCCAGAAGCTGAATCGATGAGCGAGAGCGCATCAGGTGCCGTCGCCGATGGCCTGGGCGGCGGCGAGGCGCTGATCGGCATGGCCACCCTGGGCAAGACGGCCGCCGCGCTGGCGCTGGTGCTGGCGATCATCGTCGCCTGCAGCCTGCTGCTCAGACGGCTCAACGGTGGCGGGCGCGGCCAGGGCCAGCGTCCGCGCCTGGTGGGCAGCACCAGCATCGGCCAGCGCGAGCGGGTGGTGATCGTCGAGGTCGAGGGCACCTGGCTGGTGCTGGGCGTCGGCGGAGGCCAGGTGAACAAGCTCCACGAGCTGCCGGCCCCCGAGTCGCCGGCGACAGCCCCCGCCTCTCCCGCCTTCTCCGAGGACGACGGCTTTGCCGCCCGCTTCGCCAAGGCCCTGCGTCACAACGCCGGGCTGGGCCGACACGACCGGGATCGCCCATGAACCGCTTCGCCACGCGTCACGCCCGCTGGTGGCTGCTGGCCCTGCTGCTGGTGCCGGGTCTGGCCCTGGCCCAGCAGATCCCCGGGCTGATCAGCCAGCCGATGGAGGACGGCGGCCAGCGCTGGTCGCTGTCGCTGCAGACGCTGCTGTTGCTCAGCTCGCTGGCCTTCCTGCCGGCGGCGGTGCTGATGATGACCAGCTTCACCCGCATCATCATCGTGCTGGGCCTGCTGCGCACCGCCATGGGGACCCAGGCCACGCCGCCCAATCAGATCCTGCTGGGCCTGGCGCTGTTCCTGACCTTCTTCATCATGGCCCCGGTGTTCGGCGAGGTGTACGACCAGGCCTGGGTGCCACTGTCCAACGGCAGCATCGCCTTTCCCGAATTCCTGACCCAGGCCCAGGGCCCGTTCCGCGAGTTCATGATGGCCCAGACCCGCGAGCCGGACCTGGCGCTGTTCGCGCGCCTGGCAGACGTCGGGCAGATGCAGGGCCCGGAGGACGTGCCGCTGCGCGTACTGGTGCCGTCCTTCGTGACCAGCGAGCTGAAGACGGCCTTCCAGATCGGCTTCACCATCTTCATCCCCTTCCTGATCATCGACCTGGTGGTGGCCAGCACGCTGATGGGCCTCGGGATGATGATGGTACCGCCGGTCACCATCTCGCTGCCCTTCAAGCTGATGCTGTTCGTGCTGGTCGACGGCTGGCAGCTGATCATCGGCTCGCTGGCGGAAAGCTTCTACGTGTGAGCCCGAGGAGACTGCCATGACCCCCGAGACGGTAATGACCATCGCCTACCAGGGCATGCGCGTGACCCTGCTGCTGGCGGGCCCGCTGCTGCTCACCGCGCTGTTCACCGGCCTGCTGGTCAGCCTGTTCCAGGCCGCCACCCAGATCAACGAGATGACCCTGTCGTTCATCCCCAAGATCCTGGCGGTGTTCGCCGTGCTGGTCCTCGCCGGCCCCTGGCTGCTGGGCCTGATCACCACCTTCACCCGCGAGCTGTTCGGCAACATCCCCAGCATGGTGATGTAGGCCGTCATGGTCGAGATCACGTTCGACCAGCTGCACGGCTGGCTGGTCGCCTTCCTGTGGCCCTTCTGCCGCATCAGCGGGCTGATGCTGACCTCACCGATCTGGGGGCATTCCAGCATGCCGCGCCAGGCCAAGATCGCCCTGGCCGCCTCGCTGACCGTGGTGATGGCGCCGGTGCTGCCGGCGATGCCGAGCGTGCCGCTGTTCTCCTGGGCGGGGCTCGGCATCGTCATCGAGCAGCTGCTGGTCGGCGCCGCCATGGGCCTGGTGATGCGCGTCACCCTGGTGGTGGTGCAGGCCACCGGCGAATTCATCGGCCTGAAGATGGGGCTGGCCTTCGCCACCTTCTTCGACCCGGCCAGCGGCACCAACATGATGGTGCTGTCGCGCTTTCTCTACATGATCACGCTGCTGATGTTCCTGGCCTTCAACGGCCACCTGATGGTGCTCGAGCTGCTGGCCTCGAGCTTCGAGACACTGCCTATCGGCCTGGGGCGCTACGACCCTGCCGCCTTCGAGATGCTGGTCCGCTATGGCGGCACCATCTTCTCCTCCGGCATGCTGCTGGCCATGCCCCTGATCGCATCGCTGATGATCGTCAGCCTGGGGCTTGGCATCCTCAACCGCTCGGCGCCCCAGCTCACCGTGTTCAGCATCGGCTTCCCGGCCTCGCTGACCATGGGCGTGGTGCTGCTGATGGTGCTGATGACCGACCTGGACCGCTTCCTCGAACGCCTTTTCCGTCAGGGCCTCACCTTCCTCGGGGAATTCCTCGACGTCCTGTCACCGCTGGCTAACTGAGCGCGGCATCAAGCACAAGAACCGCCCTGTCGGGAGACAACAGGGCGGGACAAGGGGCCTTGGCCGGCAGGCAAAACGGATCAGAGATACTGGAAGAGCGACATACCCTTCATGTTGGCGAAGGTCTGCTGGGACGCCTGCAGGCCGACCTGACGCAGGCTGTATTCGGAGATCGCCTCGACGTAGTCGAGATCGACCAGATCGGACCGGGTCTGCTCGTAGTTCAGGCTGCGGTTGCTGCTGACGCCATCCACCACGTCCAGCTCGTTGAGACGCGCCCCCATGGAGGCCCGCACCGTCAAAACGGTATCCAGATGGTCGTCCAGGCTGTCCATCTCGGCGCCCAGATCGCCGCTTCCGGACTCCAGCTTGCCAATGGCCGACTCCAACGTGGTGAAGAGTGCGGCATCGTCGCCGTCGGCGCCGAAGATGTCGCCACCGCTGGTACCCACCGGCATCAGGCGAGAAGCATCGATGCGCTGCTCGCGCACCTTGTCGTCTCCTTCATAAGTGACCGTGCCACCGCCCTGAACGAAGGGCGCCTCGTCGTCCTTGTAGCCACCGAACAGATAGTTGCCGTTGCCGTCGGCGGCGTTGGCCTGGCCGAGCAGGGTGTTGTAGACCCCTCTCAACTCATAGGCCACGGACTGCCGGTCCGCCTCGCTGAGGGTGTCGTTGGCGCCCTGGATCAGCAGCGTCTTGGCGCTGGTGATCGAATCGCTGACGCTGTTGAGCACGCTCTCCGACTGTTCGAGGGCCGTTCGTGCACTGACTCGCGAATCGGTGTACTGCTCGGTAATGGCCAGCGACTGACTGACGCCCACGGCCCGAGCGGCCGCCTGGGGATCGTCGGACGGGCTCGTCACCCGGCGACCGCTGGCGATCTGCTGGCTGACGTCGTTGAACTTGGCCTGCTGCTGATTGAGCGAGCCGACGCTCTGATTGAAGATGGTGAGGGTACTGATGCGCATCTCGTGAGACTCTCCCTATCAACCGCGCAGACCGAGCACGGTGTCGAGCACCGAGGTGGCGGTATCGATGACCTTGGCGTTGGCCTGGTAGTACTGCTGGTAACGGATCAGGTTGGCCGCCTCTTCATCCAGGTTGACTCCGGACTCGGACTGCTGGACGGCCTCCAGCTGCTGGCTGAGCCCCTGCTGGGCCTCCAGATTGACCTGGACGATATTGGTTCGGTTGCCGACGTCGCTGACCAGGGAGGCATAGGCCTCGCTCAGCGAGGCCGAACCGCCCACCACGCTCTTCTGCTGAAGATCCTGCAGGGCCAGGGCGTTCTCGTTGTTCCCAGAGCCGCCCCCCGGACCGGCCGCGGCGATCCTGTCGGTATCGCCGATGGCGCTCTCCAGGCCACCCGCGGCACGACGAACCGGCTGGACCACGAAGCGATCGTTGTCGGCCAGGCCGGCAGGATCGTCGAAGCTCAGGGTCAGGCCGCCAAAGCTCAGCTCGCCGCCGGCATAGTCGACGTCGGCGGCCTCCAGTACGGCCCCGGTGTCCTCGCGCACCACCTCGAAGGCCGGCGCCGCGGCGTCGGTGACCCGCACCGTATAGTCGGTGGCCTTGAGCTGATCGATGCTGTCGGCATCGAAGGCCGCCCCGGCGATCTCGGCGATGCCCGTGTTGCGCTCGGCCGAGAAGGCCCGCGGCTCACCGATACTGAAGAACTCGCCGCCCGCGTCGCCGTTCAGGTCGATGCCTTCGGCATGCTGTCGGTTGACCGCCACCGCCAGCGAGACCGCCATCTGGCCGATCTGGTTCTGGGTCTTGTCCAGGGTCTCGGCGCGGAAGTCCATCAGCCCGCCCAGAGTCCCGCCGCTGATGGCGTCCTCGTCCAGGGCTCGGACGTTGCCGCTGGAGTCCGGATAGCCGACCACGGTGCGCTGAGGATCTTCCGGCGAGGCCATGGCTTCCAGCTTGAAGCTGCGATCGCCCATCACCAACGGCTGGCCATTGGGCAGGCTGACGTTGTAGGACTTGCCGTCCTGGATGTTGAGCCGCAGGTCCATGCGCTCGCTGAGCTCGTGGACCAACTGGTCGCGCTGGTTGAGCAGCGCATTGGGCGCCTCGCCCTGCTTGGCACGTGCCAGAGCGATCTCGCGGTTGATCGAGCCCAGCTGCTCGGTGGTGTTGTTGATCTGGGTGACCTCGTCCTCGATCTGGCCGTTGATGCCGTTCTGCATGTCCTGGAGGTAGCCGTCGAAGGAACGGAACTGGGCGCTCAGGGTATCCGCCGAGCCGAGCACGCCCTGGCGGGCGGCCGGGTCGGAAGGCGCGCTGGCCAGGTCCTCCATCGAGGAGAAGAAGTCCTGCATCAGCGGCGAGAGCCCGGCGGCCTCGTCGGCCAGCAGGTTGTCGATCTGCTCCACCTGGGTGCCGTAGGTCTCCAGCGCGCTGGTCTTGCTGGTGGCGTCGTTCAGCTGGTCGGCGACATAGCGGTTGAACTGGCGCTGGATATCGTTGACCTGCACCCCGCCCGTGCCCGTACTGCTTTCCCCCAGCACGGTCACTTCGCGGTTGTAGCCGGGCGTGTAGACGTTGCTGATGTTGTTGCTGGTGGACGCCAGGGCGTTCTGGGCGGCGTTGAGGCCGCTGAGGCCGGTGGAGAAGATGCTCATGACAGATGTTCCCTTGTGCCGATTCTCTGGCTATCGGCCGCAGCGGGCCGGACTTGAGGCCGAATGTCCTTGAGCCGGGGACTGAAACCCCCCGGAAAAATGCCGATCAGCGTGACGCCAGTCGCTGGCCCTCGGGCAGCGGCCCCAGGGTGTCCATGACCGCGATCAGCTTGTCGGCATAGGCCGGGTCGGTGGCATAACCGCCGCGCTGCAGGGCCCGGGCCGCCTGGTCGGGCGTCGCGGCCGAACTGACGCCGGCATAGCGAGGATTGTCGCCGATCAGACGGGCGTAGTCGGTGAACGCTGCCTGGAAGGAGTCATAGACGCGGAAGCGATCGCGCACCGCCTGGCGACGGCCGTCGATCACCTCATGGGTCAGGATCTCGGTGGTCTCGCCCTGCCAGCGGCTGCCGGCCTTGATGCCGAACAGGTTATGGCTGTTGCCGCCGTCGGCGGTAGGAATCTCGCGCCGCCCCCAGCCGGTCTCCAGCGCCGCCTGGGCGAGGATCAGCTCGGCCGGCACGCCGCTCTCGCGGCTGGCCTCACGGGCCGGGCCGGCGAGCCTGGCCAGGAAGGCCTGAACGTGCTCGGGCCGGTCCGCCATCGCGGCCGGATCCGCCACGGCGGACGCCGGCTCATCCATGCCGGTCTGGAGCGCCTCGAGGAAGGAGGTCGGCGCCGATGACGCGTCACCCTCGGCCCGCGTGCCAGCGTCCGGCTCGGCCATCAGCGCATCGGTCAGCGGGCGCGGCGTGCCGCGGGGAATCCCGGCGATCAGCGCCTCGATGTCGCGGTGACCCGAGGCCGAGGCATCGCCCCCACCGACCGAGCCCTCGAGCTGGGCCACCAGCTGGTCGGCCAGCCCCAGGCCACGCTCGGCCACGGTCTGGGACCACTGCTTGTCGAGCATCTCCTGATACATGTCGCCGGCCTGGCTCTGGAGCAGCCCCGAGGTCGGCACCGCCTCGCGCATGCTCTTGACCATCATCTGCACGAACAGGGCCTCAAACTGCTGGGCGGCGCCCTTCAGGCCCTCGCCGGAATCATTGTGCTTGAGGCGCTCCAGGCCCTGGATGTCCAGGGCGAACTGGCCGCGGGCGGTGTCGGGAGCATCCAGGCTCATCAGATGATCTCCAGTTCGGCGCGCAGCGAGCCCGCTTCCTTGAGGGCCTCGAGGATCGACATCAGGTCGTTGGGCGTGGCACCCAGGGAGTTGAGCGCGTCGACCACCTCCATCAGGTCCGCGCCCTCGACGACCTTGAGGGTGCCGGGCTGCTGCTGGATGCTGATCTCGGCATCCTGGGTCACCACGGTCTGGCCGTTGCCGAACGGGTTCGGCTGGCTGACGTCCACGTCGCTGTCGATGACGATCGACAGGTTGCCCTGGGCCACCGCTGCCCGGCGCAGGGTCACCTGGCCGTTGAGCACCACCGACCCGGTCCGCGAGTTGAGTACCACCCGGGCCGGTTCCTCGGTGGGCGTGACCTGGACGTTCTCGACCCGGGCCATGAAATTGACCCGCGCGTTGGGATCGAGCGGGCCGTCCAGGGCGATCACCCGGGCGTTGCGGGCCGAGGCCACGACACGACCGAACTCCTGGTTGATGGCGCTGACCGCCCGCTGGGCGGTGCCGAAGTCGTCGGTCTGGAGCTGCAGCTCGAGCAGTCCGCCGTTGGCGCCTAGGTCGAGGGGCACCTCGCGCTCCACGGTGGCGCCGTTGGCGATGCGCCCCCCGCCCTGCTGGTTGACCTGCACGCTGGAACCGCCGGCCGCCGCCCCCGCACCACCGACCAGCAGGTTGCCCTGGGCCAGGGCGTAGACGCTGCCGTCGGCGCCCTTCAGCGGGGTCATCAGCAGGGTGCCGCCGCGCAGGCTGTCGGCGTTGCCCACCGAGGACACCACCACGTCGAGGTTCTGCCCGGGGCGGGCGAAGGCCGGCATCTCGGCCGTGACCATCACCGCCGCCACGTTGCGCAGCTGCATGTTGGTGCCCGCCGGCACGGTGATGCCGAGCTGGGAGAGCATGTTGGTCAGGCTCTGGCCGGTGAAGGGCGCCTGGGTGGTGCGGTCGCCGGTGCCGTCGAGGCCGACCACCAGGCCATAGCCGACCAGGGCGTTGTCGCGTACGCCGGCGAAGCTGGCCAGCTCCCGCAGTCGCTCGGCCTGGGCCGGCAGCGCCAACAGGATCATCGCCACGAAGGCCAGCCCGGAGGCCAGCCGCGGAAGTGCGCCCAGCGCGCGTCGAGTGCCGGTCATCATGCCACTCTCCTAGAAGGGCGAGACGTTGAGGAAGAAGCGCTGCAGCCAGCCCATGTGCTGCGCCTCGTTGATGTAGCCGTCGCCGACGTACTCGATGCGGGCGTCGGCCACCGAGGTCGAGGGCACGGTGTTCTCGCCGGTGATGTCGCGGGGATTGACCACGCCGCCGAAGCGGATGAACTCGGTGCCCTGGTTGATGGCGATCTGCTTCTCGCCGCGCACCCGCAGGTTGCCGTTGCCCAGCACGTCGATCACGGTCACGGTGATGGTGCCGGTGAAGGAGTTGTTGGCCTGGGAGCCACCGCCGCCCTGGAAGTCGCTCTCCCCGGAGACATCGAAGCCGTACTCCGCCAGGGTATCGAGGGCATCCGGCAGCTGGGCCAGCTCGAGGCTGGACGAGCCGTTGCGGTCGGCGTTCGAGCGGGCGTTCTTGCTGGCGCTGACCTGTTCGTCCAGCACGATGGTCAGGATGTCGCCGATCATCCGCGGACGACGATCCTCGAACAGCGGCTGATAACCGCTGCGCGGCTGGTAGATGGCCCCGTTGGCGCGCGCCATCGGCCGCTCCGGAATCTCGATCCGCTCCTGCTCGCCGACCACCGAGGCGTGGGGAATCTGCGCACAGCCCCCCAGCACCGCCAGTGCCACGACCAGCAGCCAGCGCCATGCACCACCCGCAATCATCCCGCTCATGCCCTCGCCCTCCGGTCCATCACTCGCCTCACAGCTGGGCCAGGCGCGAGAGCATCTCGTCGCTGGTCTGCACGGCCTTGCTGTTGATCTCGTAGGCACGCTGGGTCTGGATCATGCTGACCATTTCCTTGACCACGCTGACGTTGGAGGTCTCGACGTAGTTCTGCATGATGCTGCCGGTGCCGTTCATGCCGGGAATATCCTCGGTGCGCGGCCCGGAGGCGGTGGTCTCGGCATACAGATTGCCGCCGAGGCTCTCCAGCCCGGTGGGATTGACGAAGGTGGAGAGGGTGACCTGGCCGACTTCCTGGAGCTCGCTGTCGCCCGGCACCTTGACCGACACGATGCCATCCTCGCCGATGTTCACCGACAGGGCGTTCGGCGGGATGACGATGCCCGGCTCCAGCGGGTAGCCGTTGGCGGTCACCATCTGGCCGTTCTGGTCCAGCTGGAAGCTGCCGTCACGGGTGTAGGCGGTGGTGCCGTCCGGCATCATCACCTGGAAGAAGCCCCGGCCCTCGATGGCCAGGTCACGGCTGTTGCCGGTCTGCTCGAGCCCGCCCTGGGTGTGCAGGCGCTCGGTGGCCACCGGACGCACGCCGGTACCGACCTGCATGCCCGACGGCAGCCGATCCTGGGCGTTGGTCTGGGCACCGGGCTGGCGCAGGTTCTGATACAGCAGATCCTCGAACACCGCCCGGGACTGCTTGAAGCCGTTGGTGTTGACGTTGGCCAGGTTGTTGGAGATGACGTCCAGCTTGGTCTGCTGGGCCTCCAGGCCGGTCTTGGCCGTCCATAGTGACTTGATCATTCTGATTCCCTCATGTTCGTTCGGCTCAGCTCAGCGAGAGCAGGCTGTTGGCCCGCTGATCGTTCTCGTCGGCGGTGCTCATGACCTTGGTCTGCATCTCGTAACGGCGCGCCACGTCGATCATCGACACCATGGTCTCCACCGGATTGACGTTGCTGCCCTCGAGCGCACCGCTGATCAGCTTGGCATCGTCATCGGCCGGCAGCAGGCCGGGCTGGCCGTCCTGGCCGGGGGCGCGGAAGAGGCCATCGACGCCGCGCTCCAACCCATCGGGCCCCGGCGTGGCCAGCTTGAGGCGACCCACCGGCACCAGGGCGTCGGGCCCCTGGCCGGGGGCGATGGCACTGATCGTGCCGTCGGCGCCCAGCGAGACCTGCGCGCCCAGGGGCACCTGGACGGGGCCGCCCTCGCCGATCACCGGGTGGCCGGCGCTGCGCAGCAGACCGTCGCCATCGACCTGGAGGTCGCCGCGGCGGGTGTAGGCCTCGCTGCCGTCGGGGGCCTGGACGGCGAGCCAGGCATCGCCCTTCATCGCCACGTCCAGGGTGCGGCCGGTGCGGGTCATCGGGCCGGGCGAGGTATCGGCGCCCGGCGTGGATGCCGCCACCGAGGCGCGGGTGTCCAGGCGCCCGTCGCCCTCCACCGGCACCGCGCGCATCGCATGCAGCTGGGCGCGAAAGCCGGTGGTCGAGGCATTGGCCAGGTTGTGGCTGACCACCGCCTGCTGCTCCATGCTCTGGCGCGCGCCGCTCATGGCGGTATAGAGGATGCGATCCATGACTCAGCCTCCCGGGCTTAGCGGCTCAGGTTGATGGCGGCCTGCAGGACCTCGTCCTGGGTGGAGATGGTCTGGGAATTGGCCTGGTAGGCCCGCTGGGTGACGATCATGTCGACCAGCTCGCTGGCCAGGTCCACGTTGGAGGTCTCGATCGCTCCCGAGGTGATGGTGCCTAGCACGCCGGTACCGGCCTCGCCCACCAGCTCCTGGCCCGACGCCGCGGTGGAGCGCCAGGCGTTGTCGCCGACCGCCTCGAGCCCTTCCGGGTTGCGGAAGTTGGCCAGGGCGATCTGGCCGGCCGGTATCGACTGCTCGTTGGCGTAGTTGCGCATCACGGTGCCGTCGTCCTGGATGGAGATGCCCACCAGGGCCCCGGAGGTGTAGCCATCCTGGGTCAGGGAGTTGGTCGCGGAGGTATTGCCGAACTGGGTGGAGCCGGCGATGTTGAGCCCGAACGCCATCGCGCCAGGACCGGCACCGAGCGGTGTGGTGTCATCGTTGGCCACGTCGATGGTCGGCATGTTGTCCAGGGTCGCCGGATTGCCATCGATGGTCGCCAGCTGACCGTTGGTGTCGAAGGTCACCGTGAAGTCATTGGCGGCATTGTAATGCCCTTCCATCGCCACCTTGGCGTTCCAGGTATTGGCCGTCGCGGGGTCCTTCTCGTAGTACACGGTGACGTTGCGTGCATTGCCCAGCGAGTCGTAGACCGAAAAGTTGTTCGAGAAGTGGTAGTCGAGGGTCTGCTCGGTGCCCGCCGGGTCCGTCATGTCGGTCGAGACCGTGGCCTGGCTGAGCCCTTCACCGGCCACCTCTCGCGCATCCAGGTTGAAGGAGGTCGCGACATTGGCCGTCGCACTGGCCGGCATGTCGTCGGCAGGTACCTGCAGCACCTGTGGCTGGCCGCCGGCCTGGACCTCATTCGCGGCATTGAGCCCGTAGCCCATGATCCGTGCGCCCTGGGCATTTTCCAGGTAGCCGTCGGCGGTCATGGACAGCTGACCGTTGCGCGAGTACACCACTTCGCCTTCCTGCTGGAAGCGATAGAAGCCGTCGCCGCTGATCGCCAGATCCAGGTTGCGGCCGGTATTCTCGATATTGCCGTCGCTGAAGTCCTGCAGCACGGCCGAGACCTGGGTACCCAGGCCGGTGGAGCCGGCATAGATATCGGCGAACTGGGCGCCGGAGCTCTTGTAGCCCACGGTCTGGGAGTTGGCGATGTTGTTGCCCAGCACGTCGAGGCTGGAGGAGGCGGCGTTCAGGCCGCTGAGCGCTTGTGAGAAGCCCATGTCGTGTTATCCCTGCGTTATCGAATCATGAAAGGTGCTGAGCCGACCCGCCCCTCGAACCGGCCCCGACGCATCACAGAATCTGCTTGATGTCCCCAAGCCCCACCTGGCCGTAGACGGCGCCGAGGTCGAGCCGGACGTCACCGTCCGGGGACGGCGTGACGCTGTTGACCATGGCGTAGTTGAGCGACTCGACCGACACCGGGCTGTCGCCCTGGCTGGCTTCGACGCGGAACTGGTAGGCACCATCGGCGGCGACCTGGCCGTCGCTGGTCTTGCCGTCCCAGCTGAAGGACTGCACGCCGGCGTCCATGGCCCCCAGGTCATAGGCATTGACCACCTGACCGGCGCCGTTGGTGACGGTCACCTTGACCCGGTCGGCCGGGGCGGCCAGCTCGACGCCCATGGGCGTGGTGGTCACGTCACCCGCATCGTTCTGGTCGAGCAGCACCCGGTTGCCGGGCACCATCACGCCCTGCCCGATCAACGCCGTGGCCTGCAGCGTGCGCCCGGCGTCGATCTGGCTGGTGATCTCGGACAGCGAGTCGTTGAGCTTCTCGATGCCGCTGACGGTGTTGATCTGCGCCAGCTGGGAGGTCATCTCCTCGTTCTTCATCGGATCCATCGGATCCTGGTTCTGTAGCTGGGTCACCAGCATGGTCATGAAGTTGTTGCGCAGCTCGTCGGACTGGGCAGACGTCAGCCCCGAGCCGCCGCCGGCCCGGTTCGCCCCGGAGGCGCCGCCATTGAGGCCGTTGAGCACGCCGGAATCGATGGTGGATGCCATGGGATCAGCCCTCGCCCAGGGTCAGGGTCTTGAGCATCAACTGCTTGTTGGTGTTCATGACCTCGACGTTGGCCTGATAGGAACGGGAGGCGGAGATCATGTTGGCCATCTCCGCCACGGGATCGACGTTGGGCAGGCTCACGTAGCCCTGCTCGTCGGCCAGCGGGTGCTCGGGGCGATACTCCTGGCGCAGCGGCGCCGGATCCTCGACCACCTCGCGCACCCCGACGCCGCCCACGCCACGGCGTGAGGCGGCCTGGCTCTCGAACATCACCTGCTTGGCGCGGTAAGCCTCGCCGTCGGGGCCGGCCACGCTGTCGGCGTTCGCCAGGTTGCTGGCGGTGACGTTCATGCGCTGCGACTGGGCGCTCATCGCCGAGCCGGAGATATCGAACACGGAAAACATCGACATGCCACCGCTCCTTATTCGGGTTGCATGGCCTTCTTGAGGCCCTGGATACGACTGTTGAGGAGCGTCAGGGAGGCCTGATAGCGCACCGAGTTGTCCGCGAAGGCGGTGCGTTCGCGGTCCATGTCGACGGTGTTGCCGTCGAGGCTCGGCTGGTCCGGCACCCGATAGAGCAGCTCCCCGCGCGGCGACGGCATGCCCTGGCCGGCCAGATGGCCGCCGTCGGTGCGCGCGAGCGACAATCCGCCGCCCGCACCGGCACCGCCCTGGCGTGTCGCCCTGGCCAGTTCGGCACCGAAGTCCATGTCGCGGGCCTTGTAACCCGGGGTATCGGCGTTGGCGATGTTGCTGGCCAGCACCTTCTGTCGCTCATGGCGCAGGCTCAGCGCCTGCTGGGAGAAGTTGAGGGAGGCTTCGAGCTGATCGATCATCCGGCACGCTCCGGAAAAGGAAATTCGTCGACGATGGAGAATAGCCACGGTGCTGTCAGCCCAAAGGATCGAACAGCCCTCGATAGCCGGGCCATTTCACGGCATCCCCCATCGAGGCGAGCGCTAGACTGCCGTCAGGAACTTCCTCCGAGCGTGCCCATGTCCCGATTGATCCGCCGCTGCCTGCTACCGCTGTTGCTGCTGGCCGCCCTTCCGGCGTCGGCGGAGGACACGGCGATGCTCGATGCCGTGCGCGCCTTCCTGACCGCCGAGGCCGCCCCGCTGGGCGACGAAGTCAGCGTGACGCTCTACCCGCCCGCCGCGCACTTCCCGACCTGCCGCCAGCCGACGCCGTTTCTCTCCGACACCTCACGGCCGCCCTTGGGGCGCCTCTCGGTAGGAGTGCGCTGCGCCGGCGAGGATCGCCGGACGCGCTACCTGCAGGCCGAGGTCAGCGTGATCGGCCACTACCCGGTCACCGCCCGTGCCATCGAGGCCGGGACCCGGCTGACGCGGAACGATCTGGAGGAACGACGGGGAGAGCTCGAGCGGCTGCCACGCCGGGCGCTGCGCTCCATCGAGGCGATCGTCGGCCAGGAGGCTCGCCGTTCGCTGGCGGCGGGACGGGCGATCCAGTCCCACCAGGTGCGGGCACCGCGGCTGGTCGAGCGCGGCGCGAGCGTGATCCTGGAGGCCGGCGGCCAGGGCTTTCGCGTCACCCGCCAGGCCGAGGCGCTCGGTGCCGGCGGTCGCGGGGAGCGTATCCGAGTGCGGCTGGACGACCGCCGCATCCTCGAGGGGCGCATCATCGGTCGCAATCGCCTGGCCGTGGAGGGCTGACCCGGGCTGGCCGTTACCCCCGGCCGGGCATTAAAGTGTCGGCTTCGAGTGCCGATAGCTCGAATAACGCACCGCTCACGAGGCCTTTCACCGTGAAAGTCGACAATCACCATCCCCTGCGCCCCGGACAGGTCGAGTCACGCGACACGACGCGCCAGACCCGGGAAACACCCGCGGCGGGGCAGGACGCCCCGGAACCTGCCACCTCGACGCACCTGCGCCAGGGCGCCACCGACCCGAGCCGTGACATCGACGCCGCCCGGGTCAACGAGCTGCGCGAAGCCATTCGCGACGGCCAGCTGGAGATCAAGCCGGAACGCATCGCCGATGGTCTGCTCGCCAGCGTTCAGGATCTGCTGGCCGACGAGGGCGACGCTCAGTGAGCCTGCAGCGACTCCTCGACGGCCAGGCCGAGCGCCTGGCACGCCTGGGCCAGCTACTCGAGGAAGAGCAGGCGCTGCTGGTGGTCGGCGAGATCGACGGCCGGCGCCTCAATGCCCTGGCCGAGGAAAAGACCGCCGTCCAGCAGGACCTGGAGGACACCGAAGTCATCCGCGCCCGGGTTCAGCGCCAGCTGGGCTATGCCGAGGGCACCGAGGGCGCCCGCCAGGCCGCCGCCGACGCCGGCTGTCTCGACGGCTGGCAGGCCATGCTGAACCAGGCACGCCACATCGCCCGGCTCAACGAGCGCAACGGACGCCTGCTGGAACTGCGTATGCGCCACAACCAGCAGATGCTCGACTACATCCACCGCCTCGCCGACCCCGACACCTACTCCGCCGACGGCCGCACCGGCCTCCAGTCGCGCCGCCTCGACGCCCGGGCCTGAAACGAGCCGTTCGTCTCAGGCCGTCGTCGGGCGCGCCTCCCACCAACCCGCCAGGTCGGCCGGCGCCTGGGGCGTGCCCAGCAGGTTACCTTGCCCCAGCGATACCCCCAGCGCACGCGCGGCCTCCAGCTGGGCCGGTGTCTCGATGCCGATCAGCACGACCTCCACACCGAGTGCCTGAAAGCAGCGCAGCAAGGCCTCGAGCACGCCACCCCGCTCCAGCGAGTCGATCATCCTGGGATTCAGCTTGATCCGCGATATCGGCAGCGTCGACAGACGCGGTAGATCCAGCGGCGCGGCGCCGATATCGTTGGCCACCAGGCCGACGCCGAGACGTTCCAGACGCCGCAGCAGATGGGTCTGGCTGGCGGCATGCTCGATCAGCCCCTGCTGCCCCAACTCGAGGGACAGCCAGCCACGCTCCAGCCCCTGCTGCCTGAGGAAGAGATCCAGCGGACGACGATCGAACACCGCCTGATCGAGCAGGTCGTCGTCGACGTTCACCGCGACGTCGAGCTCGGCCAGCGGCGAGCCCTCGGCCTGCCAGGCGGCATGCTGGGCGATCACCGTGGCGATCACCCAACGATCCAGACGCACCTGTTCGCCCAGTTCGGCCACCACCGGCAGGAAGTCGGCAGGCAACAGCGGCCCCAGGGTCGGATGATGCCAGCGCAGCAGCGCCTCCAGCCCCAGGCAGCGACCGCTGTCCAGTGCGATCAGCGGCTGGTAGAGCAGTCGGAAATGCGCTTCCGGATTCAGCAGCGCGTCCTGCAGCCGCTGACGAAACGCCAGCTGCGCGTCCAGGTGGTGGCGCAGGGCTTCATCGAAGAAGGCGTGCCCCGAGGGCCCGGCACGTTCCAGTGCCGTCTCGGCACTGCTCAGCAGCTGCAAGGGCAGCTCCCCGTCCTCGGGATAGATGGCGACCCCGGCGGAGAGGGTCAGCAGGGTCGGGTGCGTCTCCTGACGGAAGGGCGGCTCCATGGCCTCGAGGCAGCGCATGACCGTGGCCTGGAGCCCGCCGGGCGTGAGCGGCGGCTCGATCAGCACACCCCAGCAGCCGGGCCGCAGCTTGACGAGGCTGTCCTCGCGGCGCAGGGTGCGGGCGAGACGCTGCTCGACACGACCGGCCAGCGCCTCGAACGCCGCAGCGCCCAGCGTCTCGCGCAGCGCCGCATGGCCGTCGAGCCGCAGCATGATCAGCCCGACACACCCTTCGGTGCGATCGGCACGCTCCAGGGCATGCTCCAGACGGTCCTCGAACAGCCAGACGTTCGGCAGGCGCACGGGCAGCCTCTGCCAGGCGCCGGGCTCCAGGGCGGCGGAGGATTCCCCGGGGTCGATGACGCTCAGCAGGCGCAGCCGATCGCCCTGCTCCCGCTCCACCGGGGTCGCGCTCACCAGCACCAGATGGCCATCGTCCTGGGGATCGGCGGCGAGGCGCGCCGGCTCCCAGCCCTCTTCCAGCGCAACCCATTCGTCATGACGGTCGTGCAGGAAACCGGAGTAGCGGATCAGGCCATCGACCGGACGCCCCATCAGCTCTTCTTCGTCGAGCTCGAGCAACGCCCGGAAACCGGCGTTGGCCCACCGGACCCGGCCCGCGTCATCCACCAGCACCAGCCCGAACGGCGCCTGCTCGACGACCAGACGCGACAGGGGAGCGGGCAGAGACTGCACCCGTGCCTGCTTGCCGTTGCCCTGTGTATTTTCCCCGCCACCGTCGCCCGCCATCGCGCCCGTCCCGTAAGTATCTATTTGCGTCACGCCATCGGATGTCGGCCGTGGCCGGGCGTTCTTGAGCATTTCATCGGCGCAGACCACCGTATCGCGGCACTCCTGGGCTCGCCCGAGAGCCCTCGACGCTTCCAGTCTCCAGTGTAACAACGGTTCGTGACCTGCTCGTCGCGAAAAGCACCGCGAAAAGCCGACATCTTGGCGATATCTCAAGAAATGAGACGCCTTCTCGCTGCGTGTCGAGCGACCGGCGCCACCCGGCACGCCAGCGTCGCGCCCTCCCCCGTGAGCGCGCGCCGCTTGCCTTCGACAGACCGCTTCCCCAGACTCGTTTCCCCTGCCATCACCGCGGTTCATGCCATGAGCGCCTCCTACAACCTCACCCTGGTCGCCCTCTCCTTCGGTGTCGCCGCCATCGCCTCACTGACCGCCCTCGATCTGGCCGGCCGTGTCCGCGCCAGCACCGGCGCCCTCGGCCATGCCTGGCTGGCCGGTGGCGCCTTCGCCATGGGCACCGGCATCTGGGCGATGCACTTCATCGGCATGCTGGCCATGGAGATGGCCGCGACGGTGGGCTACGACGTCCCCATGACCGTGCTCTCGCTGATGGCGGCGATTCTCTCCGCCGCACTCGCCCTGGGCGTCGTCCATACCGGCCGGCTGAGTCGCCGACGCCTGGGTCTCGGTGCCCTGGTCATGGGACTCGGCATCTGCCTGATGCACTACCTGGGCATGGAGGCCATGGAGATCCAGGGAGCGCTGCGCTATCGGCCGACCCTGTTCCTGCTCTCGCTGGCCATCGCCGTGTCGGCGGCGGGCCTGGCCCTGTGGCTCGCCTTCCACCTCAACCCGGCCGCCGACCGCCAACCGCCGCTCTGGCAGAAGGGCCTGGCCGCGCTGGTCATGGCCGTGGGCATTTCCGGCATGCACTACACCGGCATGGCGGCGGCCCTTTATCCCGAGGGCGGCATGCCGGCGGCGAGCGGCGGCCTGTCGCCCCACCAGCTCGCCGTCACCGTGGCCCTGGTCTCGACCTGCATCATGGTATCCGCGCTGCTGATCTCGCTGTTCGACGCTCACCTGTCATCGCGCAACGCCCGGCTCGCCGACTCGCTGCGCGAGGCCAACCGGGAGCTCAAGGGCATGGTCTATCGCGATGCGCTGACCCAGCTGCCCAACCGGCTGCTGCTCGAGGAGCGCCTGGACGCCCTGCTCGCCGCCCCGCCTTCGATGTTCGCGGTGTTCTTCGTCGACCTCGACCGCTTCAAGCAGATCAACGACTCGCTGGGCCACCATGTCGGCGACGCGCTGATCCAGCAGGCGGCCAGCCGACTGCAGGCCGCGGTGCGCGACATCGACACCGTGGCCCGGGTCGGCGGCGACGAGTTCATGGTGCTGCTGGAGAGCGAAGTGACGCCTGACGTGGCCGCCGCCCTGGCCCGACGCCTGGTCAGCACCCTGGACAAGCCCTTCCAGATCGAGCACAGCGTGGTGAAGGCCTCGACCAGCGTCGGCATCAGCCTCTATCCCGACCATGGCGGCGACAAGCACGCGCTGATGATCCACGCCGACGCGGCCATGTACGACGCCAAGCAGAGAGGCCGCAACACCTTCCAGTTCTTCGAGCCGGACATGACCTCGCACGCCGAGCGGCGCAGCCACCTGGAACGCCGGCTGCGCCGAGCGATCGAGGAAGGCGACCTGAGCCTGGCCTATCAGCCCAAGGTCGATGTCGACTCGGGCCGCATCACCGGCGTGGAGGCGCTGCTGCGCTGGCACGACGCGGAACTCGGCACGGTGACGCCCGACGAGATCATACCGCTGGCCGAGGATACCGGGCTGATCCAGCCGCTCGGCGAATGGGTGCTGCGCACCGCCTGTCGCTACGCCCGGAAATGGGCCGACGAGCACCGCCAGGCCCTCGACATGGCGGTCAATATCTCCGCCGTGCAGCTCAACGACCGCCACTTCGTCGACAGGGTCAAGCGCGTGCTGGCTGACACGGGCCTGCCCCCTTGCCACCTCGAGCTCGAACTGACCGAGAGCACGCTGATCCGGGATCCCGACCACGCCCTGGAGGTCCTCAACGCGCTGCGCGAGCTGGGCGTGATGCTGTCCATCGACGACTTCGGCACCGGCTATTCGAACATGGCCCAGCTGCGTCGCTTCCCCATCGATCGCCTGAAGATCGACCGCACCTTCCTGGCCGAGGCGGTCACCAACCCACAGGACATGGCGATCGTGACCGCCGTGATCGCCCTGGCCCGCAGCCTCGACCTGCGAGTGGTCGCCGAGGGCATCGAGAGCGAGGAGCAGCTGGCGCTCATCCGCCAGCTGCAGAGCCACGAGTACCAGGGGTTCCTGTGCAGCCAGGCCTTGCCGGGCGATGCGCTCGCGTCCTTCCTCGCCGACCGCCCGCAGTTCGACGAGCCTCGGCCGGCCACCTCGGCCTGAATCGCCGCTCTACCCCAGCGCCTTGACGATCAGCTGCACGCCGACGAGCGCCATGGCCAATACCACCAGCCGGTAGAAGAGCCGCTCGTCCACCCGATGCTGCAGCCACAGACCGCTGCGAACCCCGGCCCAGGCCACCGGCACCAGCAGCAGCGAGGCGCCGATGCTGGTCGGATTGATCTCGCCGAGCACCAGATAGGGCGGCAGCTTCATCAGGTTGACGGCGGCGAACGCCAGGGTGGTGGTGGCGATGAAGGTCATCTTGGGCAGATGGCGCGGCACCAGATAGAGGTTCATCGGCGGCGCCCCGGCATGGGCGATGAAGCTGGTGATGCCGGTGGCGATCGCCGCCGGCCAGGCCCAGAAGGCGCGGATCGGCCGCGACGCGGCGGGCCTGGCGATCATGTAGGCGACGAACAGCAGCGAGATCACGCCGAGCAGCAGGCGCACGTGATCCTCGTCCAGTCGCCCCGCCACCAGGGTCGCCGCCGCCACGCCGATGGCGAGTCCCGGCAGCAGCCGCCTGACCTCGGCCATGTCCCGGTGTCGCCACCAGGCCTTCACCGCCAGCGCATCCATCACCAGCAGCAGCGGCAGCAGCAATCCCGCCGCCTCGATGGGGCCGATGGCCAGCGCCATTAGCGGCACCGAGAGGGTGCCGAAGCCGCCGGCGAACCCGCCCTTGGACACGCCGGTGAGATAGGTGGAAAGCACGATCAGCGTCCAGGCGAGCCAGGAGTAGTCGGGCAGGGTCATGTGCGCATCCTTGTGCCCCGCCGTCTGCGGGTTACCGTTGCAGTGAGCCTGGCGGAGAGCATACCGGGGCGAACAGGCGTCTTTCACCTCGCGCGGCAGGCAAAGGGGGTGTGGATAACGAGGCGCTGTGGAAAACGGTGGGACGTCGGGTGACGCAAACGAGAAAGGGCCCACGGATGACCGTGGGCCCTTCTGAGATCCTGTGGCGCGCCCTAAAGGATTCGAACCTTTGACCTTCGCCTCCGGAGGGCGACGCTCTATCCAGCTGAGCTAAGGGCGCGCGAGGCCCGATGGCTATCGCTATCAGGCGAGCGACATCCTACCGTGCCGCCCAGGCACTGTCCAGCCGCGATGGCCGAGTGCGGCCGGCCCTGTTCGCCGTACAGTTGACCGGCGACATTTTCCGGGCGGGGGACTGTCGCTATACTGCGCCCATCACGCCGCCGTCCGTGATCCGCCAACAAGACCGTCAATGAAGAGGTGGTGAGAGTGAATGCCAGCAAGCTGATACCGATGGGCCTGCTTTTCCTCGGCCTCATGGCCGCCTCCACGGCCCACGCCCAGCAGGAGGCGGATCACGAGGCCATCGCCGAGCGCCTGGCCCCGGTCGGACAACTGTGCCTGGAAGGCGAGGACTGCGGCACCGCCATGGCCTCGGCCGACGCCGGAGGCGCGAGCACCGCCGGCGACGCGATCGACGGCGAGGGCATCTACGGCAGCATCTGCATGGCCTGCCACGAGACCGGCGCCGCCGGCTCGCCGGTCCGCGGCGACGAGGCCGCCTGGGCCGAACGCACCGAAAAGGGCTTCGCGACCCTGCTCGATCATGCCATCAACGGCTTCAACGCCATGCCGGCCCGCGGCGGCAACCCCAACCTCTCCGACGCGGAGGTCCGCGCCGCGGTCGCTCATCTGGTCGAGCCGGTGATGGACGTGCCGGCCACGGACGAATCCGCCGCCGATGCCGGCGACACCGCGGCCGCCGAGGGTGACGGCGAGGGCGAGGGCGAGAGCACCGCCACGGAAGCGACCACCGGCGACGACACCGCCGCGGCCGAGGACGGCCCGGACGGCGAGGCGCTCTATGCCAGCGCGCCTTGTGCGGCCTGCCATGCCAGCGGCGTCGCCGGCGCTCCGGTACTCGGCGATGCCGAGGCCTGGGGGCCGCGCATCGACAAGGGCATCGAGACCCTCTACGCCAACGCCATCAACGGCATCGGCACCATGCCGCCCAAGGGCGGGGCCGGCCTGCCCGACGCGGAGATCAAGGCCATCGTCGACTACATGGTCAGCGAGGCACAGTAACGCTCGCGCCAGTCCGGCGCCGCCGGAAACGCCGTCAACACAAAGCGGGGCGCCCAGTGGCGCCCCGCTTTGTGTTGCGCTGGTCTCGAACGAGGTCAGTTCAGCAGCGAGCGCAGCCCGGCGATGGCGTCCTTGCCGCGGGCCTGCTTCTTCTCCGGATCCTCGCGGTCGGCCCGGCCTTCCCACTCCAGGGCATCTTCCGGCAGCTCGTCGAGGAAGCGGCTCGGCGTGCAGTCCATCAGCTCGCCGTAGGCCTTGCGCTGGCGCGCCAGGGTCATGGTCAGGGTGCGCCGCGCCCGGGTGATGCCCACGTAGGCCAGTCGTCGCTCCTCCTCGACGGTGCCGACCTCGATGGCGTTGCGGTGCGGCAGCAGCTCCTCCTCCAGCCCCATCAGGTAGACGTGGGGAAACTCGAGGCCCTTGGAGGCGTGCATGGTCAAGAGCTGCACGCGGTCGGAGTCGTCCTCCTCGGCCTGCTGCTCGAGGATGTCGCGCAGCACCAGCCGCGAGATCGCCGCCTCCACGCCGTCGGTCTCGGTGGCCGTGCTGGCGGTATCCTCGTCGGGGTCGCGATCCATGGACTTCTCGAGCTGGTCGATCAGTGTCCAGACGTTGGCCATGCGCCGCTCGGCGATGGTCGGGGCGCTGGCATTCTGGTAGAGCCAGGCCTCGTAGTCCATTTCGCGCAGCATGTCGCGGATGGCGGCGATGGCGTCGCCGCCGTCCATGCGCCGACGTACGCCCTCGATGAAGTGCGTGAAGCGGCCCAGCCGCTCCACCGCGCGAGTGGGGAGCTGTTCGGCCAGCCCCAGCTCCTGGCAGGCGGCGAACAGCGAGCCACCGCGCTCAGTGGCATAGTTGGCGAGCTTCTCCAGGGTACTCGGGCCGATCTCGCGGCGCGGCACGTTGACGATGCGCAGGAAGGCGTTGTCGTCGGCCGGATTGATCAGCAGCCGCAGGTAGGCCATCGCGTCCTTGATCTCGTTGCGCGAGAAGAAGGAGGTGCCGCCGGAGAGCTTGTAGGGAATCTGGTAGTGCTGCAGCTTGAGCTCCAGCAGCCGGGCCTGGAAGTTGCCGCGGTAGAGCACCGCGAAGTCGCGCCACTCGGCGCGCTCCTTGATGCGCCGGGTGAGGATCTCGCTGGCCACCCGCTCGGCCTCGGCTTCCTCGTGGCGGTTGACCACCACCCGGATCGCCTCGCCCTGGCCCATGTCCGACCACAGGGTCTTCTCGTAGACGTGAGGATTGTTGGCGATCAGGGTGTTCGCCGCGCGCAGGATGGTGCCGGTGGAGCGGTAGTTCTGCTCGAGCTTGATCACGTTCAGGCGCGGGAAGTCCTCGCCCAGGGTCACCAGGTTCTCGGGCCGCGCGCCGCGCCAGGCGTAGATCGACTGGTCATCGTCGCCCACCACGGTGAAGGTCTGGCGCTCGGCCATCAGCAGCTGCACCAGCTGGTACTGGCTGACGTTGGTGTCCTGGTACTCGTCCACCAGCATGTAGTGGATGCGTTTGCGCCACCGGGAGAGCGCCTCCGGATCGTCACGCAGCAGCGTCACCGGCAGCAGGATCAGGTCGTCGAAATCCACCGCGTTGTAGGCCTTGAGGTGGCGCACATAGGCCTCGTAGACCCGAGCGGCGAACAGCTCGTCCTCGCTGTCGGCATGGGACAGCGCCTGGCCGGGCAGCACCAGGTCGTTCTTCCAGTTGGAGATGGCCGCCTGGACCTGGTTGATCTGGTCCGCGTCGACCTGGGCATCCTTGTTCATCAGGTCGCGCAGCAGCGCCTTGGCGTCCTCGGGGTCGAACAGCGAGAAGCCCGGCTTGTAGCCCAGCGCCTTGAGCTCGCCACGGATGATGTTGAGGCCCAGGGTGTGGAAGGTGGACACCGTCAGGCCGTGGCCCTGGCGACCCTGGAGCATGCTGCCCACCCGCTCCTTCATCTCGCGAGCGGCCTTGTTGGTGAAGGTCACCGCGGCGATGCGCCGGGCACTCATGCCGCACTCCTGCACCAGGTAGGCGATCTTGGTGGTGATCACGCTGGTCTTGCCCGAGCCGGCGCCGGCCAGCACCAGGCAAGGCCCGTCGATGGCGCGCACCGCCTCCTGCTGGCGCGGGTTGAGCTTGGCGATGCGGCTGGCGATGCTCTGGGTCATGGCTCGTTCCTCGGTGCGGCGATCGACTCGCTGTCGGGAAGACCGGCCCCCGGAAGCCCGGCGCCCGGGAGGCCGGCCCCCACGAACTCGAGCTGGCGCCAGGCCTCGAAGACCAGCACCGCGGCGGCATTGGACAGGTTAAGGCTGCGGCTCTCGGCCAGCATGGGGATGCGCAGGCGCTGGGTCTCGGGCAGGGCATCGAGCATCGGCTGGGGCAATCCGCGGGTCTCGGGCCCGAACACCAGGGCGTCGCCCTCACGGTAGGCGGGCTCGTGATAGCCGGTACGACCGCGGGTCGAGACCGCGAACACCCGACTCGGCGCCACCTCGGCGAGGAAGGCCGCCCAGTCGGCATGCACCCTGACGCGGGCCCACTCGTGGTAGTCGAGACCGGCGCGGCGCAGGCGCTTGTCATCCAGGACGAAGCCCAGCGGTTCGATCAGGTGGAGCCGGAAGCCGGTGTTGGCACACAGGCGGATCAGGTTGCCGGTATTGGGCGGTATCTCGGGCTGATAGAGCACCACGTCGAGCATCGATCACTCCGGAAGAAGGCTGGGCCGATGATGGACAGGGCCGACAACGGCCTCGGGCCCCGAAACGGGGCCCGAGGCACGACCGAACGCGACATCGCCCCTAGAAGACCAGCCGCACGCCGGCATGGGCTCCACTGTCCAGGGTCCGGGTACCGCCGGGCCGGTCGAGGTCGGCGCGCAGGCGACGATAGCCGACATAGGCATCCACGTTGCGCGTGACGCCATAGCGTGCCCGCAGGCCATATTCCAGGCTTCGTTCGAGGTCGCCGGCGCTCACCACGCCCGGGGTATAGAAGCCATAGCCGCCCAGCGAAAGCGCCGGCACCTGCGGCACATAGGCATAGCCGTAGCCCCCCAGGCCCAGGCCACCTCCGTCGCCGGCATCGGTATCCAGCTGGGTCCAGCGGGCGCCGACGCCGATGTCATAGCGACGAGTGCGCTCGACCCCCAGCACCTCGGCATGCACGGCCTGGGTATCCACGCGATCCTCGCTGTCGAGGAGACCGCCACCCACGGCGATGCCCGGAGCGACCTCGCCGCTGGCGGCGAACTGCACGGCCTCGTCGCTCAGGTTCAGATCCAGGCTGCCCGCCTGGCAGTTCAGGGTCGCCAGGGCCAGACCGAGGCCGCCCAGCCACGCCATCATCGCTTTCATGATCACATCTCGTCTCGTCAGGAGTGGTTCTGCACGCCGTAGCGATCGCGGTAGGCGCGGATTGCCTCGGCGTGGCCGCGCAGTTCGTCGCCGGCGTGGACCTCGAGGTACTCGAGCACCATGTCCAGGGTGACGATGCTCACCACCGGCATGCCGTAGGCGGCCTCGACCTGCTGGATGGCGCTGCGCGGATCGCTGTCATCGCCGCCGCGCTCCTGGCGGTCCAGGGCCACCACCACGCCGGCGGCTTCGGCGCCGGCGGCCTCGATCAGCCCCATCACCTCGCGGATCGCGGTGCCGGCGGTGATGACGTCGTCGATGATCAGGATGCGGCCGGCAAGCGCCGCACCGACGATGTTGCCGCCTTCACCGTGGGCCTTGGCCTCCTTGCGATTGAACGCATAGGGCAGGTCGCGGTCATGATGATCCGCCAGCGCCACCGCGGTGGTCGCGGCTAGGGGAATGCCCTTGTAGGCCGGACCGAACAGCACGTCGGTCTCGAGGCCGCTGTCGGCGATGGCCTGGGCGTAGAAGCGGCCCAGCTGCGCCAGGGCGCGACCGCTCTTGAACAGGCCGGCATTGAAGAAGTAGGGGCTGGTGCGCCCGGACTTGAGGGTGAACTCGCCGAAGCGCAGCACGCCCTGCTCGATGGCGAACTCGATGAAGGCCTGCTGATACGGTTGCAGGGTCGATGCGGCCACGGAGCCTCCTATCACGTCTATTGGCGGACGCCATTTACCCAAACGTCGAAACGTCGGGTATCATACACGCGCGACGCAAAAGGGACCATGTATGAAAATCGCCACCATCAATGTGAACGGCATCCGAGAGGCGGTGGGTCGGGGCTTTCTCGACTGGCTGGCCAACCAGGATGCCGATGTCATCTGCGTGCAGAATCTCAAGGCCAAGAGCTTCGAGCTCGACGACAGCATCCTCTATCCGGAGGGCTACGAGGGCTACTTCCTCGACGCCGAACAGGACGGCTTCTCGGGCGTCGGCCTGTACTGCCGCAAGATCCCCAAGGCGATCATGTATGGCCTCGGCTTCCCCCAGTGCGACCATGAGGCGCGCTTCCTGCAGGCCGACTACGACCGTTTCAGCATCGCCAGCTTCCTGATGCCCGACGGCAGCGATCCGGCCGCCAAGCAGGCCTTCATGGCCCAGTACCAGGAATACCTGTCGAAGATGGCCCGCAAACGCCGCGAGTACATCATCGCCGGCACCTGGCACATCGCCCACAAGACCATCGACCTGGAGAACTGGGCCGACAACCAGACGACCCCCGGCTTCAAGCCCGAGGAGCGCGCCTGGATGGATCAGGTGCTCGGCCCGACCGGCTTCATCGACACCTTCCGCGAGATCAACCGCGACGCCGGCGAGTACACCTGGTGGCCGGCGCTGGATCAGGACCAGCCTCGGGAACGCCAGGAAGGCTGGCGCGTCGACTATCAGCTGGTCGGCCCCAACTTCCGCCGCCACGTGGTGGACGCCTGGATCGACTACGACGCGACCTTCTCCGAGTACGCGCCGCTGATCGTCGAGTACGACCTGCCGCTGTAACGCGTCTCCCTTCGTCGCCGTCATGCCCAGGCATGACGCAGCACGCCGGCCCGAGGGCCGGCGTGCTGCGTTAGGGAAACACCGATTGCCTGCCGCGCTCCCCCGAAGAGGAACGCTATCAGCCGCGGATGCCCAGCGCCTCGCGCTGATGCGCGAACAGCGAGGCGCCGGCCTGCTCGGCCAGGTCGAGCATGGCATTGAGCTCGGCGCGACTGTAGGTGCCGGACTCGGCGGTGCCCTGCACCTCGATCAGCCCGCCGCCCTCGGCCATCACCACGTTCATGTCGGTGCCGGCGCGGGAGTCCTCGGGATAGTCCAGGTCGACCACCGGGACGCCGTTGTAGATGCCGACCGAGACCGAGCTGATCAGCTGATGGAAGGGATCGCCCTTGATCAGCTTCTCGCGCTGCAGGTAGCGCACGGCGTCGATCAGCGCCACGCAACCGCCGGTGATCGACGCCGTGCGGGTGCCGCCGTCGGCCTGGATGACGTCGCAGTCCACGGTGATGGTGTACTCGCCCAGCTTCTTCAGGTTCACCGCCGCGCGCAGCGAGCGGCCGATCAGCCGCTGGATCTCCAACGTGCGACCGCCCTGCTTGCCGCGGGTCGCCTCGCGACCGCCGCGAGTGTGGGTGGCGCGGGGCAGCATGCCGTACTCGGCGGTCACCCAGCCCTGCTTCTTGCCGCGCAGCCAGCGCGGCACGCCGGCCTCGACGCTGGCATTGCACAGCACCTTGGTATCGCCGAACTCGACCAGCACCGAGCCCTCGGCGTGACGGGTGTAGTCGCGGGTCAGGCGGATCTCGCGGGGCTCGTCGGGGGCGCGTCCGCTGGGACGCCGGAAGTCCTCGGCCATGGCAGCTCTCTCGCAATCGAAAATGGATGGCCCGCCATTCTACACGGCCTGACGGGGGAATCGGTTACACTGACTCGCCCCGACCTCGACCGACCCGCAAGGAGTTCCCCCATGGTGCACAGCATGACCGCCTTCTCACGGCAGGATCGCGATGCCGCCTGGGGCCGGCTGCAACTGGAGCTGCGGTCGGTCAACCAGCGCTATCTGGACCCGCACTTCCGCCTGCCCGAGGCCCTGCGCGACCTGGAGCCCGGCTTCCGCGACGCGCTGCGAAACCGCCTGGCCCGCGGCAAGGTCGAGTGCACGCTGCGCTTCGAGCCCGCCGAGCGCCGCGCCGAGGCCAGCGTCGATCACGCCAAGCTTCGTGTCCTGGGCGCGGCGCTGAGCGAGGTGCGCGAGGCCGTGCCCGAGGCGCCGATGCCCGACGCCCTGGCGCTGCTCGATCATCCCGGCGTGCTCGAGGCGCCCGGCCTCGACCTCGAGGCGATCAAGGCCGAGGCCAACGCCCTGTTCGAGGCGGCCCTGAACGACCTGATCGCCGGCCGCGCCCGGGAAGGCGAACAGCTCGCCGAGCTGATCCGCGAGCGGCTGGTCGGCATCCGCGCCCAGGTCGACGAGGTCCGCCGCCTGCTGCCGACGATCCTCGAGCGTCAGCGCACCCAGCTGCTCGAGCGGCTGGCCGAGATGCGCACCGAACTCGAGCCCCAGCGCCTGGAGGCCGAGCTGGTGTTGCTGGCCCAGAAGGCCGACGTGGCCGAGGAGCTCGACCGGCTCGAGACCCACGTCGGCGAGGTCGAACGCCAGCTCACCCAGCGGGGGCCGATCGGTCGCCGCCTGGACTTCCTGATGCAGGAGCTCAACCGCGAGGCCAACACCCTGTCGTCGAAGTCGGTGGTCGCCGAGACCACCCGCTGCGCGGTGGAGCTCAAGGTGCTGATCGAGCAGATGCGCGAGCAGATCCAGAACATCGAATGATGCCACGGCCGCGAACAGGCCCCTTCGCTTCCTAACGACGGCTGCGTTATACTTTTGTAGTAATTTTACGCGACCCTGACACCGTCAGGGTCTTTTTTATTTCCCCGAGGTTTCCCATGTCGACACCCTCTGCCGGCGCCACCGCGCGCCATCCCCGCCTGGCCGAGCTGGCGCTGGCCCTCGGCGGCTTCGGCATCGGCACCAGCGAGTTCGTGATCATGGGCCTGCTGGAGCGGGTCGCCGGCGCCCTCCAGGTCGCCTCCGCCGACGTCGGCTACGCCATCTCCAGCTACGCCCTGGGCGTGGTGGTCGGCGCACCGCTGATCTCGGCCCTGGCCGCCCGGGTGCCGCGCCGCACCCTGCTGATCGTGCTGATGCTGGTGTTTGCCGTCGGCAACGTCGCCAGCGCCCTGGCCACCTCGTTCTGGCCGTTCGTCGGGCTGCGCTTCCTGGCCGGCCTGCCCCACGGCGCCTACTTCGGCGTCGCCGCCCTGGTGGCGGCCAATGCGGTGCCCATCGAACAGCGCGCCCAGGCGGTGAGCCGGGTGATGCTGGGCCTGACCACTGCCATCCTGGTCGGCGCGCCATTGGCCACCTGGGCCGGCCAGTGGCTGGGCTGGCAGAGCGCCTTCCTCGGCGTCGGCGCCATCGCCCTGACCACCGCGGTGCTGATCCGCCTGTGGGTGCCGAGCCAGGCGGCCGATCCCCATGCCAGCCCCAAGCGCGAGCTTTCGGCGCTGGTCAAGCAGCGGGTGCTGTTCACCCTGGGCGTGGCCAGCATCGGCTTCGGCGGCATGTTCGCGGTATTCAGCTACGTGGTGCCGACCCTCTCGGCCCAGGCCGGCATGCGCGAAGCCATCGGCCCCTGGGTGCTGACGATCTTCGGCATCGGCACCATCGTCGGCAACCTGGTCGGCGCGCGGCTGGCCGACAAGAACCTGCTCAAGGCGATCCCCCGCATCCTGATCTGGTGCCTGGTGGTGCAGGCCGGCTTCTTCTTCGCCGCCAACCACCTGATCGCCGGGCTGCTGTTCGTCGGCCTGGTGGGCACCAGCATGGCCCTGGGCCCGGCGCTGCAGACCCGGCTGATGGACGTCGCCGGCGACGCCCAGACCATGGCCGCCTCGATGAACCACGCTGCCTTCAACTGCGCCAACGCCCTGGGCGCCTGGCTGGCGGCGGTGGTGATCAAGGGCGGGGCCCCCTGGTCGGCCAGCGGCCTGGTCGGCGCCGTGCTGGCGCTCGGCGGGCTGGCGATGTTCTTCACCGGGCGCTACCTGGAGCGCCGCGAGGCGAATGCCGCCGTGGCCTGAGGCTGGGGCGAGGGCGACAAGTATGCGATACTTCGCGCCCTCCTCCGCAGCCGTCGATATCGCAGGATCCACCATGCCCCAAGGTACGCTCTTCATCGTTTCCGCCCCCTCCGGCGCCGGCAAGACCAGCCTGGTGCGCGAACTGATCGAACGCCTCGACGGCATCCAGGTCTCGGTGTCCCACACCACCCGGCCCCGCCGCGAGGGCGAGGTGGACGGCGTGAACTATCACTTCGTCGAGCGGGCCGAGTTCGAGCGCATGATCGACGAAGGCGACTTCTTCGAGCATGCCCGGGTATTCGACAACTACTACGGCACCTCGCGGCGCGCCGTGGAGGAACTGCTGGCGGCCGGCCAGGACGTGATCCTGGAGATCGACTGGCAGGGCGCCCGCCAGGTCCGCGAGCAGCTGCCCGACGCGGTCTCGATCTTCATCCTGCCGCCGTCCCGGGAGGAGCTGGAACGCCGCCTGTCCGGCCGCGGCACCGACGAGCACGCCGTGATCGCCTCCCGCATGCGCGAGGCGGTCAGCGAGATGTCGCACTACGACGAGTACGACTACGTGGTGATCAACGACGACTTCACCACCGCCGAGCAGGAGCTGCAGTCGCTGGTCATCGCCCGGCGCCTGACCACCGAACGTACCCGCGAGCGCCACGCCCCGCTGCTGGCCTCGCTGCTCGCCTGAGCCCGGCCGCGGCGCTTGTCAGGCGCGCCGGGCGTCGAGTAATCTAACCCCTCTATTCATCGGTGAATCCCCGGGGCGCAGCCGCGCCGGCCGGGGCTTCGCCCGTCAGCATTCAGGAAGGCATCCATGGCGCGTGTTACCGTCGAAGACTGTCTGGAAAACGTCGAAAATCGCTTCAAGCTGGTGATGATCTCCACCCAGCGCGCTCGCCAGCTGGCCCGCGGCTCCCGCGATGCCCTGCTGCCCTGGGAAAACGACAAGCCCACGGTGATGGCGCTGCGCGAGATCGCCGATGGCCTGGTCGATTCCAGCGTGCTGGACGAACCGATCGAGGCCGCCCCCGTGCGTCCGCGCCCCGAAGGCGAGTCGGGCATCCCCGCCGAGGAGTGATGCCGGCGTCGCCGCCATCCGCACGGCCATCACGCAACCTTCAGGGCACGCCGCATGTTCACCATCGATGACCTGGCCGACCGCCTCGGCGGCTACCTTCCTCAGGACGAGATCCAGCAGGTCAAGCGTGCCTTCTACTACGCCGAGCAGGCTCACGACGGCCAGCGCCGTCGCTCCGGCGAGCCCTATGTGACCCACCCCCTGGCGGTGGCCAACATCCTGGCCAACATGCACATGGACCATCAGAGCCTGATGGCCGCCATGCTGCATGACGTCATCGAGGACACCGGCGTCTCCAAACAGGCCCTGGGCGAGCAGTTCGGCGAGGCCGTGGCGGAGCTGGTCGACGGCGTCTCGAAGCTCACCCAGATCACCTTCGAGGACAAGGCGGTCGCCCAGGCCGAGAACTTCCAGAAGATGGTGATGGCGATGTCCCGGGACATCCGGGTGATCATCGTCAAGCTGGCCGACCGACTGCACAACATGCGTACCCTGGGCGCGCTGCGCCCGGAGAAGAAGCGCCGCATCGCCCGCGAGACGCTGGAGATCTATGCCCGGGTCGCCAACCGGCTGGGCATCAACACCATCCGCGTCGAGCTCGAGGACCTCTCCTTCCAGGCGATCCATCCGATGCGCGCCGAGCGCATCAAGCGCGCCGTGGCCAGCGCCCGCGGCCATCGCCGCTCGGCGATCCGCCAGGTGCAGGACACCCTGCAGAACAGCCTCGACGAAGAGGGCATGACCGGCTCGGTCATGGGCCGCCAGAAGCACCTGCTGTCGATCTACCGCAAGATGCGCGACCAGAAGAAGTCGTTCGCCGAGATCATGGACGTGTTCGGCTTTCGCATCATCACCGACGACGTCGACAGCTGCTATCGCATCCTCGGCATGGTCCACAACCTCTACAAGCCGGTGCCCGGGCGCTTCAAGGACTACATCGCCATCCCCAAGGCCAACGGCTACCAGAGCCTGCATACCACCCTGTTCGGCAGCGGCGGCATGCCCATCGAGGTGCAGATCCGCACCCGCGAGATGGAGGCCATGGCCAACAACGGCATCGCCGCCCACTGGCTGTACAAGGCCGGCCAGACCGACCATCCGATCGCCGAGGGCAGCCATGCCCGGGCGCGCTCCTGGATCAAGGGCCTGCTCGAGATGCAGCGCCACGCCGGCGACTCGCTGGAGTTCATCGAACACGTCAAGAACGACCTGTTCCCGGACGACATCTACGTGTTCACGCCCAAGGGCGACATCATGGAGCTGCCCCAGGGCGCCACGGTGATCGACTTCGCCTACAGCGTGCACACCGATATCGGCAACAGCTGCATCGCCTGCCGTATCGACCGCCATCTGGCGCCGCTCTCCACCCGCCTCGAGAGCGGCCAGACGCTGGAGATCATCACCGCGCCCGGCGCCAGGCCCAGCCTGGCCTGGCTCAACGTGGTGGTCACCGCCAAGGCGCGCTCGGCCATTCGCCACGCGCTCAAGCACCAGCAGCACACCGAGGCCGTCCAGCTCGGCCGCCGGCTGCTCAACAAGGCACTGGCGGAGTTCGAGACCAGCCTCGAGGAACTGCCCGGCGGGCCGATAGCCACGCTGCTGGCCGAGCTGGAGCTGAAGAGCCAGGACGCTTTGCTGGAGTCGATCGGCCTGGGAGCGCGCGTCGCCCACGTGGCCGCCCGACGCCTGGTCGACTTGCACCACGGCGAGCAGCTGCCGACCGCGGAGACCCCGCACCGGCAGGGGCCGATCGTCATCAGCGGCGCCGAAGGCATGGTGATCAAGTTCGCCCGCTGCTGCCACCCGCTGCCCGGCGATCCCGTCATCGGTCATCTCTCGGTGGGCAAGGGCATCGTCGTCCACCGCACCGAGTGCCGTAACCTGGCCGAACTCAAGAGCGACCCGGACAAGCTGTTCGCCCTCGAGTGGTCCGACCAGGCCGATGAGGACTTCCCGGTGCCGCTGCGCCTGGAGATCGAGAGCCGCCGCGGGCTGGTGGCGGAACTGGCCGGCCTGGTCACCGACGCCGATGCCAACATCGAGCGCATCGGCATCGAGGAGCGCGACGCCCGGCTGTCGATCGTCAACCTCACCGTCTCGGTACGCAACCGCGTGCACCTGGCGCGCATCATCAAGCGCCTGCGCAACCTGTCCCACGTCGGCAAGATCACCCGGCTGGGCAACTGACCCCCGGCGCCCCCGCCCGTCGCGGTCGCGGCGGGCGGGGGCGCCGTCATTGGACACTTCCCCATCATCGCCAACAACACATGGAGCACACCATGAGCAACAAGGCCGTCATCAACACCGACCAGGCACCCGCCGCCATCGGCCCCTACTCCCAGGCCATCAAGGCCGGCAACACCGTCTACATGTCCGGCCAGATCCCGCTGGACCCGGCCACCATGGAGATCGTCTCCGACGACTTCGAGGCCCAGGCCCGTCAGGTCTTCGCCAACCTGAAGGCCGTCGCCGAGGAGGCCGCCGGCGGCCTCAAGGACGTGGTCAAGCTGAACCTCTACCTGGTGGACCTGGACAACTTCGCCATCGTCAACGGCATCATGGAAGAGTTCTTCGACGCGCCCTACCCGGCCCGTGCCGCCGTCGGCGTCAAGGCCCTGCCCAAGGGCAGCCAGGTCGAGGCGGAAGCCGTGCTGGTCATCGGCGACTAAGGAAAGGCTGATTCATTGCTGCGCTCGAGATTCTGGCCGCCGGCGGTGCTCGCTATCCTCATGTAGCAGGCTACACTCCGGTAGCTGCGCTCCGGCGGCGACCAGCCTCTCATCGCTCGCGACATGAATCCGCGCTTTCCGTTACCTCTCTGAAGAGAGCCTTCCTACCATGCGCCTGTTTCTGGCCCTGGTACCGCCGCCGGCCCTGCGCCGGCGGCTCGGCGTTCTGGCCGATACCGCCCGCTCCCGCTGCGGCGGCCGGCGCATGCCGGACGACGGCTTTCATCTCACGCTGGCCTTCCTCGGCGAGCAGCCCGACGCCCAAGCCACGGCCATCGCCGACTGGCTGAAGCGCTTCACCCTGCTTCCCGGCCGCTGGCGGCTCGACCGCTGGGGCCAGTTCCGCCGCCCGGGCATCGTCTGGGTCGGCGGCGACGCCCCCGATCCAGCGCTCGGCGCCCTCCAGCATCAGCTCTGGAACGGGCTCGAGCGGCTCGGCGTCGAAGGACGCCCCGAGCGCTTCGTGCCGCATGTCACCCTGCTGCGCCGAGCCGAGCGACCACCCGCCCCCGACCTGCCGGCCGTGGCGCTGGACTGGACGTATTCCCGTGTCGAATTGATCCGCTCGACCGTCACGCCCCGGGGCAGCCGCTATGCGTGCCTGGCGCGCACGCCCGGGCCGCTCCCGGACGTGTCGACCGACGGTCGGAAGGACGAGGAACGCTAGGTGGTGGCCTCGGGCAGGTAGCCGCCCTCGCGCAGCACCTGCAGATAGCCCTCGCGGAAGGTGGGGAAGCGGAAGCGATAGCCGCTCTCGAGCAGGCGGGCGTTGTCGCAGCGCTTGCTGGCCCGGCGGCGCAGCGGCGACTGGATGGTCTCGGTGGCCTCGACCTTGAGCTGCCTGGCCAGCCAGGTCATCACCTCGTGGAGCGGCGCCGGCTCGCAGTCGCTGGCCAGATAGAGCTCATGCAGCGACTCGCCGGCCAGCGCCCGCCCGATGAGATGGGCCAGCACGCCGGCGCAGTCGTCGCGATGGATGCGGTTGGAGTACATCGGCGGCGTGGCGGCGGCGATGCGTCCCTCGCCGACCTGGCGGATCAGGCGATCGCGCCCCGGCCCGTAGATGCCGGAGAAGCGCACTACCGACCCGGGCAACGCGTGATCGATCAGCGCCTGTTCGGCCTCGCGCATCAGCGCGCCGGAGAAGCCGGTGGGTTCGGTGGGGCTGGCCTCATCCACCGTCTCGCCGCCCTGCTGGGCGTAGACGCTGGTGGAAGAGACGAAAAACACGTGCTTCGGCGGGCGCTTGCGGCCACCGAACTCGGCGAGCACCGCCTTGAGTCCATCCGGGTAGGCCGCCCGATAGGCCTCTTCCTCGAAGCGGTCGGCGCTGACCACATAGACCAGAATATCCGCATCCGGCAGCTCGGCCAGCGCCGTCGCGTCGCCGAGATCCGCCGAGATGCCCTTGAGGCCGGTATCGGCCAGCCTGGCGGCATCGCGGCGCACCCCGATGACCTTGTGGCCGTCGGCCTTGAGCGCCTGCCCCAGTGTCGTACCGATGTCGCCGCAGCCCAGAATCAGCGTCGTTGTCTTCACCTTTCCCTCGCCCCCTGATAAAAAGTCCCTATGACCCTTGGGGTGCCCTATGGATGGGGCCCGCGACACACTGACAATCGAGGAAGCCCCGGCACCAAAATGACTCTAACAGAACTCCGTTACATCGTAACCCTGGCCCAGGAACGCCACTTCGGCCGCGCCGCCGAGCACTGCTTCGTGTCCCAGCCGACCCTCTCGGTGGCGGTCAAGAAGCTGGAGGAAGAGCTGGGCGTGGCACTGTTCGAGCGTTCCAAGTCCACCGTACAGGTCACGCCGCTGGGCGAGAAGATCGTCGAGCAGGCCCAGCGCGTGCTGGAACAGAGCAGCGTGATCAAGGAGCTCGCCAGCGCCGGCCGCGACCAGCTGGCCAGCCCGTTGCGCATCGGTGCCATCTATACCGTCGGCCCCTACCTGTTTCCGCACCTGATCCCGGAGCTGACCCGCCGCGCGCCGCAGATGCCGCTCTACATCGAGGAAGGCTTCACCGGCGAGCTGCGGCGCAAGCTGCGCAGCGGCGAGCTGGACGCCATCATCGTCGCGCTGCCCTTCACCGAGACCGACGTGGTGACCAAGCCTCTCTACGAGGAGTCCTTCGACGTGCTGATGCCGGCCGACCACGCCTGGGCCGAGCGCGAGAGCATCGACAAGGAGGACCTGCTGCAGGAGCGCCTGCTGCTGCTCGGCGAGGGCCACTGCTTCCGCGACCAGATCCTCGAGGCCTGCCCGGCGATCAGCCACAAGCTCAACAGCCCCAACAACACCCTGACCGCCGAGGGCGGCTCGCTGGAAACGATCCGCCACATGGTCGCCTCGCGACTCGGCATCACCGTGCTGCCGCGCTCGGCGATCGGCACCGGCCACTACGAGAGCGGCCTGCTCACCAGCCGCCCCTTCACGCCCCCCGGCCCCGGACGCACCGTGGCCATCGCCTGGCGGGCCAGCTTCCCGAGGCCCCAGGCCATCGACGCGGTGACCGAGGCCATCGCCCACTGCCGCGCGGCCACGACCGAGCCGGCATGAGCGGCCTCGACGCCCCCGTCACGGACCTCAAGGGCGTCGGCGAGGCGCTGGCCCAGAAGCTGGGCCGCCTGCGCATCGATGCCGTCGCCGACCTGCTGTTCCACCTGCCGCTGCGCTACCAGGATCGCACCCGCATCACCCCCGTCGCCGGCCTCCGCTCCGGCGACGAGGCCGTGGTCGAGGGCGAGGTGATGGCCGCCGACGTGGTGCGCGGCCGGCGCCGCAGCCTGCTGGTGCGGCTGCGCGACGGCTCCGGCATCCTCAGCCTGCGCTTCTTCCACTTCTCGCCGGCCCAGCAGCAGCAGTTCTGCCCCGGCGCCCGGGTGCGCGCCTTCGGCGAGGCCCGGGCCGGTGCCACCGGACTCGAGATCTACCACCCGGAGTACCGCCTGATCGGCGAGGGCGCACCGGCGGTGGAGGATCACCTCACGCCCATCTACCCGACCACCGAGGGGCTGCACCAGACGCGCCTGCGGGCGCTGATCGACCAGGCCCTGGCCCGGCTCGCGCAGGCCCCCGAGGCGCTGCCGGAATGGCTGCCGGAGTCGCTGCGCCACCAGTACGCCCTGCCCGAGCTGCACGACTGCCTGCGCGAGCTGCACCATCCGCCGCCGGATGCCGACCCGGACGCGCTGGCCGAGGGCCGCCACCCGGCCGCGCGCCGGCTGGCCCTGGAGGAACTGCTGGCCCACCGGCTGAGCCTGCGCGAGGTACGCCTGCGCATCCAGGAGGACGGCGCGCCGGCGCTGTCCGACGGCCGCGGCCTGCAGGCCCGCTTCCTGACCCAGCTGCCCTTCTCGCTGACCGGCGCCCAGCGCCGGGTGCTCGACGAGATCCGCGCCGACCTGGCCGAGGAGCGGCCCATGCTGCGCCTGGTGCAGGGCGATGTGGGCTCGGGCAAGACCGTGGTCGCCGCCATGGCGGCGCTGTCCGCCATCGCCGGCGGCTGCCAGGCGGCCATGATGGCGCCCACCGAGATCCTCGCCGAGCAGCACTACCGGGCCTTCAAGGCCTGGTTCGAGCCGCTCGGCATCGAGGTGGCCTGGCTGGCTGGCAAGCTCAAGGGCAAGAACCGGCTCGACGCCAAGGCGGCGATCCACGACGGCCGGGCGCAGATGGTGGTCGGCACCCACGCGCTGTTCCAGGGCGACGTCCACTTCCATCGCCTGGGCCTGGCGATCATCGACGAGCAGCACCGCTTCGGCGTCCACCAGCGCCTGGCGCTGCGCGAGAAGGGCGAGGCCGGCGGCCTGACGCCCCACCAGATGGTGATGACCGCCACGCCGATCCCGCGCACCCTGGCGATGAGCGCCTACGCCGACCTGGACGTCTCGGTGATCGACGAGCTGCCGCCCGGGCGCACCCCGGTGAAGACCGTGGTGGTACCCGACGAGCGCCGCCCCGAGGTGGTCGAGCGCATCCGCCACGCCTGCGCCGAGGGCCGCCAGGCCTACTGGGTCTGCACCCTGATCGAGGAGTCCGAGGCGCTGCAGTGCCAGGCCGCCGAGGCCAGCCGCGACGAGCTGGTGGCGGCGCTGCCTGAGCTCTCGATCGGCCTGGTCCACGGCCGCATGAAGGCCGCCGAGAAGGCCGAGGTGATGGCGGCCTTCAAGGCCGGCGAGCTGGACCTGCTGGTGGCCACCACGGTGATCGAGGTCGGCGTCGACGTGCCCAACGCCAGCCTGATGATCATCGAGAACCCGGAGCGACTGGGCCTCTCCCAGCTGCACCAGCTGCGCGGCCGGGTCGGCCGCGGCGCCACCGCGAGCTTCTGCGTGCTGCTCTATCATCCGCCGCTGTCGGACCACTCGCGCAAGCGACTGACGGTGATGCGCGAGACCACCGACGGCTTCCGCATCGCCGAGCAGGACCTGGAGATCCGCGGCCCCGGCGAGGTGCTGGGCACTCGCCAGACCGGCCTGGCGCAGATGAAGATCGCCGATCTGGAGCGCGACGCCGACCTGCTGCCGCGCATCTCGCCGCTGGCCGAGGCGCTGCTGGCCGAGCACCCCGAGGCCAGCCGGCCGCTGATCCGCCGCTGGCTGGGCGAGGAAGCCGGCCGCTACGGGCAGGTCTGAAAGCTGAAAGTCGGCAGCGTGAAACCGTTCGCCGCAAAAGAAAACCCCGAAGGTGGAAGCCTTCGGGGTTTTCTTGTAGCTCGGCGCTTGTAGCTCGGCGCTTGTAGCTCGGCGCTTGTAGCTCGGCGCTTGTAGCTCGGCGCTTGTAGCTCGGCGCTACAGGTGCTTCAGCAGTCCCTGCAGGCGGTCGAGGTCCCTGGCATCACCGACCAGCCGCACGCGGCCGGCCATCATGCCGTCGAGGAAGGCCTTCTGGGTGGGCTTGCGGAGCACCCGGATCGCACTGTCCGCGTCCTCGAAACGCAGCTCCAGGTCGAGATCCACCGGCAGGCCGCTCCCGGTCTCGATGCCGCGAGGCGACATCCGATAGTGGCGGGCGATGGCGAGATCCTCGGTGCCGATGCCCCAGTCGAGGCGTTTCAGTTCACCCAGGCGCTCGCGGAAGGCGGGCTTGCGACGCAGCGCACGCTTGAGCAGCACGCCGAGCACCCACAGCATCAGGCGGAGCTTCATCGGGATACCGTTGGTCGGAAAGCGGAATGAGGAAGGATCGCGCGGCCCGAGCATCGGGCCGCGCCTCGCGCCTTACTTGGCGACGGCGTCCTTGAGGCCCTTGCCCGGCTTGAAGGCCACGGTCTTGCTGGCCGGAATGGTCAGGGACTCGCCGGTCTGGGGGTTCTTGCCGGTGCGGGCGGCACGCTCGCGCACGGTGAAGGTGCCGAAACCGATCAGCGACACGTCCTTGCCGTCGGACACGCTGCCGGTGATCTCGTCGAGAATGACGTTCAGCACCTGGCTGGCCTTGTCCTTGGAAAGATCGGCACGTTCGGCGATCGCCGCGGCGAGTTCGGGTTTGCGCATACAGCCCTCCTGGTTTGACATCCTGCCGATGATCCCATCGGCCGCATTGTTGTTCGCGGTGATTCATGCACCACTCGCATGCCGCCGACGGGGCGGCATGCGGATGACGCCGTGTGGCAACGCCGCTGCCAGACCCGGAATCCCGGGGGCGCCGTCGTTGACGTCACTAGCCTAGCAACGGCGGCGCAGCGCGCGCCAGTTCGACTTTCCGACGCACGCAGGCGCCTGTCAACGCAAATCCGATCAAACGTCCGTCTTCATCCTCGGCCAGGGCGCTCAGATCATGCCCCTCGCCCTCGATGCGCCAGCGGGCGGGAGAGGCGGCGGGAGGCAGCGCCACCACCGGCAGCAGCGGCGTCTTCACCAGCACCGGCCAGGGCCCGTAGCGCACCTCGGTGGGCGTGCCGGAAAGCGTCGCCGCCAGCGCCTTGGCGCCGGCCTGCAGCGGCTGGACGTACATGGCATTGACGCCGTCGACGCAGGCCACGTCGCCCAGCGCATGGATGCCGGGCGCCGAGGTCGCCAGATGGCGGTCGACGAGAATCCCGGCCGGCCCCACGGCGAGCCCGGCCGCCTCGGCCAGCGCGGTGCGCGGCCGCAGGCCGGTGGCCACCAGCACCAGGTCGGCCTCGAGGGCGGTGCCGTCGTCCAGGCCCAGCGCCACCCGCTCGCCCTCGGGCGAAAGCAGGTCGACCATGCGCCCGGTGTGCAGGGCGATGCCGGCCTCGACGAAGGCCTCGCCCAGCGCCCGCCCCAGCGGCTCGGGCAGCAGCCGCGGCAGCGGCGCCGACTCCGGGGCGATCAGCTCGACCGCATGACCGCCGGCGGCCAGGTCATTGGCGAACTCGCAGCCCACCAGGCCGATGCCGACCACGGCGACCCGCGCCGGGCGATCGAGCGCCGCCAGGGCGGCGTGGAAGGCACGGTAGTCGTCGAGATCGTTGACGGTATGGACCCGGCCGGCCAGCGCCTCGGGAATGGCGAAGGGCGGCGCCGGAGCCGCGCCGGTGGCCAGCACCAGCTCGCCCCAGGGCAGCCGCTCGGCGCCGAGGGTCAGGGTGCGCGCGGCCGGGTCGATGGCCTCGACCCGGGTGTGCGTGCGCATCGTCACACCGAGCTGGTCGGCCGCCTCCAGGGCGCTGCGCGAGGCCAGGCGATCCGGCGGCAGGCGCTTGGCGAAGCCGGTGGAGAGCAGCGGCTTGGAGTAGTCCTCGCCGCCGTCGGCGGTGATCAGGGTGATGGGGCGCTCGGACTGCCGGGTCCGGACCTGGCGCGCCAGGCCCAGCCCGGCCATGCCGGAGCCGATGATGGTCAGGGGTGCGCTCATGGGGCTCCTCGCTGCAGGGGCGCGACGGCCCGACATGGTACACTAGCCGCCCTTTGCATTGGACGCGGAGTAGCGCAGTGAATCACGGTCCGGCCCTCGCTCCCCGATGGCGCCCCCTGGCGGCGGCCCGCCCCGCCATGAGCCCGGCCTGGTGGCGTTGGGTCGCCTCCCGGGACTCGCTGACCCGTCGGCTGATCGAGGCCGGCGCGCCGCGCCGCTTCCGGGTCAGGCTGCTCGACCAGCGCCTGGGCCGGCCGCGGCGCGACGAGGCCCTGGCACTGGGCATGGCGCCGGGCCGCCTGGCCTGGCGGCGCGAGGTCGCGCTGTGCCTCGACGACCGGCCCTGGGTGATGGCGCGCTCGGTGGCCCCGCTTCACGGCCTCCGTGGCCAGCGGCTGGCGGGCCTCGGCGAGCGCTCGCTGGGCCACTGGCTGTTCCGCCAGCCCGGCCTCGAGCGCGGCCCCATCGAGGTCAGCGCCGACCCGGCCCCCTTCCACGACGCCCCCGGCCCCTGGGGCCGACGCTCGGTGCTGCGCCACGGCCGCTTCGCGGTGCTGGTCCAGGAGTTCTTCCTCGACGACATGGCGGATGACCTGGCCCTGCCGGCGCGATAGGCTCCCAGACATCGCCCGAAACCCGTGTCGTCCGATTCAACCGAGAGACCCACATGGAACGTTCCCTGATGCGCCCCAAGGGGCTGGCCCGGCTGCCCGACTTCCTGCATCTGACCCGCCTCGACCGCCCCATCGGCACCTGGCTGCTGATGTGGCCAACGCTGTGGGCGCTGTGGGCCGCGGCCGAGGGCGTTCCCGAGCGCCGGCTGCTGCTGATCTTCGTCGCCGGGGTCTACCTGATGCGGGCCGCGGGCTGCGTGGTCAACGACTACGCCGACCGCCACTTCGACGGCCACGTGAAGCGGACGAAGTCGCGTCCGCTGGCCACCGGACGCATCGGCGAAGGCGAGGCCAAGGCGCTGTTCGCCGGCCTGGTGCTGGCGGCCTTCGTGCTGGTGTGCTTCACCAACGCCTTCACCGTGATGCTGTCGGTGGGCGGCGTGATCCTGGCCTTCGTCTACCCCTTCATGAAGCGCTACACCCACCTGCCCCAGGTGGTGCTGGGGGCGGCCTTCTCGTGGGCCATTCCCATGGCCTTCGGCGCGGTGCTCGGCCATGTGCCGCTGGAGGCCTGGCTGCTGTTCGCCGCCAACGTGCTGTGGACCGTGGCCTACGACACCGAGTACGCCATGGTCGACCGCGACGACGACCTGCGCATCGGCATCAAGTCCACCGCGGTGCTGTTCGGCCGCGCCGACAAGCTGATCATCGGCCTTTTGCAGCTGGCCACGCTGGCCCTGCTGGCCTGGGCCGGCGAACGCCTCGGCCTGGGCGGCTTCTTCTGGGTCGGCCTGGCCGCCATGGCGGCGACCTTCGTCCACCAGCAGCGGCTGATCCGCCACCGCGATCGCGAGCGCTGCTTCCAGGCCTTCCTCAACAACCACTGGTCGGGGCTGCTGGCGTTCGCCGGCATCGCGCTGTCGCTGTGGCCGGGCGCCGGCGGGTGATGCCGGACGGGGTCGAACGACGGGGCTGAACGGGGGCGACAGGCGGGGACTGTCACGGTATTGTCACAAGGACATGCTGTCATCGTCACCAATATGTCATTGATCTCGACCATGAGGCCCCGGGATGACCGCCAAGACCGTACTGATCGTCGATGATGAAGCGCCCATCCGCGAGATGATCGCCGTGGCGCTGGAGATGGCCGACTATCGCGTCCTCGAGGCGGACAATGCCCAGAGCGCCCACGCCATGGTCGTCGATCACCAGCCCGACCTGGTGCTGCTGGACTGGATGATGCCCGGCACCAGCGGCGTCGAGCTCTCCCGCCGCCTGAAGCGCGAGGAAGGCACCTCGGAACTGCCGATCATCATGCTCACCGCCAAGGGCGAAGAGGACAACAAGATCCAGGGCCTCGAATCCGGGGCCGACGACTACATCACCAAGCCCTTCTCGCCCCGCGAGCTGGTGGCGCGCCTCAAGGCGGTGCTGCGCCGCGCCACGCCGCGCGGCGTCGAGGAGCCGGTGCAGGTCGAGGGTCTGATGCTCGACCCGGTCAGCCACCGGGTCAGCATCGACGGCCAGTCGCTGGAAATCGGCCCCACCGAGTACCGCCTGCTGCAATTCTTCATGACCCACCAGGAGCGCGCCTATACCCGCGGCCAGCTGCTCGATCAGGTCTGGGGCGGCAACGTCTACGTCGAGGAGCGCACCGTGGACGTGCACATCCGCCGCCTGCGCAAGGCGCTGGGCGAGCCGCACCAGCAGCTGATCCAGACCGTGCGCGGGACCGGCTACCGCTTCTCCGCCAAGGGCTGACGTGGGCCGGCTGTGGCGACGCGAATGGTGGCGGCTGGGTGCCCTGGTGGGCGCCGGCGCCCTGGTCGGCTGGCCCTTCGGCTTCAGCGGCACCGGCATCGCCGTGGGGCTCGCCCTCTATCTCTTCTACCAGCTGCGCCAGCTGCACGCCCTGCAGGAATGGCTGACCCATCATCCCCATGACGAGCCGCCCTCGGCCTCCGGCCTGTGGGGCGAGCTGTTCGATCGCCTCTACCGCTACCAGAAGGGCCAGCGCCTCACCCAGCGCCGGCTGCGCGACACCCTGAGCCGTATCCAGGAGTCCTCGGAGGCGATGCGCGACAGCGTGGTGATGCTCGACCGCCACGGCGACATGGAGTGGTGGAACAGCGCCGCCGAACGCATGCTGGGCCTCAAGCCGGCCCTGGACCGCGGCCAGCACATCACCAACCTGATGCGCGACCCGAGCTTCGTCGACTACTTCCACGCCCGGGACTATCGCGAGCCGCTGACGCTGTGCTCGCCGATCGACGAGAACCTCATCCTGCAGTTCCAGATCACCCTCTACGGCGACGACGAGCGCCTGGTGATGGCCCGCGACATCACCCGCCTGCACCGCCTGGAGCAGATGCGTCGCGACTTCGTGGCCAACGTGTCCCACGAGCTGCGCACCCCGCTCACCGTGCTGGCGGGCTACCTCGAGACCTACGGCGACATGGCCGAGATGCTGCCCGAGCGCCTGGGCCGAGGCATCGGCCAGATGCAGAGCCAGACCAAGCGCATGCAGAACCTGGTCAACGACCTGCTGCTGCTGTCGCGGCTGGAGAACGACCAGGGCGGCCACGACGACATCCGCATCGACCCCACCAGCCTGCTCGAGGCCGTGCGGCGCGACGCCGAGGCGCTGTCCGAGGGCCACCACCAGCTGGAGGTGGCGGTCGAGGAGCCCCGCGGCCTGCTCGGCTCGGAGAAGGAGCTGCACAGCACCGTTTCCAACCTGGCCTTCAATGCCGTGCGCTATGCCGGCGAGGGCAGCCGCATCGTGCTGCGCTGGCGCCCCTGGGGCGACGGCGCCTGCCTGGAGGTGGAGGACGACGGCGAGGGCATCGATCCGCTGCACATCCCGCGCCTGACCGAGCGCTTCTACCGGGTCGACAAGGGCCGCAGCACCGCCACCGGCGGCACCGGCCTGGGGCTGGCCATCGTCAAGCACGTGCTGCTGCGCCACGACGCCCAGCTGGAGATCGACTCCCGGCTCGGCGAGGGCGCCACCTTCCGCTGCATCTTCCCCGCCGCCCGCCTCACCGACGCCGCGCCGGCTTCGCGGCGCGCTTGATCCCGTCCCCGTACGCCACTCCGCCCGGCGCAGGCCGGGCGGAGGGATGTCACGTGATCACGACGCCTGCCCGGGGCGCGGGCATCAGCGCCTCGCCGGGGCAGCGTCGGGGGTCAGCGCCCGGTAGTGGTCTTCCCACATCAGCACCGCGCCGGCCACGGCACCGGGCAGCAGGAACAGGTTGGCCAGCGGCAGCCAGGTGATCAGCATCACCCAGCCGCCGTAGGTGAGCGTCGGCCAGCGGCGCGCGGCCAGCCGGCGGCGCATGTCGGCGAAGGTCACCTTGTTGTTGTCCATGGGATAGTCGAGGTAGGTGACCGCCATCATCCAGGCCGAGAACAGCAGCCACAGCAGCGGGGCGACCAGGTTGATCACCGGGATCCAGCCGATCACGAACAGCAGCGCCATGCGCGGCAGGATGTAGCCCAGCTTGACCAGTTCACGGCCCAGGGCATCGATGGCGGTGCGTGCCAGGCCGCGGTCGTCCAGCGGCGGCCGGCCGGTCACCTCGCGCTCGACCTTCTCGGCCAGCAGGCCGTAGAAGGGCGCGGCGATCAGCTGGGTCACCAGGGTGAAGCTGAAGAACACGATCAGCCCCAGGCTGAGCACGAACAGCGGCCAGATCAGCCACGACAGCCAGTCGAGCCAGCCCGGCACCATGGCCATCCAGCCGTCGAGCCAGCCGCCGAAGTGGGTCAGCACGTAGCTCAGCATGGCGGCGTAGACCACCAGGTTGGCCAGTATCGGCAGGAACACGTAGCGGCGCAGGCCGGGGGTGTAGACCAGGCGGGTTCCCCGGGACAGCGCCGAGAAGGCATCCAGCATCGGTGTCATTTCCTCCATCACGACGACGGCGGCCGTCGCCAGGGGCGACGGCCGCTTCTTTGACGGTAGCGGTCGAGCGGGGTTCAGCCCTCGTCGCCGCGCACCTCGTCGTCGAGATCATCCGGGGCCGTGTGGCGGATGTCGAGCCCCTTGACCAGATAGACCACGTATTCGGCCAGGTTGTTGGAGTGATCGCCGATCCGCTCCAGGGCGCGCAGGATCCACATGATGCCCAGAACCGGGGAGATCGCCCGGGCGTCTTCCATCATGAAGGTCATCAGCGAGCGCATGGCGCTCTTGTACTCGTTGTCGACCTGCTCGTCCTCCTGGACCACCTTGAGCGCCATCTCGGTGTCGAAGCGGGCAAAGGCGGTCAGAGCGTCGCGCATCATCTTGCGCACGTGCTCGCTGATCACGCGTACCTCGACGAAGCCGCGGCTGCCGTTCTGGCTCTCGACCAGCTCCAGGGCATTGCGGGCGATCTTGCTGGCCTCGTCGCCGATGCGCTCCAGGTCGGAGGCGGCGCGGATCACCGCCAGCACCAGGCGCAGGTCGGAGGCCGCCGGCTGACGGCGGGCCAGGATCTGGGTGCACTCGTCGTCGATCTTGATCTGCATGTCGTTGACGGCGCGATCGTTGTCGACCACTCGCTCGGCCAGGGCGGAATCGCTGTCGAGCAGGGCACGGACGGCGTCCTGTACCTGCTTCTCGACCAGACCGCCCATGGCCATCAGGTGGGTCTTGAGCTCCTCGAGCTCATGATTGAACTGCCGCGAGATGTGCTGGCTGTGGATATCGCTGGTGATGTCCATGAGACTCTCCTGAGGGCGCCGGCGTCAGGCCATGCGTCCGGTAATGTAGTTCTCGGTGCGCGCGAGGCGCGGATTGGTGAACAGGGTATCGGTGGGGGCGTACTCCACCAGTTCGCCGCCCTGCAGGAAGGCGGTGTAATCCGAGACCCGTGCCGCCTGCTGCATGTTGTGGGTGACCAGCACCAGGGTCAGGCTCGACTTCAGGTTGCGGATCAGCTCCTCGACCTTGAGCGTCGAGATCGGGTCCAGGGCCGAGGCCGGCTCGTCGAGCAGCAGCACCTCGGGCTCCACCGCCAGGGTCCGGGCGATCACCAGGCGCTGCTGCTGGCCGCCGGACAGCGCCCAGGCCGAGGCCTGGAGGCGATCCTTGACCTCCTCCCACAGCGCCGCCGAGCGCAGTGACCACTCGACGATGTCGTCGATACGCCGCTTGCGCAGCCCGCCCTGCAGCCGCAGCCCGAACGCCACGTTGTCGTAGATCGACATCGGGAAGGGGTTCGGCGCCTGGAACACCATGCCGACCCGCCGGCGCAGCTCGGCCACCGCCACTTCGGGAGCATGGATATCCTGGCCCTCGAGGCGAATCTCGCCCTCCCGCCGCACGTCCTCGTTGAGATCGTGCAGGCGGTTGAGGGCGCGCAGCAGGGTCGACTTGCCGCAGCCCGAGGGCCCGATGAAGGCGGTGACCCGATGACGCGGCACCCGCAGGCTGAGGTCGCGCAGCGCCGGCTTGTCGCCGTAGCGCAGCCCGAAGCCCGATATCTCCAGGCAGGAGGCCTCGGGCGCGAAATCGATGAAGGCTCCGTGCCGCGGAGCCGGGTCCTGATTGACCGGCATTACATACCCCTTGGCACCACGGCCGGCCTCAGAGACGCGAGAGGCTACCGTGGCGTGATCTCAGATGATGGCGCAGAAATATTGCAGTCAGGTTAAGCACCAGGATCACCAGTACCAGCAGCAGCGCCGTGGCATAGACCAGCGGCATCGCCGCCTGGACATCGTTGCTGTGGAAGGCGGTATCGAAGATGTGATAGCCCAGATGCATGAACTTCCTTTCAAGGTGAAGGAAGGGGAAGTCGCCGTCCAGCGGCACCTGGGGCGCGAGCTTGGCCACGCCGACCAGCATCAAGGGGGCCACCTCGCCGGCCGCCCGGGCCACCGCCAGGATCATCCCGGTGAGCATCGCCGGGGTGGCCATCGGCAGCACCACCCGGCTGAGCATCTCCAGGCGGGTGGCGCCCAGCGCCAGGGCGCCTTCGCGCTGGCGGTCGGGGATCCGCGCCAGCCCCTCCTCGGTGGCCACGATCACCACCGGCAGGGTCAGCAGCGCCAGGGTCAGCGAGGCCCACAGCAGCCCCCCGGTGCCGAAGGTCGGCGATGGCAGCGACTCTTCGAAGAACCACTGGTCGAGCCGCCCGCCGAGGCCGTAGACGAACACGCCCAGACCGAACACGCCGTAGACGATGGAGGGGACGCCGGCCAGGTTGCGCACGCCGATGCGCACCAGCCGAGTCAGGCGCCCCTGGTGGGCCACCTCGTTGAGATAGACCGCCGCCAGCACACCGAAAGGCGTGACCAGCAGCGACATCAGCATCACCATCAGGATGGTGCCGAAGATCGCCGGCCAGACCCCGCCCTCGACGTTGCCCGCCCGCGGTCCCTCGGAGAGGAAGCGCCACAGGCCCTTGCCCCAGTCGGCGAACTTGGCCACGGGGCTCATGGCGTTGGGCCATCGAGCACGCAGGATCTCCTCGACGGGCAGGCGAATGCGACGACCGTCGGCGCTCTCCATCACCACCAGATCGCCCACCATGCGATCGCGCAGGGCACGGATCCGCGCCTCGACGTCGCCCAGCACGCGGGTTGTCTCCGGCGTCTCGTCCCACTCGACCCGGGCCGCCAGCGGCAGCAGGGCCCGGTCGCGCAGCCGGGCGATCTCCTCACGCCATCGCACCTGCTCCGCCAGCCGGGTGCGCAGTGCCTGCCGCGCCGCCTCGCCCTGCAGGCGCTCGCCCTCGTCGGGCATCCAGGCCACCAGGCGGCCGATGAAATCCCCCCAACGACGGCGTTCCAGCACCATCAGCTCGCGGGGATAGGTCTCGGTCTCGATGTCGGCCACCGGCACCCAGGTCCAGATATCGCCGTTCAGGTCGCGGTTGCCGGTGCGGTAGAGGCGCTCCTCGCCCTCGGCGTCGGGCAACGGCGTCTGCCTCACCTCACGGCCGGCCAGGACCCGGCCGTCGGCCAGGGTCAGCTGGGCCACGTCGCTCGGCCAGAAATGCCCCAGCCCCCGCGAGGCCAGCAGCACCAGCAGCAGGGCCAGCAGCAGCAACGACAGCGAGATGCTGCCGGCGGCCAGCCAGGCCCAGGGGCCTTCGCCCCGGGGCAGGCGGGCTCGTCCCGGGCGTCGCCAGGCACGGATCATGGCGTGCCCCCCAGCCGGCGGTAGCGACGACGCAGGCGGGTGCGAACCACCTCGGCCAGGGTGTTGACCAGGAAGGTGAACACGAACAGCAGCAGCGCGGCCAGCAGCAGCAGGCGATAGTGGGTTCCGCCGGGCGCCGCCTCGGGCAGTTCGGTGGCGATGCTGGCGGCCATGGAGCGCAGGCCGTCCAGCGGGCTGGCGGTCATCAGCGGCGTGTTGCCGCTGGCGATCAGCACGATCATGGTCTCGCCCACGGCACGCCCGGCGCCGATCATCACCGCCGAGAACACGCCCGGCCCAGCCGCCGGCAGCACCACGCGCCACAGGGTCTGCCAGCGCGTCGCGCCCAGCGCCTGGGCGCCCTCGGCCAGGCTCTTCGGCACCCCGGAGAGGGCATCCTCGGCCAGGGCGTAGACGGTCGGCATCACCGCGAAGCCCATGGCCATGCCGACGATGATGGCGTTGCGGCTGGCGTAGTCGAGCCCCAGGTGGGCGGCGAGCCAGGTGCGCAGGTCGCCGCCGAACCACCAGCCCTCCAGCCAGGGCGCCAGCCCGTTCGCCAGGCCCCACAGCAGCAGCAGCCAGGGCAGCAGCCATAGCGCCGACCAGCCCAGCGGCAGGCGCTGGCGTACCCGGCCGGGCAGCCGGCTCCACAGGGCACCGCCCAGCACCAGGCCCGGCGGCAGCAGCAACAGCAGGGTCAGCCCCAGCCCCAGGTGGCGTTCCAGCCAGGGGGCCAGCACCAGGCCGGCGAGGAAGCCGATCACCACGCCGGGCAGGGCCTCGAGCAGCTCCAGGGTGGGCTTGATATGAGCGCGCAGCCGCCGCGACATGAACAGCGCCGAGTGCGCGGCCGCGCCCAGCGCCAGCGGTACGGCGATCACCAGCGACCAGGCCGCGGCCTCCAGGGTGCCCCAGGCCAGCGGCGCCAGGCTGAAGCGCGGCCCCGGCTCCCCCTCGGGCAGCGCCGGCTGCCAGCGATAGACGGGCTCGTCCAGGCCGGGATAGGGCTGGGGCAGCCACAGCGACGCGAGGCTCACCTCGGGCTCGCCCGGCGACGGCGACCAGAACAGCGGCAGGACCTCGACCGCCAGGAACACGCCGATGGCCATCACGGCGGCGATCACGCCGATGCCGCCGGCGGTGATCAAGGCCGTGGCCAAGCGGTCGCGGCCCTGGCGCAGGCGGCGTCGCAGCAGCGGTGATGAGGAAGAGTCGTGCATGAAGGCCGGCGAGTCGGTGGGTTAGCGCAAGGTTACGACATTGTCATGACAGTCGGGTGACACTGTCACGTCTCGTCGCGCGTGGGCTGCAGGATGCGTCGCTGGCGGGCCAGGCTCGCGGCCGGCAGCGACACGAAGCCCATCTCCTCGACGATGGCCTGGCCCTCGACCGAGAGCACCAGTTCGAGGAAGGTCCGCTCGGCGACGGGCAGCGCCTCGCCCGGCGGCTGATTGACGTAGATCCTCAGGTCCCGGGCCAGCGGATAGTCGTCGCGACGCACCGCCAGAGGCGTGGGCTCGTGCAGGCGGCCCTCGGGGTCCCGCAGGGCCAGCGCGCGCACGCCGGGCGTGAGGTGATTGAGGCCGGCGTAGCCGATGGCCAGGGGATCGTCGGCCACCGCCTCGACCACCGCGGCCGACCCCGGATGTTCGTTGACCTCGGGGCGGAAGCTGCCGTCGCACAGGCCCTCGCGACGGAACAGTCCGTGGGTACCGGATACCGCATTGCGACCGTGCAGCACGATGGGCCCCGACGGGAAATCGAGCCCCAGCGCCTGCCACTGGTGAATGCCTCGCTCGGCCCCGCAGTAGTGAGTCTCGGAGAAGATGGCATCGAACTCGCGGCGCGCCAGGCTCGACAGCGGGTTATGACGATTCACCACGACCACCAGCGCATCCCGCGCCACCACGATCTCCCGCGGCGGATAGCCATGACGATCAACGAAGGCCTGGCGCTCTTCCTCGCTCATCGGGCGCGACATGGGCCCCAGCAGGGTGGTGCCGGCGGCCAGCGCCGGCGGGGCGCTGGCCGAGCCGGCCACCTGGAGCTGAACGCGCAGCCCCGGGTAGTGCTCGCTGAGCAGTTCGCCCCAGCGCAGGATCAGCCCCGCCATGGTGTCGGAGCCGACGGTATCGAGGGTGCCGACATGGTGTTCGGCCGAGGCCGGCGCGCTCCAGAGCCCGACGAGGACCAGCAGCCAGGCCGGCAGGCAGCGACGAAGGACCGCTATCATGAAGTTTCTCCCGCTCATACGGATCGGGCGCGACCCTCGTCCCCACAGGGTAGAGTGGCCACGCCCTCGACGTTTATCATGTTTCGCTGATCCCTAGCCGGTGACGATCGCTCCGTCGATCCCCCACCGTGACGCCCACACAACAACAAGCCAGGCGAACCGATGCCATGAGCGAACTCGACGACATTCCGGCCCCCCGCGGCCATCTGACTCTCAAGCTGGTCGCCCGCCGCCAGGACACCAACTTCCATGGCGACATCGCCGCCGGCTGGCTGGTCGGCCATATGGAGCAGGCCGCCGAAATCGCCGCCGGCCGCGAAGCCGGAGGGCGTACCGCCACCGTGGCCATCGAGGCCATGGATTTCCTGTGCCCGGTGCGAGTCGGCTCGATGGTCAACATTTTCACCGATGTGCGCGAGATCGGCCACAGCTCGATCGCGATCGACGTCGAAGTCTGGAGCCGCTCGCCCCACGAGCGCGACCCCGACGAGCTGCACAAGGTCACCGAGGCGCGCTTCGTGACGGTGGCGCTGGACGACAACGGCCGCATCCGCGCGGTGCGTCAGGGCGGCTGAGCCGCCCCGAGTCGCCTCAACCGACCAGCGCCTCCCGCGACTTCAGGTAGTCGAACTCGCCGATGCCGGTGAAGGCGCTGACCCGCTGCTGGAAGTCGCGATAGGCCTCGAAGATCCGCTTCGAGGCCTCGTCGTTCTCGACCTGCCGCTGGATGACCTGCCCGGACGACTCGTGCAGCGCCGCCATGACGTCGTCGGGGAAGCGGCGCAGCTTGACGCCGTGATCGTCGACCAGGGTCCGCAGCGCCTCGGCATTGCGGAAGGCGAACTCGCTGAGCATCGCCAGATTGGAGGCCCGGCAGGCCTCGGTGACCACCGCCTTGAGATCGTCCGGCAGGGCGTTCCAGGCCTCCAGGTTGACCGTGCCCTCGAGGATCGCGCTGGGCTCGTTCCAGGCCGAGGTATAGTAGTAGTCGGCCACCTGATGCAGGCCGAAGGCCAGGTCGTTGTAGGGGCCGACCCAGTCCGCGGCGTCGAGCACGCCGGTCTCCATGGAGGTGAAGATCTCGCTGCCCGGAATCGTCAGGGTGGTCACCCCGATGCCGTTCATGGCCTCGCCGGCCAGGCCCGGCAGGCGCAGCTTGAGGCCCTGCATGTCGTCCAGAGAGTGGATCTCCTTCTTGAACCAGCCGGCCATCTGGGTACCGGTGTTGCCCACCGCGAAGGGCTTGAGGTTGTGCTCGGCGTAGAGCTCGTCCCACAGCGCCTGACCGCCGCCGTAGTAGAGCCAGGCGTTGGTCTCGGTGGCGGTCATGCCGAACGGCACGGCGGTGAAGAACTGCGCCGCGGCGACCTTGCCGCGCCAGTAGTAGGAGGCGGAGTGGCCCATCTCGGCGGTGCCGGCCGAGACCGCGTCGAACACTTCCAGGGCCGGCACCAGCTCGCCGGCGCCGTGGACCTTCACCCGCATGCGTCCACCGGACATGCGCTCGATGCGCTCGGCCAGGTCGTTGGCACCAGTGCCCAGGGCCGGGAAGTTCTTGGGCCAGGAGGTCACCATGTTCCAGGTGATGGTCTCCTGGGCGCTGGCGGTGCTGACGAAGGGGGCGGCGACGGCACCGGCGGTGCCGGCCCCCAGGGTCTTGAGGCTGGTCTTGAGAAAGTTGCGACGCTCCATGGGGAGGGCGGCTCCTTGCTGTTCTTTTCGTATCGCATGCCGAGGCATGTCAGTGTCCGCCGGGCAGTATCGCGAAAGCGGCATTTATCAGCAAGCGAACGACCGCCGTGCCATGAACAGAATGGTTCGGGGCTGATCCGTCGGCGGCCGCGAGCCATGGCACGCCGACGTGGAGGACGCGCTGACAGATTCAAAGCGGCGTCAGTTTCGCGAACCCCAGCACCAGCCACTTGTCGCCCTCGCCCTCGAAGCTGACCTGCACCCGGGCGCGCTCGCCCTCGCCCTCGGCGTTGAGGATCACGCCCTCGCCGAAGATCGGGTGGCTGACCCGCTGGCCCAGCGCCAGCGAGGGCAGGTCAGCACCGCCGTCGACGCTCTCCTGGCGCGGGCCGGGGCGCGAGGCGGTGACCGGCCGCGAGACCTGGCCCCGCAGCCGCACCTCCTCGAGGCAGTCCTCGGGCAGTTCGCGCAGGAAGCGCGAGGGCCGCTGGAAGGTCTCCTTGCCGTGCAGCCGGCGCAGCTCGGCGTGGGTCAGGTAGAGCTTCTGCATCGCCCGGGTCAGGCCGACGTAGCACAGCCGGCGCTCCTCCTCGAGGCGACCGGGTTCCTCCATCGACATCTTGTGCGGGAACAGCCCTTCCTCGACGCCGGCCACGAACACCACCGGGAACTCCAGGCCCTTGGCCGAGTGCAGGGTCATCAGCTGCACGCAGTCCTCGAACTCGTCGGCCTCGTGCTCGCCGGCGTTGAGCGCGGCCTCGGCGAGGAACGCCTCCAGCGCGGCCATGCCCTCGCCGGCCTCCACGGTGTCCAGGGTCTCGCCCTGGCTGAAGGCCTTGGCGGCGGTGACCAGCTCTTCGAGGTTCTCGACCCGGGCCTGGCCCTTCTCGCCCTTCTCGTTGCGGTGGTGCTCGACCAGCCCGGTGCGCTCGTTGACGTGATCGATGATCTCGTGGAGCGCCATGCCGGAGGTCTCGTCGTCGAGCCGCTCGATCAGGTCGGCGAAGGCCTTCACCGAGGACACCGCGCGGCCCTTGAGCGAGCCGTCGAGCTGGGCGTCGTGCAGCGCCTGCCACAGCGAGATGCCGGTATGGCGGGCGCGTTCGCGCAGGATCTCGACGGTGCGGGTGCCGATACCGCGCGCCGGCACGTTGATCACCCGCTCCAGCGAGGCGTCGTCGTCGCGGTTGAGCAGCAGCCGCAGGTAGGCCAGGGCGTTCTTGATCTCCAGGCGCTCGTAGAAGCGCTGGCCGCCGTAGATGCGGTAGGGCACGCCCTGGCGGATCAGCGTCTCCTCGATCACCCGCGACTGGGCATTGGAGCGATAGAGGATGGCGATCTCGCGGCGCGTCATGCCCTCCTCGACCTTCTCGCGGATGGTGTCGACGATGAAGCGCGCCTCGTCCAGATCGTTGAAGCCGCCGTACAGCGAGATCGGCTCGCCGCGGTCGCCGGCGGTCCACAGCTCCTTGCCCATGCGCTCGGCGTTGTGGCGAATCAGGGCGTTGGCGGCGTCGAGGATGGCGCTGGTCGAGCGGTAGTTCTGCTCCAGGCGCACCGTCTTGGTGGCGGGGAACTCGTCCTCGAAGCGGCGGATGTTCTCGATCCGCGCGCCGCGCCAGCCGTAGATCGACTGGTCGTCGTCGCCGACCACGGTCATCGGCGTGGTCATGCCGGTGAGCAGCTTCAGCCAGGCGTACTGCAGGGTGTTGGTGTCCTGGAACTCGTCGACCAGCACGTGGGCGAAGCGCTCCTGGTAGTGGGCCAGCAGGGCGGGATTGTCGCGCAACAGCTCGAGGCTTCTGAGCAGCAGCTCGCCGAAGTCGACCAGGCCACCACGCTCGCAGGTCAGCTGGTAGCGCTCGTAGAGCTCGACCATCTGGGTCATGTAGGCGTCGCCGTGGGCGTCCACCTGATGAGGGCGCAGCCCCTCCTCCTTGCAGCCGGAGATGAACGACTGCACCTGGCGCGGCGGGAAGCGCTCGTCGTCGACGTTATGGTCCTTGAGCAGCCGCTTGATCAGGCGCAGCTGGTCGTCGCCGTCGATGATCTGGAAGTGCTGGGGCAGCCGCGCGTCCTGCCAATGGGTGCGCAGCAGGCGATGGGCGATGGAGTGGAAGGTGCCGACCCAGACGTGGCGCAGCGAGATGCCGAGCAGCGCCTCCAGGCGGGTACGCATCTCGCGGGCCGCCTTGTTGGTGAAGGTCACCGCCAGCACGGCGTAGGGCGAGAGCCCCTCGGCCTGCATCAGCCAGGCGATGCGATGTACCAGCACCCGGGTCTTGCCGGAGCCGGCGCCGGCCAGCACCAGCATGTTGCCCTGGGGCGCGCTGACGGCCTCACGCTGGGCCGGGTTCATGTGGTCGAGAATCGCCGTGACGTCGTCCATAGCGGGAAGGCATCGCTGCTCGGAAAATGGCCCGACAGCTTACCATATCGCGCCGGTCACGGCCGGTTCAGGACTCGTCGGGCTCCGGATAGCGCAGCGAGTTGAGGCTCTTTTTCACCGACTTGAGCTGCTCGGCGAGCCTGGGGCCGCGGGACTTGGCCACGCCGACCGCCAGCACGTCGATCATCACCAGGTGGGCGATCCGCGAGCTCATCGGGGTGTAGATCTCGGTGTCCTCGTGAACGTCGATGTACAGCGGCAGGGTCACCTCCTCCGCCAGCGGCGAGCCGCTGGGGCACAGTCCGATCACCGTGGCGCCGGCCTCGCGGGCCAGGCGCACGCTGGCCACCAGGGCCCGGGTGCGCCCGGTCTGGGAGATCGCCACCACCACGTCGCCCTCCTTGAGCGTCACCGCCGACATGTTCTGCATGTGCGGGTCGGTGTAGGCGGCGGTGGAGATCTGCAGGCGGAAGAACTTGTGCTGGGCGTCGAAGGCCACCGCGCCGGAGGCGCCGAAGCCGTAGAACTCGACCCGGTTGGCCATGCCCAGGGCATTGATCGCCTGGCTCAGCGAATCGTTGTCCAGGCGGTCGCGCACCGACAGCAGGGTACCCACCGTGGAGTCGAAGATGCTCTGGGAGAATTCCGCCACCGAGTCGCTGTCGTTCATCGAGAACTGGGCGAACTGGCTGCCGGTGGCCAGCATCTGGGCCAGCTTGAGCTTGAAGTCCTGGAAGCCGTTGCAGCCCAGGGCGCGACAGAAGCGCACCACCGTCGGCTCGCTGACCTTGGCCTCGGTGGCCAGGTCGACGATGCGCATGTGGATCACTTCATCGGGATTGCGCAGCACGAACCTCGCCACCTTCTGCTCGGAGCGGCGGAAGTGCGTCATGCGGCGTCTCATTTCATCGAACAGGCCAAGGCTCACGCGGCACTCCTGGATCGGCGGATTCGAGGGGGAATGCCCACAGTATGCCCCAACCGACGCCCACATGGGCAGCAAGGCGCCGAAAGGATCGTTGACACTCCTATCTTCATCATTCTGTCAAGAGGCGTATAGTAAGAATTGCAGTGTCGCGCAGCGTCCCTGATTCGATGCCGGCACCCTCACTGCAGACAGGAGAGTCGATCATGCGTAATGTCGAACGGTTATCCTCCGTCAAGAGCGAACTCCTCGACATCTTCATGAGCATGGAAGTCGTCGAGCACGAAGAACGCTCCCGTACCGCCGCCCAGCGCAACCTGCGCGCCCGCCGCGGCATCGAGCTCCACGAGGAGTTCAAGCGTCTCAGCCAGGACATCGCCGACCTGCCCGAGGACGACGCCGACGAGATGCACTGATCCCGACTCCCGCGACCGCAGGCCCCCAACGCAAAGAGCCCCGCACGGGGCGGGGCTCTCGCATCGGGGCCAGACCCCGGTATCGCCACGGCGTCGACGTCAGAGGCTGGTGAAGAACACCACGGCCACGCCGATCGGCGCGATGAAGCGGGTGATCAGGCTCCACAGGCTGAAGTCGTAGACGTCCATGCCCAGCTCGCGGCGCACGCTTTCCTTGTCGAGGCACCAGGCGGTGAAGACGATGGCGCCCAGGCCGGTGAGCGGCAGCATGAACTTGCTGGTCACCTTGTCCAGCAGGTCGAAGACGTTCAGGCCGAACAGCACCGGGTCGCTCCACAGGTTGAACGACAGCAGCGCGGCAATGCCCAGCGCCCAGGCCGCCACGCCGGCCACCAGGGCGGAGCCCACGCGCGGCAGCGGGGTGCGCTCCTCGACGAACTCCACTACCGGCTCGAGCAGCGAGATGGCCGAGGTCAGGGCGGCAAAGGTCAGCAGCAGGAAGAACAGCAGGCCGACCACGATGCCACCGCCCATCTGGCCGAACGCCAGCGGCAGGGTGACGAAGATCAGCCCGGGGCCGGAAGCCACGTCGAGGTCGTTGGCGAACACCAGCGGGAAGATCGCCAGGCCGGCGCCCAGCGCGATCACGGTGTCCATGATCACCACGGTACGCGCGGTCTTGAGCAGGTTGACCTCTTCGCCCAGGTAGGAGCCGTAGGCCATCATGATGCCCATGCCCAGCGACAGGGTGAAGAAGGCATGGCCCAGGGCCGCCAGCACGGTCTCGCCGGACAGCTTGCTCCAGTCCGGGTTGAACAGGTAGGCGAGCGCCTCGCCGAAGTGGCCGGTGGTCATGCCGTAGCCGACCAGTACCACCATCAGCACGCCCAGCGCCGGCATCAGGATGCGCGCGGCGCTCTCGATGCCCTGGGTGACGCCGCGGGCCACGATGCCGATGACCAGCAGCATGAATACCGAATGGCCGGCCAGCAGCAGCCCCGGGCTGCCCAGCATGTCATTGAACAGTTCGCCGATGCCGTCGGCGCCCTGACCGCTGAAGGCACCGGTGACGGAGTTCAGGGTGTAGTACAGCGACCAGCCGCCGATCACGCTGTAGAAGGACAGGATCAGGAAGGCACCGAGGATGCCGCTGATACCGACCACCATCCAGGCCCGTGTGCGGCCGGAGGCCTTGGCCAGGTCGGCCATGGCATTGGCGGGGTTGTTCTGACCGCGGCGGCCGATCATCCACTCGGTGACCAGGATCGGCAGGCCGATCAGCGCGATGCACAGCAGGTAGACCAGCACGAAGGCCGCGCCCCCGCTCTCGCCCACCATGTAGGGAAATTTCCAGATATTGCCCAGACCGACCGCCGAGCCGGTGGCGGCGAGGATGAAGCCCAGCCGGGACGACCAGTGCGCGTGTTGCTGTTGCTTGAGGGACATAATTCACCTTGAAGGGTCGTGTCGCCATCGATCGATCGGATGCGATGACGTTCTGATTGTTGTCGCCACGTCCACGCCGTGCCGGATCTCGGTTCAGCGCATTCAAGGGCATAACGCATGCCAAGCAGGATCACTACCAGGGCTGCGTTTCCACCGGGGATGGAGGGTGGAAACCGCAAGGAAACACCGCGACACCCCACAGGGGTTAGGCGTGAGGGTCGGCGATATTCGATGGCAAGTGACGAGCGAGTCGTAACATATCCGATCGTCTGCCCGGAGGCCACCCATGGCGGCAAAACCACGCAGCGCGCGGCCTGTCGTTCGGAACGTGGCGCTGGTGGCTCAGAACAGCGTGGCCTGACGCTCGCCGGGGAAGTCGCCCAGCGGCGGCAGTTCGGCCCGCGCCGCCACCGAGGCATAGAGCCGGCGCGCCAGCTGAGGCGCGCGGCGATTGTCGGCGGTATGCACAAACAGGAAAGGGGTTTTCCCCTGTTTTATCCACAACGAAAGACGTTCGATCCAGGGCGCGAAATAGTCGATATTGATCGCTTCGTCAACATGGCCAATGAAGCGCACCACGGGCGCCTCCCCTGTGGAAATCACATGTAGCGGGCGCTTCGGCTTCTCGTGCTGGGCCTGCTGCATGCCCGGGTGATGACCGGCGGCGGTGGAGAACAGCGGCCGCACGTCGAGCATCACGCGGTTGGCGCCGTGACTTATCAACAACCTGTTGAGCGCCGCCTCGGCCGTCCCCTTGTGGAAAAATTCACGGTGGCGCACCTCGACCGCGCAGGGCAGCCTGCTCGGCCAGCGTTCCAGCAGAGCCTCGAGACGCGGCAGCTCCTCGGCGCCGAAGTCTCGCGGCAGCTGAACCATCATCGGCCCCAGGCGATCGTGCAGCGGCGCGAGGGCCGCGAGGAAGTCGTCGAAGCCCGCCTCGACGTCGACCAGACGCCGCTCGTGGGTCAGCGACTGCGGGAGCTTGAAGCAGAAGCGGAAGCCGGGCGGCGCCTGGCGCGCCCAGGCCGCCACCGTCTCGCCGCGGGGAGCGCCGCTGTAGAAGGTCGTGTTGCCCTCCACCGCCGAGAACACCCGGGCATAGTCGGCCAGCAGGTCGTCATTCCCGCCGTGGGGCGGGTAGAGGCCGCCACGCCAGTCGGGGTTGGCCCACATCGGCAGGCCAATCGGCAGGCGCGTGGGTTCAGCGGCGCCCGTGGCAGCCCCGTTCCTCATTCCACGGTGACGGACTTGGCCAGGTTGCGCGGCTGATCGACATCGGTGCCCTTGAGCACGGCGACGTGATAGGAAAGCAGCTGCAGCGGCACGGTGTAGAGGATCGGCGCCAGGGCTTCCTCCACATGGGGCAGGCGCAGCACCCGAATGCCTTCGCCGTCCTCCAGCGCCACGCCCTCGTCGGCGAACACGAACAGCTCGCCGCCCCGGGCCCGCACCTCCTGGAGGTTGGACTTGAGCTTGTCGAGCAGGGCGTCGTTGGGCGCCACCGCGATCACCGGCATCTCGGCGTCGACCAGCGCCAGCGGCCCGTGCTTGAGCTCGCCGGCGGGATAGGCCTCGGCGTGGATGTAGGAGATCTCCTTGAGCTTCAGCGCGCCCTCCAGCGCCACCGGGAACTCGGGTCCACGGCCCAGGAACAGGGCATGATGCTTCTCGGCGAAGGCCGCGGACAGCGCCTCGACCGCCGGATCCAGCGCCAGCACTTCACCGACCTGGGCCGGTAGATGGCGCAACGCCTCGACCAGTGACGCCTGCTCGTCGGCGTCCTGGCCGCGGACGCGGCCCAGCGCCAGAGTCAGCAGCATCAGCGCGGTGAGCTGGGTGGTGAAGGCCTTGGTCGAGGCCACGCCGATCTCGGGGCCGGCCTGGGTCATCAGCGTCAGGTCCGACTCGCGCACCAGCGAGCTGCCCGGCACGTTGCAGATCGCCAGGCTACCCAGGTAGCCGAGTTCCTTGGCGAAGCGCAGCGCGGCCAGGGTATCGGCGGTCTCGCCGGACTGGGACAGCGTCACGAACAGCGTGCCCTCGGGCACCACCACCCGGCGATAGCGGAACTCCGAGGCCACCTCGACCTGCACCGGCACCCCCGCATAGCGCTCCAGCCAGTAGCGCGCCACCATGCCGGCGTGATAGCTGGTGCCGCAGGCCACCAGGTGAATCTGGCGCACCCGACCGAACAGCGCCTCGGCCTCGGGGCCGAAGCTCTCCACCAGCACGCTGCGATCGCCGAGCCGGCCCTCCAGGGCCGCGGCGATCACTGCCGGCTGCTCGTGGATCTCCTTGAGCATGAAGTGGCGATAGCCGCCCTTGCTGGCCGCGCCGTCGCCGTGCTCGAAGGTCTGCACCGGACGCTCCACCGCGGCGCCGCCGGCGTCGAAGACCTCGATCCTGCCGCCGTCGGAGAGGCGCACCACGTCGCCCTCCTCCAGGTAGATGAAGCGGTCGGTGACCTGCAGCAGTGCCAGCGGGTCAGAGGCCAGGAAGGCCTCCTCGATGCCGACGCCGACCACCAGCGGGCTGCCCTGGCGGGCACCGATCACCACGCCGGGCTCGTCGGCGTGCACCACGCCCAGTGCATAGGCGCCGTCGAGCCGGGCCAGCACGCGCTGCACGGCGCCGAGCAGGTCACCCTGCTCGGCCTCGCGGGCGATCAGGTGGGCCATGGCCTCGGTATCGGTCTCGGAGGAAAAGGCATAGCCCTCGCCCTCGAGCTCGGCCTTCAGCGCCTCGTGGTTCTCGATGATGCCGTTATGCACCAGCGCCACGCGCTCGCCCGACTGATGGGGGTGGGCGTTCGCCTCGCTGGGCTTGCCGTGGGTAGCCCAGCGGGTGTGGGCGATGCCGCTGTGGCCGGCCAGGGGCGCGGCGGCGAGCGTCTCCTCCAGCGCCGCCACCTTGCCCAGGGCGCGGCGACGATCGAGCCGGCCATCCCCGGCCTGCACGGCCATGCCCGCGGAATCGTAGCCGCGATACTCGAGTCGCTTTAGCCCTTCCAGCAGGATGCCCTGCACGTTGCGCTGGGCGACGGCGCCGACGATGCCACACATGGTTCGCTCCTTAGAGGTCGTCTTTCTTGACCGGCCGCTGCCAGTCTTCCTTGCTGATCAGGCGTCCGCGGCTCACCGCCAGGGTATCGTCCGCCACGTCGCGGCTCAGGGTCGAGCCGGCGCCCACGGTGGCGCCACGGCCGACGCGCATCGGCGCCACCAGGGCGGTGTTGGAGCCGATGAAGGCCCCGTCGTCGATCTCGGTACGGTGCTTGTTGGCGCCGTCGTAGTTGCAGGTGATGGTGCCCGCGCCGACGTTGACGTCGCGCCCCAGCCGGGCGTCGCCCACATAGCTCAGGTGATTGATCTTGCTGCCTTCGCCCACCTCGGCGTTCTTGGTCTCGACGAAGTTGCCGACCTTGGCGCCTACCGCCAGGCGCGAGCCGGGACGCAGCCGGGCGAAGGGCCCGATGCGGTTGTGACCGGCCACCACGGCGCCCTCGAGCACGCTGTGGGATTCGATCACCGTTTCGGCGCCGACGTGACTGTCGCGGATCACGCAGTAGGGGCCGATGCGCACGCCCTCGCCCAGCTCGACGTCGCCCTCGAACACGCAGCCCACGTCGATCTCGACATCGTGACCGCAGGTCAGGGTGCCGCGCACGTCGAGGCGCGCGGGATCGGCCAGGGCCACGCCGGCGGTCATCAGCGACTCGGCAATATCGCGCTGTTGGGCGCGCTCGAGCTGAGCCATCTGCAGACGGTTGTTGACGCCCTCGACCTCCAGCGCCCGGGCCGGCTGGGCGGTGGCGATCTTCACGCCCTCGGCGGCGGCCATGGCGATGATGTCGGTCAGATAGTATTCGCCCTGGGCGTTGTCGGCGGACAGCTGCGGCAGCCAGCGGCGCAGCTGGGCGGCGGTCATGGCCATGATGCCGGTGTTGCACTCGCGCACCGTGCGCTCGGCCTCCGAGGCATCCTTGTGCTCGACGATGGCGACCGCTTCGCCGGCCTCGTCGCGCAGGATACGGCCGTAGCCGGTGGGGTCGTCGAGGGTCACGGTGAGCAGGCCCATGTGCTGCTCGTCGACCCGCGCCAGCAGATCGCGCAGGGTCTCGCGGCGAGTCAGCGGCACGTCGCCATAGAGCACCAGCACCTTGCCGTCGCCGAGCTGTTCCAGGGCCTGGGCCACGGCGTGGCCGGTGCCCTTCTGCTCGGTCTGACGGGCGAAACGCACCGGGCAGTCGGCCAGCGCCTCGCGCACGCGGTCGGCGCCATGGCCCACCACCACGTGGGTGCGATCGGCCTCGAGGCCGGCGGCGGTGTCGATCACATGACGCACCAGGGGACGGCCGGCCAAGCGATGCAGCACCTTGGGCAGGGTCGAACGCATCCGGGTACCCTGCCCGGCCGCCAGTATCACCACGTCGAGGCTCATCGGGACTCCTTGTCGATCAATCGTTGAATCGGGCCATTCTAGTGCCTAGGGGGCCTCGCCTGCCATGCCGGCGGTGGTCTCGCCGACCACCCTGACGCCCATCTCCGCGAGCCTGTCGCGACCGAAGCGCTCGGCGAAGGCCGGGCTCGCCACGCTCAGCCAGTCGTCATCGGCGGCGTTGCGCACCAGCATCAGCACCGCCAGGTCATGGTCGACGGCCACCGCCATGCCTTCCTGCTCGCCGAGCACCGACATGGCGGTGGCCCAGGCGTCGGCGCGGGCATTCGAGTCATCCACCACGGTCACCGAGGCCATGCGATGGCGGATCGGCCGACCGGTACGCGGGTCGATGGTGTGCGAATAGCGTCGGCCGTCTTCCTCGAAGTAGTTGCGATAGTCGCCGGAGGTGGCCACCGAGGTATCCTCCAGCGGCAGTACATACTTGGCCTGGGGCCGGCCGTCGCGGGGCAGCTCCACGCCGATGCGCCAGGGCTCGGCCTCGGCGTCGCGATGGCCGGCCACCTCGAGTTCGCCACCGATGTTGACCAGGTAGTTGTCGAGGCCCTGGGAAGCCAGGTAGGCGGCCACCCGATCCGTGGCATAGCCCTTGGCCACGCCGGAGAGGTCGACGAAGACGTCCTTCAGGCGCCGCGCCCGCCGCTGCTCCGCATCGATCTCCAGGGTCTCCATGCCGATCTCGGCGAGGCGCTGCTCGATCAGGGCATCGTCCGGCACCTCGCGCGGCCGCGCCTCGGGGCCGAAGCTCCACAGGTTGACCAGGCCGCCCACGGTGACGTCGAAGGCGCCGTTGCTGGCCTCCCCTACCCGATGGGCGATCGACAGCACCTCGATCAGCGGCGCGGAGAGCGTCTGCCACTCGCCCAGCGGGGCGTGGTCGAAAGCCACCAGTTCGGCGTCGTCACGGTAGGTGGACATCGAGGCATCGACGGCCTCGAGCTCGTCGAGGATGCCTGACTCCAGCGCATCGCGGCGTTCGGCGGTGATCGGATCCGCCAGCGTCACCTGGTAGAAGGTGCCGAAGATATCGCCCTCGAGCGTGACCGGCGTCTCGAGCGTGCGCTCGGAACAGCCGGCCAGCAGGGCGACCAGCGCAAGCGTCAAAAAGGCGAAGCGAAGGCGTGGGAGTGGCATGAGTCCTCCAACAGGTAAATAAGTGCTTCTTTAACCGAACAGCCAGATCAGGGCCACACCCAATATCAGCCGATAGACCACGAAGGGCTGCATGCCGATGCGGCGGATGAAGACCAGGAAGAAATGAATGCACAGGTAGGCGCTGATGCCGGACAGCACCGTGCCCGCCGCCAGGTCGCCCCAGGCCACCGGGACCTCGTCCTGGGCCAGGCCCAGGGCCTCCAGGCCGCCGGCCAGCACGATCACCGGAATCGACAGCAGGAAGGAGAAGCGTGCCGCCGCCTCACGCGACAGGCCGAGCATCAGCGCCGCGGTCATGGTGATGCCCGAGCGCGAGGTGCCGGGGATCAGCGCCAGGGCCTGGGCCAGGCCAATCCACAGGGCATCGCGGCCGCTCATCCGGTACTCGCTGCGCGTGCCACGGTGGCGCCAGTCGGCGATTCCCAGTACCACGCCGAACACGATCAACCCGCCGGCCAGCACCAGCGGCGAGCGCATCACCTCCGAGATGACATCCTCGAACGCCAGGCCCACCACCGCCACCGGGATAGTCGCCAGGATCACCCACCAGGCCAGGCGGGCGTCGTCGTCGGTGCCGCGGCCGGCGACGCTGCGCCCCCAGCTGGCCGTCATGGTCACCAGCTCGTGGCGGAAGTAGAGCACCACCGCCGCCAGGCTGCCCAGGTGCAAGGCCACGTCGAAGGCCAGGCCCTGGTCGGGCCAGTCGGAGAAGACCGGTACCAGGATCAGGTGCGCGGAGCTGGAGACGGGCAGGAACTCGCTCAATCCTTGAACGAGGGAGAGCACGACGATCTGTAGCCATTCCATGGGCAGGGTCTCTATCAGCAAAAACGGTAAGTAGCTTGGTAAATCAAGGCCTAAGGACCCTGGCGACGCGTCGGCGTTCCCCGGCTTGGGCGTTTTTTATCCGACCGGCAATACCATGGTGGCGATGCCGAAGTAGATCAGCACCCCGGAGGCGTCGATCAGGGTCGTCACCAGCGGCGCCGAGGCGGTCGCCGGGTCCCAGCCCAAGCGATCGAGCACGAACGGCAGGCACATGCCGAGCAGGCTGCCGAACAGCACGATGGCGATCATGCTGACCGCCACCACCATGGCCACCGCCTCGCCGCCGCGAAACACGCCGATCGGCGCCACGGCGAGCGCCATGGTCAGCCCCAGCGAACCGGCCACCAGCAGCTCGCGACCGAACAGCTTGCCCCAGTCGCGCACCCCGACGTCGCCGGTCGCCAGGCCGCGCACCGTCAGGGTCGCGGCCTGGGCGCCGGCGTTACCGCCGCTGCCGATCAGCAGCGGCAGGAAGAACACCAGCGCCACCTGGGCCGAGATGGTCGCCTCGTAGTGGGCGATACCCGCGCCGGACAGCAGGTTGCCGAATACCAGCAGCACCAGCCAGGTCACCCGCTTGCGATACAGACTCCACAGCGGTACCCGGCTGACGCCATCCTCCAGGGCGCCGATCGACATCCCCTTGTGGAAGTCCTCGGTGGCCTCGGATTCCACCACGTCCAGGGCGTCGTCGTGGGTGACGATGCCGACCAGGCGACGCATCTCGTCGACCACCGGCAGGGCCAGCAGATCGTAGCGAGCCACGATCCGCGCCACTTCTTCCTGGGGCGTGTCCACCGAGGTGTGGATGACGTCGTGGATCATCATGTCGTCGACCCGGGCGCCGGGGCGCGCCACCATCAGCTGACGCAGCGACATGGTACCGGCCAGGCGCCCCTCGGGGTCGATCACGTAGAGCTGGTAGACCGTCTCGGCGTCCGGGGCGGTCTGGCGCACGCGCATCATCGCCCGGGAAACGGTCATGCCGGCGGGAATGGCCACGTAGTCGGAGGTCATCAGGGCGCCGGCGGTGCCTTCCTCGTAGCTCGCCAGGCGCTTGAGCTCCTCGCGCTCCTGGTGGGCCATGCGCCGCAGCAGCGCCTCGCGGCGATCGTCGTCGAGCGCCTTGAACAGGTCGGCGCGCTCGTCGCCGCCCATCTCCTCGAGCACCGCCTGGAGGCGGTCGTCGCCCATGCCCGCGGCGATCGCCAGCTGCTCCTCGCCGTGCAGATGGCCCATGACGCTGGCACGCCGTTCCAACGGCAGGCAGTCCAGCAGCGCGCGCGCGCGCAGTTCATGCTCGCTCTCGAGCAGGTCCTGGAGAATTTCGGCGATGTCCGCGGAGCGCAGCTCCGGCAGCAGGGTGCCCAGGCGCTCGCGGTCGTCGACCTCCAGGGCGGCGAGCAGGCCTTCCTTGTGGCGATTCAGGGCATCGCTGAGTGGCATGGTCTGATCCTCCCTGTGCCAGCGCGAACGAGAAGGGGCGTCATCATCGCACAGGGCGTGCAAGGCGTCAGCTTCGGCGGCTCCCCCGGAGGCGCCGCCGGGAAGGGATGAGGCCGGGACACGGATCGCTGTATCCTTGACCGACGCAGGCCGATCGGCCTGGCATCGATGCAGGGAGGACGACAGGAATGGAACGCAGGATTCTCGACACGCTGGCCGAACTCGGCTTCACCAGCCGCGCCCGCCTGAGCGAACTGGCGCGCCGCGAAGGCATCGAGCTGCCGCCATTCCTGCTGCGGGTGCTGTCCATCGTGGGCCGGTTCCCGGCGCACAACCAGCAGCAGCTGCTGCAGCGACGCGGACATGACAAGGGCCAGGTGGCACGCGCCTTCAAGCAGCTCGAGCAGCAGGCACTGATCCGCCGCAGCGGCAGCTCCACCCCGCGGCGCATCACCCAGGCGGCGCTGACCGAGGAAGGCCAGCGCCTCTTCTCGCGGCTGGAGGCGGCCCGTGGCGAACTGGCGAGCCAGGCGCTGTCGGGCTTCGCGCCCGAGGAAGTCACGCAGCTCAACGCCCTGCTGCAGCGCATGCTGGAGAACGTGGAGCGCACCGCCGACTGAGCGCGCCCGCCCCTGCATACGCGGGACTCTCGGATCCTTCTCCCGGCACAAGTTGACATAGTCAACTTGTGCCGGTAGCGTGTGCGCTCCTTCGCGGCCCCCTCACCGCGCCACTCCCCCCACCGCCAGAGCGTTCGATGTCCCTGCGACTTGTCCTCGGGCTGGTAGGCATGCTGCTGGCCTGTATCGGCGCGGATATCAACCAGGAAGCGACCTCGCTGGCCCTGGCGGATATCCGCGGCGCCTTCGGATACAGTGTCGATCAAGGCAGCTGGTTTACCACCCTCTACAGTATCGGTGCCGCCATGGGCATGCTGGTCGCGCCGTGGCTGGCCATGACCTTCTCGGTACGCCGCTTCGCCGCCGTGGCCGCCGTCTCGCTGGGCCTGCTCGGGCTGGCCTGCGCCGCCACCGAGTCGCGCTCGCTGCTGCTGATGCTGCGCTGGTGCCAGGGGCTCACCACGGGCTTTCTCATCCCGCTGCTGATGATGGTCGCCCTGCGCTTCCTGACCCCGGCGCTCAAGCTGTTCGGCCTCGCCGCCTACGGCCTGACGGCCACCTTCGCGCCCAACATCGCCATGCCCGTGGTCGCCTGGGCCCACCACGGTCCGGGCATCGGCTTCGTGTTCTGGGCGGTCCTGCCGCTGTGCCTGGTGGCGTCGGGGCTGATCCTCCATGGCCTGCCGCAGGATCCGCCGCGCCTGGCGCGCTGGCGGCAGTTCGACTGGCTCGGCTGGGGGCTGGGCTGGGCACTGTGTGCCAGCGTCGTGACCCTGTTCGCCCAGGGCGAGCGCCTGGACTGGCTTCACTCGCCGCTGATCCGCGGGCTGGCCCTGGCCAGCCTGGTGCTGCTGCCCCTGTTCCTGTGGCGCTGTGCGTTCGGGCCTGCGCCGCTGATCCGTCCGCAACTGCTCAGACGCGTCAATTTCGGCTTCGGCGTCTGCATGCTGGTCGGGGTGATCGCCCTGGGCGCCTCCAGCGCCTCCCTGCCCGCCGAGTTTCTCGCCGAGGTCCAGGGCTATCGCCCGCTGCAGAGCCTGCCGGTGACGCTGGCCGTCGCGCTGCCGCCGCTGATGATCCTGCCGCTCGCGGCCTTGGTGTTGAATGTCGAGCGCATCGACTCGCGCTGGATCATGGCATCGGGGCTGCTGCTGATGGCGGCGGCCAGCTGGTCGAACAGCCACGTCACCCTGGCGTGGATGCGGGAGCAGTTCTACGTCGCCCAGGTGGTCTTCGCGATTGGACAGTCCATGGTCGTGGTCGGCCTGCTGATGACCGCCACGGCGGTCGTCGATCCCATGGAAGGCCCCTTCGCCTCGGCGACGATCAACACCTCCCGGGCGCTCGCCGGGCCGGTGGCCGGCGGCCTCATCGGGCACTACCTCGCGGTCGCCATCGATCGCCACGCCCATGCCCTGATGGAACGGCTGGGCACGATGCGCTTCTCGCTGATGCAGTCGGCGCCGCTGAGCGGCCACGGCCGCGAGGCGTTGAGCTGGCCCATGGGAGGCCCAGGCGGCGAGGCCTTGCTGCAGCTTCATGAACGAATCGATGCGCAGGCGACGGTCCTGGCCTATGCCGATGCCTGGCGCCTGATGGCGCTGCTGGCCCTGCTGCTGGTGCCGCTCTGCCTGCTGCCCAAACGCACCCACGCACCGCGGTTCAACCGCCCCCGACCGATATGACCGATACCCAGACGCCCCAAGCCCCTTCCCGCTCCCTCGCCCCACGCCTCATCGGCGCCGCCGCGCTGCTGTGCGTGACCCTGGGGGGCGCCTTCCTGACCGCCCCCTGGTGGATGAACGACGGCCGAGCCTGGACCAACAATGCCAAGCTGGATGCCGACTATACGGTCATCTCGCCGCGCGTCGACGGCGATATCGTCGCCGTGCACGTCGAGGATCACGAGACGGTGTCGCGAGGCGACGCCCTGATCGACATCGACCCGCGCGACTATCGTGCCGCCGTCGATGCCGCCGAGGCCCGGGTGGCGTCGGCGCAGGCCAGGCTGGCGGAGATCGAGGCCGAACTGGCCAGGCAGCCGTCTCGAATTCGCCGCGCCCAGGCCGTGGTGGACGAGGACATCGCCAACGTCGACTACGCCCGCCTCGACGCCGAGCGCTACCGCCGCCTGCGTCATGACGGCAATGCCTCGCAGCAGAACGCCCAGCAGGCCACCGCCAACGCCTCGGCACTGGACGCCCGCCGCCAGGCGGACCAGGCCAGCCTGGACGACGTGCGTCATCAGACTCAGGTCCTGGAAGCGCGGCGGGCGAGTGCGCAGGCGACGCTGGCCCAGGCCCGGGCCGAGCGTGAGCAGGCCCGTCTCTCGCTGTCTCACACCCGAGTGACGGCGCCTCGAGACGGCATCGTGGCCGAACAGGCCGGTCGCGTCGGCGCCTGGACCGAGGCCGGCGGGGCGCTGATGGCGATCGTGCCGACCGATGCGATCTACGTCACCGCCAACTATCGGGAGGTCGAGATCACCGAGGTTCGCGTCGGCCAGCCGGTGACGATCTCGGTGGATGCCTATCCCGGGATGACGCTCGAGGGCCACGTCGACAGCCTCGCCCCGGCCACCGGCACCACCTTCTCGCCGATCTCCCACGACGATGCCTCGGGGAACTTCACCAAGATCGTCCAGCGCCTGCCGGTGCGCATCGCCATCGAACCGGATCAGCCCGGGCTCGACCGGCTCAAGGTCGGCCTCTCGGTCGAGACGACCATCCATACCGACGCCGACGGCTGAGCCTCGCAGAGCCTTCCCGCCGCCATCGCCCCGCCTGCCGACCAAAAAAAGCGCCCCCCGACTGAGTCGGGGGGCGCTTTCATCGCACGGGGCGTGGCGCGACCTTAGCCGCTGCGACCCACCTTGCGACGCAGCTGCTGGATGGTCCGCAGCTGGGCCGCAGCCTCGGCCAGTTCGGCCGTGGCGCGGGTGTAGTCCATCTCGGCGGACTTGTCCTGCATCGCCTTGAGGGCCTGCTGGCGGGCCTCCTCGGCGGCGGCCTCGTCCAGGTCGTCGGCGCGCACGGCGGTATCGGCGAGCACGGTGACGACCTCGGGCTGGACCTCGAGGAAGCCGCCCGAGACGTAGAAGTGATCCTCTTCACCTCCGCCACGGACGATGCGCACCGGGCCGGGGGCCAGTTCGGTGAGCAGCGGCGTGTGCCCCGCCAACACCCCGAGATCCCCCGCGCGACCGGCTGCCACGACATGCTCGGCTTCGCCGGAGAAGATCGACGCCTCGGCGCTGACGATCTCGCACTTGAAGGTTTTCGTCATGATGACGTCTCCCAGGTGGAGGGATTACTTCATCTGGTTGGCTTTCTCGACGGCCTCGTCGATGGTGCCGACCATGTAGAAGGCCTGCTCCGGCAGCTCGTCGTACTCGCCGTCGAGGATGCCCTGGAAGCCACGGATGGTTTCCTTCAGCGACACGTACTTGCCGGGGGCGCCGGTGAAGACCTCGGCGACGAAGAACGGCTGCGACAGGAAGCGCTGGATCTTACGCGCCCGGGACACGGCCAGCTTGTCCTCGTCGGACAGCTCGTCCATGCCCAGGATGGCGATGATGTCCTTGAGCTCCTTGTAGCGCTGCAGCACGCCCTGCACGCCGCGAGCGGTCTTGTAGTGCTCCTCGCCGACGACCAGCGGATCCAGCTGACGAGAGGTGGAATCCAGCGGGTCGATGGCCGGGTAGATACCCAGCTCGGCGATGGAACGCGCCAGTACCACGGTCGCGTCGAGGTGCGAGAAGGTGGTGGCCGGGGACGGGTCGGTCAGGTCGTCCGCGGGCACGTACACCGCCTGCACGGAGGTGATGGAGCCGGTCTTGGTGGAGGTGATGCGCTCCTGCAGGACGCCCATCTCCTCGGCCAGGGTCGGCTGGTAACCCACCGCGGAGGGCATGCGGCCCAGCAGTGCGGACACCTCGGTACCGGCCAGGGTGTAGCGGTAGATGTTGTCGACGAACAGCAGCACGTCGCGGCCTTCATCGCGGAACTTCTCGGCGATGGTCAGGCCGGTCAGGGCCACGCGCAGACGGTTCCCGGGCGGCTCGTTCATCTGGCCGTAGACCAGCGACACCTTGTCGAGAACGTTGGACTCCTGCATCTCGTGATAGAAGTCGTTGCCCTCACGGGTACGCTCACCGACACCGGCGAACACGGAGTAACCGCTGTGCTCGGTGGCGATGTTGCGGATCAGCTCCATCATGTTGACGGTCTTGCCGACACCGGCGCCGCCGAACAGGCCGACCTTGCCGCCCTTGGCGAACGGGCACACCAGGTCGATGACCTTGATGCCGGTCTCCAGCAGCTCGCTGGTGGCCGCCTGGTCGGCATAACCCGGTGCCTTGCGGTGGATCGGCATGCGCTCTTCTTCGCCGATCTCGCCCGCCTCGTCGATGGGCTCGCCGAGCACGTTCATGATCCGACCCAGGGTCTCCTTGCCGACCGGCACGGAGATGGCGGCCTGGGTGTTGGTGACGTCCATGCCACGCTTGAGGCCCTCGGTGGAGCCCATGGCGATGGTGCGCACCACGCCGTCGCCCAGCTGCTGCTGGACTTCGAGAACGGTCTCGGCATCCGAGACCTTCAGCGCGTCGTAGACCTTGGGAACATCGTCCCGCGGAAACTCTACGTCAATCACCGCGCCGATGATTTGTACGATACGTCCGCTCATCTTGGTTCCTCTCAAATACCTGCAAATGAAACCCGGTTGCCGGAAGGGATTCGCCCTTCCTCGGCGTTATACGGCGGCGGCGCCACCGACGATCTCGGAGATTTCCTGGGTAATGGCCGCCTGACGGGCCTTGTTGTACACCAGCTCCAGGTCGTCGATCAGATTGCCGGCATTATCGGTGGCGCTCTTCATGGCGATCATCCGCGCGGCCTGTTCGCAGGCCACGTTCTCGACCACCGCCTGATAGACCTGCGCCTCGACGAAACGCACGAGCAAGCTGTCCAGCAGCTCCTTGGCATCCGGCTCATACAGGTAGTCCCAGTTTCCGGGACGCTTGTTTTCTTCGTTCTGCTCTTCGGCACCCATCTCGGGCGACAGGGGCAGCAGTTGGCGAACCACCGGCTTCTGCGTCATGGTGTTGACGAATTCGTTGAACACCACGTACAGACGATCCAGCTTGCCCTCGTCGTAAGCGTCCAGCATCACCTTCACGCTGCCGATCAGCTCGTCGGCTTCCGGCGCCTCGCCCAGGCCGCTCTTGGCCGCGACCAGGCTGCCGCCGTACTTGCGGAAGAAGCTGGTGGCCTTGCTGCCCAATGCGCAGAAATCCAGCTCGGCGCCACTGTCGCGCCAGGCCTTGGCCTCCTTGACGACGGCCTTGAACATGTTGACGTTCAGGCCACCGCACAGGCCGCGGTCACTCGACACCACGATGTAGCCGACCCGCTTGACCTCGCGATCCAGCATCCACGGATGCTTGTACTCGGGGTTGGCGTCGGCGACGTGGCCGACCACCTTGCGGATCTGCTGGGCGTAGGGCTGGCTGGCCTTCATCCGGTCCTGCGCCTTGCGCATCTTCGACGCAGCGACCATCTCCATGGCACTGGTGATCTTCTGCGTGTTCTTGATGCTGCCGATCTTGGTGCGTATCTCTTTTGCAGCTGCCATAGCGATCTACTCCGTTCGTGGCCCTCAGAAAGCTCCAGGGCCCGCTCCCCGGGAGGAGCGGGCCGGCGGGGTCACCAGCTCTGAGTGGCCTTGAACTTGTCGAGACCGGCCTTGAGGCCGCTCTTGATGTCGTCGCTGTAGTCGCCGGACTCATTGATCTTGTCGAGCAGCTCGGCGTGCTCGGCCTTCATGTAGTCCTGCAGGGCACGCTCGAAGTCCAGCACCTTGCTGACCTCGACGTCTTCCAGGTAGCCCTCGTTGGCGGCGTACAGGGAGACGGCCATCTCGGCCACGGACATCGGCGCGTACTGGTTCTGCTTCATCAGCTCGGTGACGCGCTGACCGTGCTCCAGCTGCTTGCGGGTGGCCTCGTCCAGGTCGGAGGCGAACTGGGCGAAGGCCGCCAGCTCACGGTACTGGGCCAGGGCCAGACGCACGCTGCCGCCGAGCTTCTTGACGATCTTGGTCTGGGCGGAGCCACCGACACGAGACACCGAGAGACCGGCGTTGATGGCCGGACGGATGCCCGAGTTGAACAGATCGGTCTCGAGGAAGATCTGACCGTCGGTGATGGAGATCACGTTGGTCGGAACGAACGCGGAGACGTCGCCACCCTGGGTCTCGATGATCGGCAGCGCGGTCAGCGAGCCGGTCTTGCCCTTGACTTCGCCGTCGGTGAACTTCTCGACGTAGTCGGCGTTGACGCGCGCGGCGCGCTCGAGCAGACGGGAGTGGAGATAGAAGACGTCACCCGGGAAGGCTTCACGGCCCGGCGGACGACGCAGCAGCAGGGAGACCTGACGATAGGCCACGGCCTGCTTGGACAGATCGTCATAGACGATCATGGCGTCTTCACCGCGATCGCGGAAGTACTCGCCCATGGTGCAGCCGGAGTAGGCGGCCAGGAACTGCATCGGGGCCGGATCGGCGGCGCCGGCGGCGACCACGATGGTGTGCTCCATGGCGCCGTGCTCTTCGAGCTTGCGCACCACGTTGGCGATGGTCGACTGCTTCTGACCGATGGCCACGTAGACACAGGTGACGCCGGTGCCTTTCTGGTTGATGATCGCGTCGATGGCGATCGCGGTCTTGCCGATCTGGCGGTCGCCGATGATCAGCTCACGCTGGCCGCGGCCGATCGGCACCATGGCGTCGATGGACTTGAAGCCGGTCTGGATCGGCTGGTCGACGGACTGACGGGTGATGACGCCCGGGGCGACCTTTTCCACCGCGTCGGTCTTGTCGGTGCCGAGGTCGCCCTTGCCGTCGATCGGGTTACCCAGGGCGTCGACCACGCGACCGCGCAGCTCGGGGCCCACCGGCACCTCGAGGATGCGGCCGGTGCACTGGGCGGTCATGCCCTCTTCGAGCTGCAGGTAGTCGCCCAGCACCACGGCGCCGACGCTGTCGCGCTCGAGGTTCAGCGTCATGCCGTAGATGCCGCCGGGGAACTCGATCATCTCGCCGAACATCGCGTCGGTGAGGCCGTGGATCTGCACGATACCGTCAGACACGCTGACGATGGTGCCCTGGTTGCGGGCTTCGGTCGCGACATCCAGCTTCTCGATACGCTGCTTGATGATGTCGCTGATCTCGGAAGGATTCAGTTGCTGCATGCCATGTCCCTCAGACTCAGGCGGAAAGGGCCTCGTGGAGGCGGTTCAGTCGACCGCGCACCGACCCGTCGATGACGGTGTCGCCGGCGCGCAGGATGACGCCTCCCAGGAGGGTGGAATCCACCTGAGTGGTAATGGAGATTTCGCGGTTCAGACGCTTGGCCAGCGCGCTCGCGAGCTTGTCCTGCTGCGCTTCGTCCAGCGGGAAGGCAGAGACGATGTCGACGTCCATGCGCTTCTCCTCCTGGGCCTTGAGCAGCTCGAATTGCTCGGCGATGACCGGCAGGGCCGTCAGGCGACCCTGCTGGCCGACCAGACGCAGGAAGTTGCGCACGTCGTCGTCGACGGCATCGCCGCAGATCTCGACGATCGCATCCACCTTCTGTGCGCTGGAGAGTCGCGGGTTGCCCAGCACTCGACGGCGCATGTCGTCGTCTTCGACGACATGCGCCACGGTGGTGAGCATGCCGGACCAGTCCTCGAGCGCCTTACGTCCGACGGCGTGTTCGAAGGCCGCCTTGGCGTAGGGGCGAGCGACGGTAGACAGTTCCGCCATGGGTCACCTCCTCCTCAAAGCTCTTCGGCAAGTTGGTCAACGAGCTTGCCGTGCTGCTTCTCGTCGATGGAGGCTTCCAGGACCCGCTCGGCGCCGACGATGGCGAGCCGCGAGACCTGGCCACGCAGCTCTTCCTTCGCGCGGTTCACTTCCTGGTCGATCTCGGACTTGGCCTGGGCGATCATGCGCTCGCCTTCCTGGCGGGCCTGATCGCGCGCCTCGTCGATCATCTGGGTGGACCGCTTGTGGGCCTGCTCCAGGATTTCGGCCGCTTGCTCCTTGCTTTCACGCAGGGTCTCGCTGGCCTGCTGTTCGGCCAGTTCGAGGTCGCGAGAAGCACGGCTGGCAGCATCCAGGCCATCGGCGATCTTCTTCTGGCGCTCATGGAGCGCATTGCTGATCGGCGGCCACACGTACTTGGTGCAAAACCAGACGAAGATCGCGAAGGCGATCATCTGTCCGATAAGCGTCATGTTGATATTCACAGGGGCGTACCTCTGACAGATTCGTGGCGACCGGAAACAAGCAAACCGAGCGCAGCGCGCTCGGTATGCCAATCGTTAGCCGGCGACGACGAAGATCAGGTACATCGCGATACCAACGCCGATCATCGGCACGGCGTCCAGCAGGCCGGCCATCAGGAAGGTCTTGGTCTGCAGCTGGTTGCCCAGCTCCGGCTGGCGAGCGGTGGTCTCGAGCAGCTTGCCGCCCAGCAGAGCGAAGCCGATGCCAGTACCCAGAGCGCCCAGGCCGATCATGAGGGAAGCGGCGATGTAGACGAGTTCCATGATGATACTCCTTACGAGTTGAGGTTAAGTTTCAAGGGTTTATCGGGTATTACGCGATTCAGTGATGCTCGTGAGCAGCGTTCAGGTAGACCACCGTCAGCACGGTGAAGATGAACGCCTGCAAGGTGATGACCAGGATGTGGAAGATGGCCCAGGGAACGTTGAGGGTCCAGGACACCCAGAACGGCAGCAGGGCGATCAGGATGAAGATCACCTCGCCGGCAAACATGTTACCGAAGAGACGCAGGCCAAGGCTGAGCGGCTTGACGAGCAGGCCGATGATTTCCATCACCAGGTTGAAGGGGATCAGCAGCCAGTGGTTGAAGGGCGTCAGCGACAGCTCCTTAGCGAAACCACCGAGGCCCTTGACCTTGATGCTGTAGTAGATGATCAGGCAGAACACGCCCAGCGCCATGCCCAGGGTGGCATTGGGGTCGGTGGTCGGCACGAGCTTCATGTACTCGACCCCGAAGCGGGCGAACAGGGCGGGCGCGAAATCGACCGGCACCAGCTTGAGCAGGTTCATCAGGAAGATCCACACGAACAGCGTCAGCGCGATCGGGGCGATCAGCGGGTTCTTGCCCTTGAAGGCGCCGCGTACGGTGGATTCGATGAACTCGAAGACCATCTCGATGGCGTTCTGCAGCTTGCCGGGCACGCCGGTGGTCGCGGCCTTGCCGACCTTGCGGAACAGCCAGATGAACAGCGCGCCCATGGCCAGCGACCAGCCCATGGTATCCAGGTGAATGGCCCAGAACCCCATGTCCTGAGCCTCGGCAGCGGAGTGCGCGATGGACCAGCCGTTCTCGGGGTGGTAGCCATATGTCAGGTTTTGCAGATGGTGCTGGATATACTCCACAGGAGTCGGGTTATTGCCTGCCATGAGCTGCCTCGATTTCAGTGGGGTAATGGTCGCGTGCCCAGCCAGGCGGCCAGCCAGTGAACGAACAGCATCACCACATAAACGCCAAAGAATAAAGCATGATTTGAGGGGGGCACTGCGATGAACACCACCGCGAACAGAGCCACCGTCAAACCAAACTTACCCGCCTCCGCCTGATAGAGGCCGCTTACCATCCGGCGCGCCTGGCGGCCGCCCCGGTGACGAAACATTCGCCAGGCGAAGTAGCCGTTGGCGATCAGCGCCACGCCGCCACCCAGCAGGATCGAGACCGCATCTCCCGGGCTTCCCAGAAGCCATCCCAGGCCGGACAGCGCACCGAGCATAGCAACCTGCGCGGCCATCAACCATCCGAGAATCGGGCGCCTGTACCTGGCTGCCATGGGATCTCCGTGCACGTTGCCGACATTGGGGCCGACGTCGGCGTCCCGTTTCCTCGCGCTCTGCCGTTGGCGGTAGCCAATGGCGAGCCCGGCGCGATTATAGGGAACCCCCTCGATGCCTTCAACCGATCGCGGCCCGATATCGCGCGAAATCGCCCCAGCTTACGACTAAAAGTCGATAAGTTTCGAAAAACTGTTTAGCACCCTAACAGGGTCTACTTGATGTGGCCGAGGATGCCGTCCAGCTCGTCCAGGCTCGAGTAGCGAATGGTCACCTTCCCCTTCCCGCCGCGGCCGTGCTGGATCTTCACCGGTGCCCCGAGCAGGTCGCCGAGACGCGACTCCAGGCGCGCCACGTCGGGGCTCGCGGCCGGGGCCTCCGCCTTGGCCGGCTGCCCCTCGGCGAGCCGCTTCACCAGCGCCTCGGTGGCGCGCACCGTGAGGTCCTTGTTGACCACCTCATGAGCGGCCTGGCGCTGTTTGGGGCCCGACAGCGCCAGCAGCGCCCGGGCGTGCCCCATGTCCAGGTCGCCGCGTTCGAGCAGCGTCTGCACTTCGGGGTCCAGCGCCAGCAGGCGCAGCAGGTTGGCCACCTGGGCTCGTGAACGGCCCACCGCATCGGCGGCCTGCTGCTGGGTCAGCTCGAACTCGTCGAGCAGCCGCTTGAGCGCCAGCGCCTCCTCGATGGGATTGAGGTTCTCGCGCTGGATGTTCTCGATCAGGGCCAGGGCCAGGGCGACTTCGTCGGTGACCTCGCGGATCACCGCCGGGATGACGTCGAGCTCGGCGAGCTGGGCGGCCCGCCAGCGCCGTTCGCCGGCGATGATCTCGTAGCGCTGCTCGCCGATCGGCCGCACCACGATCGGCTGCATCACGCCCTGGGCGCGGATCGAGTCGGCCAGCTCCTCGAGGGCCTCGGGCTGGATGTCGCGGCGCGGCTGGTACTTGCCGCGGGACAGCTGTCCCAGCGGGAGGCGCTCGAGTCGCTCGTCGGCGGCGGGAGCCAGCGGCTCGGCGCCGTTGAGCTCGCCCTCCTCCGTCGCCTCCTCTGCCCCGGGCAGATCCAGGCTTTCGCGGCGGCGAGCGCCGGCGCCGATCAGGGCATCCAGCCCGCGTCCCAGAGCGCGTTGTTTGCGCGTCATCGAGTTCCCCTCATCGGTAAGCACCAAACGGTGTCGGCTACAGCGACAGGCGGCGAATCAGTTCCTTGGCCAGCACCCGGTGCGCCTGGCTGCCCCGCGAGAAGCGGGCGTACTTGGTGACCGGCAGGCCGTGGCTGGGCGCCTCGGCGACCCGCACGTTGCGCGGAATGGTGGTCTTGAGCAGGGCGTCGCCGAAGTAGTCGCGCAGCTGCTTGCTGACATCGCGGGTCAGGCTGTTGCGGCCGTCGAACATGGTCCGCAGGATGCCATGGATCTCGAGGCCGGGATTCACGCTGGCCTTGATCTGCTCAACGGTATCGAGCAGCGCCGAGAGCCCTTCGAGGGCGTAGAACTCGCACTGCAGCGGGATCAGCACGCCATCGGCGGCGGTCAGGCCGTTGACGGTCAGCATGTTGAGCGACGGCGGGCAGTCGATCAGCACCACGTCGTATTCGCCGGCGACCTCGCCCAGCGCCTTGACCAGGCCCTGCTCGCGCCCTTCCTCGCGGTCGAGCAGCTCGACCTCGGCGGCGGTCAGGTCGCCGTTGCCGGGCAGCAGCGCGTAGCCGGCCTCGGGGCAGTCCAGGATCACCTCGGTGGCCCGCTTCTCGCCCAGCAGCACGTCGAGCACGCTGCCGTCGAGGGCATGCTTGTCGACGCCGCTGCCCATGGTGGCGTGGCCCTGGGGGTCCAGGTCGACCAGCAGCACGCGCCGCTCCAGGGAGGCCAGGCTGGCGGCCAGATTGACGGCGGAGGTGGTCTTGCCCACGCCGCCCTTCTGGTTGGTCAAGGCGATAATCTTGGTCACGGCGACATCCTTGCGTTGGGAGACAGGGTTCACGGCGGCGCCCGGCGGCCTCCCCGGGCGCGGCTCAGCGCTCGCCGGGGGCGCGTTCGAGGATCACCAGGCGGCGATCGCCCACCGAGAAGGGCACCCTCAGCGTATGGCGGGCCACCGCCGCGATCCCTTCCGGCAGGCCGGCGAGCTCGTCCTCCACGGCGGGCCCCTTCATCGCCAGCCACTGTCCCCCCTCCCCCGGCAGCTCCCGGCTCAGGGCGAGGAAGTCCTCGAGGCTGGCGAAGGCCCGCGAGATGACCTGATCGAAGCCGCCGGCGGGGGCCTCGAAAGCCTCCACCCGGGCCTGGACGGGCGTGACCCGCGCAAGGCCCAGCTCCATCACCGCCTGACGCTGGAAGCGCACCTTCTTGCCGTTGCTGTCGAGCAGCGTGACGTCGAGCTCGGGCGCGAGAATCGCCAGCACCAGCCCCGGCAGGCCCGGGCCGGCGCCCACGTCGAGCAGGCTCGGGCCGGTCACGAAGGGCAGCACGGCGGCGCTGTCGAGCACGTGCCGGGCGACCATCTCCTCGGGATCGCGTACCGCGGTGAGGTTATAGGCGCGATTCCACTTGTGCAACAGCCCCACCAGCGCCACCAGCCGCTCGCGGCGATCCGCCGGCACATCGAGGCCGAGCTCGGCCAGGCCGCGCTCGAGGCGGTCGTTCAGGATCGTATCGTTCGGGGTCATCCGTTGGCCACTCGGGTGTCGTCCAGCAGGCGTCGCTTCTTGAGGTGGATCAGCAGGATCGAGACCGCCGCCGGGGTCACGCCGGAGATGCGACCGGCCTGGGCCAGGGTCTCGGGGCGCGCCTCGATGAGCTTCTGACGGATCTCGTTGGACAGCCCCTCGACCTGCTCGTAATCGAAGTCGTCGGGCAGCCGGGTGGCCTCGTGGCGCTTGAGCTTGTCGATCTCGTCCTGCTGACGGTCGATGTAGCCCTGGTACTTGGCCTGGATCTGCACCTGTTCGGCGATGCGCTCGTCCTCGACCGGCTCACCGACCAGGCCGGCCACGTCGGCGTAGCCGAGCTCCGGACGCTTGAGCAGGTCCAGCAGGTTGTATTCGCGGGCCAGGGGCTGGCCGGTCTTCTCGGCCACGCGGTCGGCGGCCTCGGTCTTGGGCTGCACCCAGCTGGCCTTGAGGCGCGCGCTCTCGGCCTCGATGCCCTCGCGCTTGGCGCTGAAGGCGGCCCAGCGGCGGTCATCGATCAGCCCCAGCCCCCGGGCGGCCTCGGTCAGGCGCAGGTCGGCGTTGTCCTCGCGCAGCAGCAGGCGATATTCCGCCCGCGAGGTGAACATCCGGTAAGGCTCCTTGGTGCCCAGGGTGATCAGGTCGTCGACCAGCACGCCGAGGTAGGCCTCGTCGCGCCGCGGCCACCAGGCCTCGAGCCCGCTGGCCCGACGGGCCGCGTTGAGGCCGGCCAGCAACCCCTGGGCGCCGGCTTCCTCGTAGCCGGTGGTGCCGTTGATCTGCCCGGCGAAGAACAGGTTGTGGATAAATTTCGTTTCCAGCGAGTGCTTGAGGTCTCGCGGATCGAAGAAATCGTACTCGATGGCGTAGCCGGGACGAGTGATGTGGGCGCTTTCCAGGCCCTTCATCGAGCGCACGACCTGCAGCTGAACGTCGAACGGCAGCGAGGTCGAGATGCCGTTGGGATACAGCTCGTGGGTATCCAGCCCTTCCGGCTCGATGAAGATCTGGTGGCTCGCCTTGTCGGCGAAGCGGTGCACCTTGTCCTCGATGGACGGGCAGTAGCGCGGCCCGACGCTCTCGATGGTGCCGGAGAACATCGGCGAGCGATCCAGGTTGGCGCGGATGATCTCGTGGCTGCGCTCGTTGGTCTGGGCGATGTGGCAGCTGATCTGGCGCGGATGCATCTCGCGGCTGCCGAGATAGGACATCACCGGCGTCGGGGTATCGCCCGGCTGCTCCTCGAGCGCCGAGAAATCGACGCTCTTGGCATCGATGCGCGGCGGGGTGCCGGTCTTCAGGCGATCGACCCGGAACGGCAGCGCACGCAGGCGCTCGGCCAGGGCGTTGGAGGGCGGATCCCCGGCGCGACCGCCACGGCTGTTGTCCAGCCCGATGTGGATCACCCCGCCGAGGAAGGTACCGGTGCACAGCACCACGGTCTCACCCATGAACCGCACGCCGGTCTCGGTGACCACGCCACGCACGGTGTCGCCGTCGACGATCAGGTCGCCGGCGGCCTGCTGGAAGATCGTCAGGTTGGCCTGGTTCTCCAGCATGCCGCGGATCGCCGCCTTGTAGCGCACGCGGTCGGCCTGGGCACGGGTGGCGCGAACGGCGGGACCCTTGCGGGAATTGAGTACCCGGAACTGGATGCCGCCCATGTCGGTGGCGAGTCCCATGGCGCCGCCCAGCGCATCGATCTCCTTGACCAGATGACTCTTGCCGATCCCGCCGATGGCGGGATTGCAGGACATCTGACCGAGGGTCTCGATGTTGTGGGTCAGCAGCAGGGTCCGGCAGCCCATGCGAGCCGAGGCCAGGGCGGCTTCGGTCCCGGCATGGCCACCGCCGATGACGATGACGTCGAAGCGGTCGGGGTACTCCAAGGTTCACCTCGATCGGCGCCGTCGCGCCGAATGTTGCGGTTCAGGGGTCGAATCAGCCCGCCAGTATAACCCCCTTGTGGGTAATCGTCAGGGTTTTCCACACCCGTTCCGGCCGATCCGCCTTCCTTCCGCCGAGACTTAAATAAAAAAACATATAGATAAAAAGAAGTTCTGTTGTGGTAGTGATTACTGGTGTGGACATTTCTCGTGGATAACTGATTTTACAGCTTACTTATCAACATCTTGTAATGTTGACCGAAGCAAGGACAAGGCGCGGACCGCCTGCGGAGGGCATGTTCGGGGCCTGTGGGTAACACCTCGGGTTACCCACAAGCCAGCGCGAACACGGCTTGTCCACCGAGTTCTTCCGGGCTTGTCACCGCGGCTGTGAACAACCACCTCGTTCTGTCCCCAGCCCCGGCATGGCCCGCGTGAGCGACGAATGGCGAAGAATCTTGTCCACAGGCCGAAAAACGCCCAAAAAAAGGCCCTGTCGCTGACGACAGGGCCCTTTGAGGCGGGAGGCATGGCGCTTGTCAGTGCTTGAGCACCCGGGACAGGAACTGCCGGGTGGGCTCGGCCTGAGGCGAGTCGAAGATCGTCTCCGGTGGCCCTTCCTCGGCGATCTCGCCCTTGTGAATGAAGATCACCCGGTCGGCCACCTCACGGGCGAAGCCCATCTCGTGGGTGACGATCAGCATGGTCATGCCCTCGTTGGCGAGCTCGCGCATGGCGTCCAGCACCTCGCCGATCATCTCCGGGTCCAGCGCCGAGGTCGGCTCGTCGAACAGCATCAGCCGCGGTTCCATGGCCAGCGCCCGGGCCAGTGCCACGCGCTGCTGCTGGCCGCCGGAGAGCTGGGTCGGATACTTGGCGGCCTGATCGGCGATGCCGACCCGGTCGAGCAGGCGCTCGGCGGTATCGGTGGCCTCATGGCGGCCCAGACCCCGCACCTTCATCGGCGCCAGGGTGACGTTGTCCAGCACGCTCAGATGCGGAAACAGGTTGAACTGCTGGAACACCATGCCGACCTCGGTGCGGATCTTCTGCAGCGCCTGGGTGGCCTTGCCGTGGGGCTTCAGGGGATTGCCGTCGACCTCCAGCTCGCCCTGCTGGAACTCCTCCAGGCCGTTGATGCAGCGGATCAGGGTCGACTTGCCGGAGCCACTGGCACCGATGATCACCACCACCTCGCCGGGAGTGACCTCGAGATCGATGTTCTTCAGCACGTGCAGGTCGCCGAAGGACTTGTTGAGCTTCTCCATGCGGACGATGCGCTCGCCGCCGGAGGGGGACGTCGGTTGGTTCATGTGCGTGTCTTCCTTCATTGTCCGACCAGGCCCTTGCGCTCGAGCAGGCGCAGCGCCGCCGAGAGCGACAGGGTGATGACCAGGTACAGCATGGCCACCATCAGATAGACCTCCAGGGCGTTGAAGGTGGTGGCGATATAGACCTGGCCCTGGCGGACCAGCTCGCCCACGCCGATCACCGAGAACAGTGAGGTGTCCTTGATGCTGATGATGCCTTGGTTGCCGAGCGACGGGATCATGCGCCGCAGCGCCTGGGGCCAGATGATGTAGCGGAAGGTCTGGCGCCGGGACAGGCCCAGCGACAGCCCCGCCTCGCGCTGGCCGCGCTCGATGGACTGCACGCCGCCGCGGACGATCTCCGAGATATAGGCACCGGAATTGACCGCGATGGCGGCGATGCCGGCCACCAGGGCGTTGATGGGGCCGCCGAGCAGCTGCGGCAGGCCATAGAAGATGAACAGCACCTGCACCAGCACCGGCGTGCCGCGGAAGACCTCGATGTAGGCCACCGCGGGCACCCGCAGCCAGCGCGACGGGCTGATGCGCAGCAGGCCGAACAGGATGCCGATCAGGAAACCGATCGCCAGGCCGGCGAAGGAGATCAGCAGCGTATAGGGAATCCCCGTGAGCAGATGGGGAATGGAGGCGAAGGCCGCCTGCCAGTCGAATTGAAAGGTGACGTCCACGTGGGAACTCCGTCAGGATGCGCAGGAGAGTGACGAGCCGAAATGCAACGGGGCCGGGTCATGTGACCCGACCCCGTTCAGGCGTTGGGCGACGATTACTCGCCGCTGGCGCTGCCGAACCACTTGCTGTGGATCTCGTCGTAGGTGCCGTCTTCCTTCATCGAGGCCAGGGCCTCGTTGACGGGCTCGACCCAGTCGCTGCCCTTGACCAGCACGATGCCGTACTGCTGGCCCTCGTAGAGCGGGCCGACGACCTTGGCTCGGCCCTCGCCCTGGGTCTGGGAGAAGTAGCCGACGTTGGGCGCGTCGTAGAAGACCGCGTCGACGCTGCCGCCGAGCAGCGCCATGTACATGTCGCTGGAGCCCGGATAGGGGGTGATGTCGGCGTCGTCGCCCAGGTTCTCCTGGAGATAGTCGTAGCTGGTGGAGCCGATCTTGGTGCCGACCGACTTGCCTTCCAGGTCCTCGATGGACTGGATGCTGTCGTCGTCGGCGTTGACCAGCAGGCGCAGGCCGCTGTCGTAGTAGGGATCGGAGAAATCGACGATCTCGGCGCGTTCGTCGGTGATGGTGATACCGGCGATGGCGATGTCGACGTTACCGGTCTGGACGGCGGGGATGATGCCGTTGAAGTCCATGGTGCGCAGGTTGTACTCGAACCCGGCCCGCTCGGCGACTTCGGCGACGATGTCCATGTCGAAGCCGACCATCTGGCCGGTTTCCTGGTCCATCATCTCGAAGGGCACGAAGCTCGGGTCGGTGACGACGTCCAGGGTCTCCTGGGCGTGGGCCGAGGTGGCGAGGCCCAGGGCGAGACAGGACGCCAGCGAGGCGACCGTGAATTGACGCTTCATGTGCTTCTCCATTGGAGTGATTTGTTGTGGAGTACAAATCAACCATGGCGAGTTGCCGTGAGAGCGTCAAGTCTCGGCAAATGTTGCGGCGGGGCTGGTCGTCAACGCTGCGGTTCAGACCATGAAGGAGGCGCCACAGCCGCAGGTGGTGGTGGCGTTGGGGTTCTGGATCAGGAAGCGCGCGCCGGCCAGACCTTCCTCGTAGTCGACCGTGGAGCCGACCAGGTACTGGTAGGAGAGCGGGTCGACCACCAGCGCCACGTCGCCGAACTCGATCAGGGTGTCGTCGTCGGCGATGTCCTCGGCGAGGTCGAAGCCGTACTGGAAGCCGGAGCAGCCGCCGCCGGTCACGTAGACCCTCAGCGTGAGCCCGGACTTGCCTTCCGCCTCGCCGAGGGCCTTGAGACGGGCCTTGGCGCTGTCGGAGAGCAGCAGAGGGGTAGGAACGAAGGATGCGGCACCGCTCATGGGTGACCTCCCCGGAAATCGATGAATGTCGTGCAGGACGACGATTATCCATAACCCTTAGCAAAAGGGTCAACTATTGAGGAGGGAGCTCTGCCCCCGGCGCGATGGCGACGGGGGCAGGCGATGGCCTCAGGGCATCATCGCCGGGGCGTCGAGGCCGGCGAACTCGTCGAGGCCGAACATCAGGTTGAGGTTGTGCACGGCCTGGCCGGAGGCGCCCTTGACCAGGTTGTCGATCACCGACAGCACCACCACGGTGTCGCCGTCGCCGGGGCGATGCACGGCCATCCGGCAGACGTTGGCGCCCTTGACGCTGCGCGTCTCCGGGTGGCTGCCCGCGGGCATGACATCGACGAAGGGCTCGTCGGCGAAGCGTTGCTCGAACAGCGCCTGCAGGTCGCCCGGCTCCCCTTGCAGGCGGCCGTAGAGGGTGGCGTGGATGCCGCGGATCATCGGCGTCAGGTGCGGCACGAAGGTCAGCCCCACCGGGCCGTTCGCGGCATCGCCCAGGCCCTGGCGGATCTCGGGCAGGTGGCGATGGCCGGAGGCGCCATAGGCCTTCATCGACTCGCTGGCCTCGGCCAGCAGCGACGGCACCTTGGCGCCGCGGCCGGCGCCGGTGACGCCGGACTTGCAGTCGGCGATCACGTGATCGGCGTCGATCAGGCCGGCCTCCAGCAGCGGCAGCAGGCCGAGCTGCACGGCGGTGGGGTAGCAACCGGGCACGGCGATCAGGCGCGCCTGACGAATCCGCTCGCGGTTGACCTCGGGCAGGCCGTAGACGGCCTCCTCGAGCAGTTCGGGCGCGCCGTGGGGCTGGCCGTACCAGGCGGCCCACTCGTCGGCGTCGCGCAGGCGGAAGTCGGCCGACAGGTCGATGACCCGGGTGCCGCGCTCGAGCAGATCAAAGGCCAGGGCGTGGGCCACGCCGTGGGGGGTGGCGAAGAACACCGCATCGCAGGCTGCCAGGCGCGCCGGATCGGGCTCGCTGAAGCGCAGCGCGTCGTAGTGGCCGCGCAGGTTGGGATACAGTTCGCTGACCCCGAGCCCGGCTTCGCTGCGCGAGGTGATGGCCTCGACGCTGACCTCCGGGTGGCGAGCCAGCAACCTGAGCAGTTCGACGCCGGTATAACCGGTGCCGCCGACGATTCCGACCTTGATCACGATGGGGCTCCTCGATGGTGGACGCTGGGACCTGAGTGGGAGGATATGATACACAAGAGGAAGGGCTCCCACCCAGCCTCGCAGGGGCCAGGGTTGAAATAGGGGCCGGGGTCTAACAGGAAGGACACCTTGCCGCGTTTTCCACTTCCCCGCTTCAGTCTCGATCGTTTCCGCCGCCAGCTGGCCAGCGTGGATGCACTGCCCCAGCTCTGCGTGCTGGGACTGGTCTCCGGCCTGATCACCGGCGGTCTGATGGTGCTGTTCCGCCTGGCGCTCCAGCTGGGCGCCATGATCTTCCTGCCGGGTGGCAATCCCGAGAACTTCGAGGCGCTGTCGCCGCTGACGCGTGCCCTGCTGCCACTGCTGGCGGTGACGCTGATCGGTGCCTGGCTATGGTGGTTGCGGCCCGCCGGCCGACAGATCGGCATCGCCCACGTGATCGAGCGACTGACCTACCATCAGGGGCGCTTCCCGGTGCGCAACTGGTTCACCCAATGGTGGGTGGGCCTGATCTCGGTGCTGGGCGGGCTCTCGGCGGGGCGCGAGGGGCCTGCCATCCATCTGGGCGCGGCGGCCTGCAGCGGACTCGGCCAGCGCCTGCGCCTGCCGCACAACAGCCTGCGCGTGCTGGTGGCCTGCGGCACCGCGGCGGGCATCTCGGCCTCGTTCCATACGCCGGTCGCCGGTGTCATCTTCGCCATGGAGGTGGTGATGATGGAGTACACCATCACCGGCTTCATGCCGGTGATCCTGGCCTCGACCATGGGCGCCGTGGTGTCCCAGGCGGTGTTCGGCTTCGAGCTGCCTTTCGAGGGCACCGGTCTCGCCCTGGGGTCGCTGCTCAACCTGCCCTGGATCGTGCTGAGCGCACTGGGCATCGGCCTGCTGGCCGGCGGTTTCGTGCGCGTGGCGCGTGCCGGCGATCGCCTCAAGCGCGTGCCCTTCGCGCTGCGCTTCGCCCTCGCCGGAGGCGTGGTCGGCGCCATGGCCTGGTGGTACCCCCAGGTGCAGGGCATGGGCTACGACACCCTGGGGCTGACCATCGGCGGCTCGCTGAGCCTCGACGTGCTGCTGGCGGTCGCCATCGGCAAGCTGTTGATCACTGCCTTCACCGTGGCCTGCGGCATCCCGGTGAGCATCATCGGCCCGGTGGTGGTGGCCGGCGGAGCGGCCGGCGCCCTGTGCGGCCTGCTCGGCGCCCAGCTGCTGCCGGATCTTGCCGCCGGCCCCGCCGTCTACGCCATGCTGGGCATGGCCGCGATGATGGGGGCCGTGTTGCAGGCGCCGCTGGCGGCGCTGATGGCGCTGCTGGAGCTGACCCATAACCCCAACCTGATCCTGCCCGGCATGCTGGCGGTGGTGGTGGCCGGTCTGACGTCGCGTCAGCTGTGCGGCTGCGACGGCTTCTTCATCAGCGTGACCCGCCACGGCCTGCATCCGCTGCAGCAGCCGCTGATGCAGGCCCTCAGCCGGGTCTCGGTGCCGGCGGTGATGGAGCGCGATCTGGTACGCTCGCGCCGTCGGGTGACCCTCGACCAGGCCAGTGCCCTGCTCGTGGCGAAGCCGGTGTGGATCGTGATCGAGCGCTCCAGCGATGCCAAGCCGACCCTGGCGCTGAAGGCGGCCGATCTGGCGCGCTGGATGCTCGAACATGACGAGACCGACAAGCTGATCGACAAGGAGGGCCGCCTGGACCTGCTGGAGATCCCCGGGCAGCGCCTCGACCTGGCGCCGATCCACCTGCAGGCGACGCTCTCCGAGGCCTTCTTGCGGCTCAATACCAAGCATGCCGACGCCCTCTACGTGGAGCACGGGCATCGGCCGAAGCAGAAGCGGATTTCCGGTATCATCACCCGCGACGCCATCGAGCGTTACTATCGCTACAGCGATGCACCCCCCGGCTAGGAGTCGACATGTACCTCTGGATCAAGGCCCTGCACCTGGTGGCCGTGGTGACCTGGTTCGCCGCCCTGTTCTATCTGCCGCGCCTCTACGTCTACCACGCCATGGCCCGGGATCGCGGCGAGTCGCAGGCCATCGAGTATTTCAAGACCATGGAGCGCAAGCTCTACCGGGGCATCATGACGCCCTCGATGATCGCCGTGCTGGTGTTCGGCGGCGGGCTGCTGGCGCTGAATCCGGGCTGGCTGTCCCAGGGCTGGATGCACGCCAAGCTGACCCTGGTGGCGGCGCTGGTGGCCTATCATCACGTGTGCCTGATCTATCTCAAGCAGTTCGCCGACGGTCGCTGCAGCCGCAGCCATCGCTACTTCCGGATCTTCAACGAGCTGCCGGTACTAGCCCTGCTGGCGATCGTCCTGCTCGCCGTGCTGAAGCCGTTCTGATGACAGGGGATGCGCAGACCCACCCCCATCTGCCGGCGGTACTGGTGCTGGCCGGCCACGATCCCACCGGCGGCGCCGGCCTGGTGGCCGACAGCGAGGCGGTGGCCGCCTGCGGCGGCTGGGCGCTGACCGTGCCCACGGCGTTGACGGTGCAGAACTGCCGCGACGTCGGCGCCGTGCAGCCGGTGGACGGCGCGCTGATCCGCGACGCCGCCGCAGCGCTGGAGGACATCGAGATCGCCGCCATCAAAGTCGGCCTGCTGGCCTCCGAGGCGGCCCTCGACGCGGTGGTGGAGATCATCCAGCGCCGGCCGGGCGTGCCGGTGGTGGTCGACCCGGTGCTCAGGGCCGGCGGCGGACATGAGTTGTCCACACCCACCTTGATCGAGACCTTTCGCCGGCGCCTGCTTCCCCTTGTGGATATCCTGACGCCCAACCGCCGGGAGCTGGCCCGACTGGCCGGTGGCGCCTGCGCCGACGACACCGAGCGTGCGGTCGAACTGATGCACCTGGGCTGCCAGGCGGTGCTGGTCACCGGTACCGACGATCCCGAGGAGCGGGTGCCCGCGGGGCGGGTACGGCACACCCTGCACGTGCCGGACGGCGATCGCCAGTGGACCTGGACGCGGCTGCCAGGCGTGTTTCACGGCTCCGGCTGCACCCTGGCGTCGTCGCTGGCGGCGCGGCTGGCCCAGGGAGAATCGCTGGTGGCGGCCTGCGAGCAGGCCCAGGCCTACACCTGGCAGACGCTGTCCCATGGCTGGCGCCCGGGTCACGACGACGGCGACGATCAGTGGCTGCCGAGGCGCCTGTGGCGGCTGCCGGTGGCTCGCTTCGAGCAGGACGCCTAGGCCCCGGACTGGTCATCCACGGCCCAAGCATCGAGAATGAGGCCATGACCGAGACATCTTCGCGGGGATGAGCGACGTTCACCGGGGAATCACCGCTCGCCCAGAGATTGTCCAGAGATTTATCCACAAGCCGAACGCCGTGACCGCGCGGCTCCGGCGTGATACGAAGCTTACTTTCAACAGCTAATGAGGTTGACATGACCACATCCGCCCAGCTCTTCGAACGGGCCTGCCGCCATATTCCCGGAGGCGTCAATTCGCCGGTGCGTGCCTTCAAGGGCCTGGAACGTCCACCGGTGTTCATGGAGCGGGCGCAGGGCGCCTACCTGTTCGACGTAGAGGGCAAGCGCTATGTGGACTACGTCGGTTCCTGGGGGCCGATGATCACCGGCCATGCCGACCCGGAGGTACTCGGCGCGGTGCGCGAGCGCCTCGACAGCGGCCTCTCCTTCGGCACGCCCACGGCCATCGAGACCACCATGGCCGACCTGATCTGCGAGATGATCCCCAGCATCGAGATGGTGCGCATGGTCAACTCCGGCACCGAGGCCACCATGTCGGCGATCCGCCTGGCCCGCGGCTATACCGGACGCGACAAGATCGTGAAGTTCGAGGGCAACTACCATGGCCACTCCGACTCGCTGCTGGTCAAGGCCGGTTCCGGCGCCCTGACCCACGGCGAGCCCAGCTCGCCGGGCGTGCCGGCGGCCCTGGCCGAGCACACCGTGACCCTGTCGTACAACGATCCGGATGCGGTCGAGCAGTGCTTCGAGGAGATCGGCGACCAGGTGGCCTGCATCATCGTCGAGCCGGTGGCCGGCAACATGAACTGCATTCCGCCGCAGCCCGGCTTCCTCGAGACCCTGCGCCGGGTCTGCGATCGCCATGAGAGCGTGCTGATCTTCGACGAGGTGATGACCGGCTTCCGCGTCGCCATGGGCGGTGCCCAGGCGCATTACGGCGTCGAGCCCGACCTGACCTGCCTGGGCAAGATCGTCGGCGGCGGCATGCCGGTGGGCGCTTTCGGCGGCCGCCGCGGCATCATGGAGAACATCTCGCCGCTGGGGCCCGTCTATCAGGCCGGCACCCTGGCGGGCAATCCGCTGGCCATGGCGGCGGGCATCGCCCTGCTCAACAAGCTGCGCGAGCCGGGCTTCCACGACGCTCTCAGCCAGCGCGTCGAGACCCTGTGCCACGGCCTCCAGGAGCGGGCCGATGCCGCCGGCATCAACATGATCACCCAGCAGGCCGGCGGCATGTTCGGCGTGTTCTTCACCGGGCAGAGCCGGGTCGATAACTTCGCCCAGGCCACCGCCTGCGACGGCGACGCCTTCCGCCGCTTCTTCGCCAGCATGCTCGAGCAGGGCGTCTACATGGCGCCTTCCGCCTTCGAGGCCGGCTTCATGTCCAGCGCCCATGCGCCCGAGGACATCCAGCTGACCCTGGACGCGGCCGAGGTGGCCTTCGCCGCCATGCGCCAGGACTGACGGCACCCGACAAGACCGCGTGAACGGAGAAGAACGATGAACCAGCGACACGCCCCCGGAAGTCCGACCCGAGATGTCACCCTGGAGACGCTGGTCGAGCGCCTGAGCGCCTGGCATGCCGATCACGCCACCGACGAGGCCACGCCCCTGCATGAGGCCGTTCAGCGGCGCGTGGCCGCCGAGACGCAGGCCCTGACGGCGCTGGTGGTCGCCGACGAAGACCGCCAGCGACTGCAGGCCCTGAATCGCTGGCTGGAGGAGAACCTGTCCCGCCTGGCGCCCGTCTTCAAGACGCGCGAGGCCCGGCGGCTGCCGCGCAGCTGGGCCTGCGAGCACCCTGACAGCCGGCTGCTGGACGAAGGGCGCGTGGTGATGGTCAATGCCATCGATCGCGACCTTCAGGGCCACGGCGCCGAGGTCGTCCAGGATCCGGCCGCGGACCTGGCCTCGCTGCTGGTGGGGCTCGAGGTGCGTGACGAGCCGCGGCTGGCACGGCTGGCGCTGGACGGGTACCTGCGGCTCAGTGGTGACTACCAGGCCGCCCGGCTGCTGTCGGTGTTCCGGGTGCTCGAGTGCCTGGCCGGCGCGCGTCGCGCCCTGCGTCGGTTGGAGGCGGCCGAGGGCGACGACGAGCGCCCTGCCCTGCGGGCGGAGACCATGGGCGCCTGCCGCCGCTATCTGGAGCTGGCGGAACGCCATGCGGAGTTCCGCTTTCCGCCGCTGGTCATCGGCGTCGGGGTGTCGGGCAGTGGCAAGAGTCGCTTCACCCGCAACCTGGTGACTCGCCTGGGCGCGGTGCGGGTGGCATCCCATGCTGAGCGGCGTCGCCTGCATGGACTTTCTCCACAGGCGGTGGAGGGCGAAGCGTCTGTGGATATCTTCGATGCCTCGACCACAGAGCGTACCTATCAGCGGCTGGCGCAGTGTGCCGGCCACCTGCTGGATGCCGGCCTGCCGGCCTGCATCGACGCGACCTGCCTGACCCGGGCGCAGCGCGACTGGCTGCGGCATCAGGCCGAGAGCCGGGGGCTGCCGGTGCTGCTGGTCAGCTTCGAGGCGGATCAGGCGACCCTGACGCGGCGCATCACCAAGCGAGCCGGACGCCATGGCGTGACCGCGGAGGAAGGTCTCGCGGTGCTGTCGCATCAGCAGGCGGCCTTCGAGCCCTTCTCCGACGAGGAACGCTTCCACCTCGTGCGGCTGGACACGACGGCGGACAACGCCGGCGAAACGCTGGCCGGGCTGATCCAGGAGCATATGCACTGGAGCTAGTGCCTGCCGAGACCGGCTGCCAGGGCCGGTCTCTCCGCTATCTATTTCCTTCTCTCGTTACCCTCCACTTCTCCCTCTTGCATGCTCCCGAGTGTTACGTCGGCTTGGCACCCTGTCCTGCGGTTCGGTGTTAGCTGATATGGCATAATATATTGAAAATTAAGGACAAATATTAAGGTGTGACGACAGTGTCAAGACTGCAACAGGTTTGTACCTAATATGTTTCAGTATGTTAAAACACTGTTTTTAAGGATTTTATTCTCTCATGGCCGCTCTATGATCGAAGCCACTGTTTCATCAGCCTGACACTCCGCTCGGCAATATCCCGCCACTGTCCTTCCTGCCCCTCCCCATACCCGACGTCTCACGATTTCTTCGTCCGCACTATCAGACGGTTAGCGAAAACTGGCACGCCCCGTGCTCTAGGTTTCATGCCTGCGAGTGGGATCTTCAAGGGTTCACGAGAGACCTCCGGCTCAGCAGGCCGTGACACCGACGCCGGCAGCGATCCGAGGATCGTCCGGCAAGACGCAAGGGATTCTGTCGAATCGAACGGGAGTGTGATCATGAGTACCAAAGCATATGCAATCGCGGGAACTTCCCTGCTGGCGCTGGTCATGGCGATTTCCACTGCCCAGGCCAACCCGACCGCCAATGGCGATAATGCCTTCCAGTTGGTGGATTCCGATGCACAGGCAACTGGCGGCGCTGGGGGCAGCAGTAGTGGCGGCTCCGGCAACGGGTTTGGTGCAGCCAATTCCGAAGCCAATGGCACCGGTAGCGGTACCGGCATCCTCGGCTTTGGCGAAGGCAAGGGGAAAGGCGGTAGCGCGGCTGCTACCGGGCTTGGCTATGGTTACGGCGGTGCCGGCGGGCCGGCCGGTGACGGCGGCGATGCCTGGGCGATGAGTGAGTCCTACAACACCGCCGTCAGCGTGATCTCCGAGCAGAGCATGACGTCGAGCGTCACTGGCTCTCCCATTACTGTCATTGGTGGCACAGGAGCAGCGGGTGCTACTGGTGGGCAAGGCGGCATCAACGCAGCGGTTAGCGTCGGCGCTGGTATCGGCGGTAGTGGTGGTTCCGGTACCGGTGGTGCTGGCGGTGGTTCCGGTGCCTTGGGTGCAGGTGCTGGCCAAGGTGGTGCCGGCACCGGCGTAGGTGCCGGCGTAGGTGCCGGCCAAGGTGGCAGCTCTGGTGCTGGTGCTGGCTCTGCCGCTGGTAACAACGAAACCGGCGGCGCCGCTGGTACCGGTATCGGTGCCCTGGTCGGTCTCGGACTTGGGTTGGCCGATGATTCATCCGGTGACCAGAACGCCAAGGCAGGCTCCACTCACGCAGATTCCGCGGCCGGCGACGGTAGCGGTGCTGGCTTCGGTGCCGGTTCAGGCACCGGTGGTAATGGCAGTGGCAGCGGCTGGGCCGGTGCAGTGGCCGGCGATGGCGGCGATGGCTACGGCGGCGGCGGCGGCGGCGGCCAAGGTGTCGGTGGTAACGCCTATGCCGCAGGGGCCAACGGCGGTGCCGGGGGCAACGGGGGCAACGGCGGCGCAGCCGTCCTGCGCACCGGCGCTTCCAGCATCTCCGTGGCGGCCGGCGGCGTCTACGGCGGCGTGTCCAACATGAACAGCTCCAGCGGGTTCTACAACTCGCAGCTGTCCGGCACCAGCATCTCCGCCCACAGCGGCGTGAGCATCGGCAACTGATGGCTCGGGCCTCGTGAGAGGCCCGTTTGCCCAATCGGGAACTGGCGGACGAGGCTCCGCCAGTTCCTTCACTGTCCGTTTATAGTCAGTGGAGGCAGAGCGATGAAAGGTTCAGTGCAGTGGCTCGCCGCGGGTGCCATCATATTGTCTGCCGGCATGGCGTCGAGCCTGCAGGCCGACGATGCCCGAATGGCCGACGGCTTCGGGTCGATGCAGGAAGTCTCGACGGATGTTCTGGAGCAGGCACGGGGTCGAGACGTCAACGTGCATCTCGATCAGGTAACGGTTCAGAGCATTCAGGACATGGACGCGGCCAGTTTCGGATCGAGCTTCAAGGTGGTCAACGGCGACATGGTGACAGGCAATATCACCTTCGAAGGCGGTTCGATGGGCCATTACAGCGGTACCGGCATCTTCAACAACGTGACCGGGAATGCCAATGCGATCAACAACGCCATCGGTATCAGTGTCTATGTCGCCAACCCATGAACGACACCCCAAACGGTGAGAGTGCCGTTCGGTGTCAGGGGGCTCGATCATGCGTAAGCAGCTGAAAGGTGCTGCCCTGTTCGCCGTCATGATGCTGTCGGCGTTCGAGTCGTTCATCCCGCCTGCCGAGGCGGGAACGGTAAGAATTTCCAATCCCTTCGGCCACTTCGAGGTCGAAGCCAAGAGTCTGGCGGAGCTCAGCTGGGAAGGTGTTGTGCGCCAGCAGTACGACTACAGCTGTGGATCCGCGGCCGTCGCCACCCTGATGACCTACCACTATGACCGCCCCACCACCGAGGGCGAGGTCTTCGAGGCCATGATCCGACGTGGGGATCGCGAGCAGATCGAGACCTACGGCTTTTCCATGCTGGACATGAAACGCTTCCTGGATGACAGGGGGCTCAATGCCGACGGCTTCGAGATCGCATTGGATGACTTCATCCGCATCGGCGTTCCGGCCATCACGCTGGTCAATACCGGGGGGTACAAGCACTTCGTGGTCGTCAAGGGAATGGATGCCGACAACGTGCTGGTGGGCGATCCGGCAGCCGGAACGGTCGTGGTGCCCAAGGATATCTTCGAGACGTTATGGAGCAACAAGGTGCTCGGTGTGCGCAACGAAATCGAGGTGGCACGAGCGAACTTCAACAGTGAACGGGACTGGCGCGTGCGGCCCCCCTCGCCGATCGAGTCAGGGGTTCGACGCACCAGCGTGGGATCGTATCTGCTGACACTGCCGGGCGCCAACGAGCTGGGCAGGTGATGATCTCGCAGGAGTGACCAACCATGAGCATGCAGCATGCAGGAAATGTGATGGGGGGAAGCCGGTGGAGAGGCTGCCGGCGGGGCATCAGCCTCCTGGTAGCGTCGGTTTCTCTGGCGGTGGCGTCGGCATCCCCGGCCGCGACATCACCCTCGGGCATCCTGTCGGCGGGAACGCACGATATTTACTATCGCGGGGAAGTGCTGCCTGACGAAGGCATGGCAGAGCTTCGTGGCGGCTTTCGGCTGGCGGGGATGGATCTCAACTTTGGCGCCAAGCTGACCACGGCCATCAATGAACGGGTTCGTTACATCACCCAGGTGGCCTTCGACAATGCCGGTGCCAGGGTGCTGTCCAGCACCCTGGAGCAATCGGGTTCCGAGCCCGTCACTCAGGTGGGTGGGCCAGGCGGCGTCGATGCGGCGAGTATCGGCGGCAAGATCGATCTCACCGGGCTTTCCGACTTTTCCGGTGTCCTGATGAGCGATGGCAAGGGGGGGATGACGGCGGCGCTGCACAATATCACGCGCGATGCAATCGTCAGCAGCCTGTCGACGACTGCCAGCGGGCAGAGCATCAGTAACGAGATCGACGTCAGCGTGCAGGTCATGAATATCGGCGAGATGCGCTCTTTCCGCCAGAGAGGTGCGATTCTCAACTCGCTGCAGGGGATTCTTCCTCGCTGACCGATAGCGATAGAACGATACACAAAGAAGGCTGCCCGTTCTTTGGGCAGCCTTTTCTCGTTAGGCAATGTCTGAAAACTGTCTGTGCTCGGCTATACGGCGTTAAAAATCAGCTCGGGCGCGAGTCCGATCAAAATGCTCATTTACCGCTCGTAAACTCCGTTCTTTCACTGATTTTTTCCTTGTTTATCCTTCGCTCGTCGACTTTTCAGACAAAGCCTAGTCATCGTTTGTCAGAAGACATTCAGCCCGAAGGGAGTCCGCAGGGTGAGGGTGGTATCCGGGGCGTCTTCCGTCACGCCGAATTCCAGCCCCAGGTTGAACACCGAGTCGTCGGACATCTGGTAGGACCAGCCGAGCAGCATGGAGCCCACGTTCAGCGAGCGGCCGCTTTGGGTGACGGTACTGCCGGTATCCGGATTGACGAAGGTGGTATCGGTCTCCTGGATGAAATCGTTCTTGTAGCCCAGCGTGAAGGACGACCGTGGGTTGATCGAGTACGACATGCCGAGGCTCATACGTACGGCATCCCCCGGATCGACCTCCTTGACTCTGACCCCACCGATCGTTTCGTTGACATCGTCCTCGAGGTTGAACAGATAGCCCAGGTTGGCGAAGTAGACCGCCGGTGCGGACGGAAGCAGCACGGTCAGGCTGGGCTCAATCGAGTGGAAGCCAGAACCGGTGGCCAGTTCCCGCTCGATGCCATTGCTGTCGCGATCGACGTCGAAGGGGCCCGTACCGGTGGTCGACTTGTAGCGCAGGTTACCCACGAAGAAAGGGCCGCCCCCCTGGCCGCTGTTGATCTGATAGTGGGCGGCCAGCTCGATATCCCCCAGTCCATCCCCGGACTGGCTTCTATCGAGATCGAAAGGCTCGTTGGCTTCGTTGACGCTGAAGCTTGCCGTATCGTCCCGGTACAAATAGGGCACGCGCAGTTCCAGTTCGAGCCGGTCGGTTACCCCGAGCCGGCCGGTGACGGAGGTGGTGAAGGTATCGCGATCGATATCCTCGGCGGCCAGCACGCCGATCTGCAGCGTGCTGAGTATCTCGACGCCGCGGAAGGTCAGTCGATTGACGCTGGCGTGGGAGTACTGGAACTCGGGCTCGATGACGAGGCGCCCCTTGGGGGTCAGAACGCCGCCGATATCGGGGATGGCCTGAATCTCCGGAGCCTCTTCCGCGGGGGGCGGTCGCTGCCCCACGGGATCGATGGCACCGTCACTGCCCGTCTGGGCCCAGGCATGTCCGGCCATGGCGAGTGGTGCCAGACCACAGGCCAGCGTGAAACCTCTTTGGATCAGTTTCATGACGTTGTCCCTTTTGTCCCTTTTTTCAAGGCCTTGCGCTATCGCGCCCCATGGCTTTCACGCCATCGGGCCTTTTTGAGTGATACTCGTGGAGAGCATAGACCAACCTGTCTTCGTGCTGGGGGAAATCCTGGTGATTCCGGCTAACGTTGTGTGTCCTCCGATGCCGGTCGGAGATCGAAGGCAATCAATGATGTCGGGCATCAAAGCTGGAGGATTTATTTAACTCTATTGAAATTCAATACGTTAGGTTCTTTCGAACCTGTTTGCTCGGCGTGATTGGCAATGTCATCCCCCTGGCCTTCACGATGTATCTTGTGCTTTTCCATCAGACGGTAGAGCGTGACTCGGGAAATCCCCAGCTCTCGTGCGGCGTGCAGAATATTGAAGGAATGGCGTGTCAGAGATGCCATGACGACACCGCGTTCTGCCAGGTCTCTCGCTTCCTCCAGGCTTGATGCGTAACGAGCGTCCAGCACTCGACGCTCCAGCCCAAGATCGCTGGGGCGAATCAGTGGATGCTCGCTCATGACCATCGCCCTTCTCACACGATTGATCAGTTCTCGAATGTTGCCCGGCCACTCATAAAGCTGCATGACGGACAGACTGTCCTTGCTGAACCCGCTGACGATGGAAGATTTTTCCATGGAGAACTTGTTGAAGAAGTAATGAGCCAGGGTGGCGATGTCATCGCCTCTCTCGCGCAGAGCAGGTACTCGAATCTGAAGGACATTGAGGCGGTGAAAGAGGTCTTCCCTGAATTTTCCTTCGCTTACTGCCTTTTCGAGGTCCACGTGCGTTGCGGCCAGAACACGAACATCGACCTCGATTTCCTTGAGGCCCCCTACCCTCTGGATCGTATGGTTTTCCAGGAACCGTAGCAGGTTGACCTGCATGTCCAGGGGGAGGTCGCCGATCTCATCCAGGAACAGCGTGCCGCCATCCGTGTTCTCGATGATGCCAATCTTTTTCTGTGATGCACCGGTAAAGGAACCCTTCTCGTGACCGAACAGTTCCGACTGGATAAGATTGCTCGGCAAGGCACCGCAGTTGATGGCATTGAAGGGAGACTTCGCGCGAGCGGACGCCCGGTGAATGGCCTTGGCCGCCAGCTCCTTGCCCGTGCCGGACTCTCCTTGAATAAGAACGGGGGCATCGACGGCACCCACCTTTTGAATGGACCTGAATAGCGTCTTGATGACGGGGCTTTCACCGACCATCTGGCATTCATGTCTGCCTCTGTGGCCACCTTCCTCTTGAATATCTTTATCCAGATTGATGACCGACAAGAGGTTTTCAAGTGCATGATGGAGCCTCGCCGTATCGATCGGGAGGCGATGATAACCAAAGAAGAGACGGGCTATCCCTTGATGGTGACGAAGGTTATCGAAAACTTCCTGGTGGCTGATGGCTATCAGTCTTGTGTCAAGCCTGTTGGCAGCATTCTCGAATATCGTGGCGTCATCGAGATCTTCTTGTGTCAGAAAAACGATGCCGACATCATGGCCCGGGAGGTTTTCTGTGAAGGGAAGGCTGTCCAGTCTTTCAATATGCGTAATATCCCAGCCACACTCTTTCAGCTCCCCGATGAGTTTTTCGCTACCTTCTAAAGGCTCACTAATGAAGAGTAGCTTGTTTTTGGGTTTCATCGCACATCCCTGATGTTCTATAGAACGATTGGTTGCGAATAAACGGAATTAACCGCTGTCCTGCACGGGCTGAAATCTAGCATTCGGCTCGAGAAAAATTCACATGAATTTTCTAGTCTCGATGACCTAGCCGTGATGAGATTTCTGGGGGACCGGAGGGGGAGCGCCGAGGTTATGTCGTGCCCAGTTGACAGCCTGGAGGCGGTTATGCACATCGATTTTCTTGAATATATTATAAAGATGTGACTTGACGGTATGTTCGCTGACAAAGAGGCGATCGGCGATTTCCATGTTGGAAGCACCCGATCCCAGCAGGCCGATGATCTCGAGTTCGCGTTGTGTCAGGCCACAGGCCGGTCGATAGGCGTTGATCTGGTGGCGCCGGTAGAACTCCAGCATTCGGCCCATCAGGGAGCGCGACATCCATAGCTGCCCTTCCTGCAGGGTGCGCAGTCCTTTGCAGATGAGTGGCAGGCTGTCGTCACGGTAGAAGATTCCCCTGACATGCATGCAGGACAATATCTCGACGGCATGGTCCTCATCCCTGAGATTGAAGCTTGCCAGGGAGGTCTCAGGCCGCTCTGCGACATGGGATTGCCAGGCCTGCATCGCGGCGTCGTCCATATGGTCGGCATCAAGCAGGATGAGGGTTTCCTCATTGTCCGCTTTGGGTTTGCGCGTACTGGAAGGTGTCAGGATGGATACCTGGCAGTCGAGCTGCTGGCGCAGGTAGTCAGCGAACAGCTGAGACTGGGGCGTATTTTCTGTGACCAGCTGTATTAGCCGATTATTGCTTTTCATAACCAGACCTCGACGAAATATCTGACATGCTCGCCCCTTATTCCTTACGAGTAATGGGATCAGAGTAAGGCCTTATCCAGTCTCGTTCGCATTGTAATATAATGTAACTAATTAATGGCTATAAGGAATCTTGTTTATTATTCTTTTTTGTCATTGAAGAATCTTGGTTTTTAATCAATGAGTTGGAGGTTTCTCGTCTCCCAGGCCTGTGTTTGCCGTCATTGAGTATGAGAAAAATCAGTCTAATGGCTCGTCGCTGACGTGGTTCGACTAAGTTGTTGACTCATATGTAGGGCGTGGATCGGCTGAGGGTCTTCGTGTTTCATTCGCTTCGGGGGGCGCTTAGAATGCCGCCGCAACGATAGTGACCAATCGAGATGATGAAATGACGACAACTGTTGTGCTGGCCAGCGGCAATGCCGGCAAGCTGCGCGAATTCGGCCAGCTGCTCGCGCCCTTGGGCATGGACGTTCGCCCTCAGTCGGACTTCGACGTGACGGAGGTCGAGGAGACCGGGCTGACCTTCGTCGAGAATGCCCTGCTCAAGGCGCGCGAGGCGAGCCGCATCAGTGGCTTGCCGGCCATGGCGGATGACTCGGGGCTGGCCGTGGATGCGCTTCAGGGACGTCCGGGCATCTATTCCGCGCGCTTCTCCGGCGAGCCCAAGGACGACGCTCGTAACAACGCTTACCTGCTCGAGTCCCTGGCGGATGTTCCGGCAGGGCAACGGACGGCCCGCTACTGGTGCGTGCTGGTGCTGCTCCGTCACGCGGAGGACCCGGTGCCGCTGATCGTGCAGCAGAGCTGGGACGGCGAGATTCTCACCGAGGCTCGCGGCGAAGGTGGCTTCGGCTACGATCCGCTGTTCTGGGTGCCGGAATCCGGCAAGACCGCCGCCGAACTCTCATCCGACGAGAAGAACCGTCTGAGCCATCGGGGGCGCGCCCTGCAGGCCCTGGTGGCGCAGCTCGACGGCGAGTCATTCTCCTCATGAGCCATTCACTGCCGCCCCTGGCGCTTTATATCCACGTGCCCTGGTGCGTGCGCAAGTGCCCCTACTGCGACTTCAACTCCCACGGTGTCGGGGCCGGAGCCAGCCTGCCCGAGGAGGCCTATCTGGCGGCGCTGATCGCCGACCTGGACGCCGATCTTCCGCTGGCGGCGGGGCGGGATCTGGTCAGCATCTTCATCGGCGGCGGCACGCCAAGCCTGATGTCGGCCGGCTTCTACCGCCGTCTGCTCGAGGCGGTTTCATCTCGCCTGCCCTTCGCCGACGATATCGAGATCACCCTGGAGGCCAATCCGGGGACCGTGGAGCGAGGCCGCTTCGCCGGCTATCGCGCCGCGGGCATCAACCGGCTGTCGATCGGCGTGCAGAGCTTTCAGGACGCACAGCTGTCCGCGCTGGGCCGCATCCACAGCGGTGAAGAGGCCCGACTGGCCGTTGCCGAGGCCCGCGAGGCCGGGTTCGATAACCTCAACCTGGACCTGATGCATGGCCTGCCGGGCCAGACGCCGGCGCTGGCCCTCGATGACCTGGATCAGGCTCTGGCGCTCGCGCCCGAGCACATGTCCTGGTACCAGCTCACCCTCGAGCCCAACACCGAGTTTCACTCGCGCCCGCCCGAGCTGCCCGAGGAGGAGGCCCTCTGGGACATCCAGGAGCTCGGGCACGAGCGCCTGGAAGCCGCCGGCTTCGCGCGCTACGAGATTTCCGCCTATGCCCAGCCAGGCCGCCCGGCGCGCCACAATCTCAACTACTGGCGATTCGGCGACTATCTGGGCATCGGGGCCGGCGCCCATGGCAAGCTGAGCGCTCACGACGATGACGGCTTTCACGTCGAGCGTCGCTGGAAGACCCGCCAGCCCGAGGCCTACCTGCGCCGGCATGATGACCCGCGCGGCTTCGTGGCCGGTCGCGAGCCGATTTCGTCCGAGGAGCTGCCGCTCGAGTTTGCCATGAACGCGCTGCGTCTCGTCGAGGGCGTGCCGCTGTCGACCTGGTCGGCCCATACCGGCCGGCCGGTGGGTCGGCTGCAGGCAAGTCTCGAAGCGGCGAGGAAAAAAGGACTTCTGGTGGAAGATGGCGAAAGGCTTCAAGCCTCCCCCCAGGGTCTATTATTCTTGAACGAGCTGCTGGCCCTGATCGACGCCTGAAAGAAGGTCCTGGTGAATCCCTTGGTAACCTGGGAAGAGAGGGGCCGGCCGGAATGCCATTCGTCAACACGGAGTCGACGACGCTATGACCAAGACCGTTCGCATGATCGCGCCGCTCGCGGCCGCCGCCCTGCTGGTGGGCTGCACCACGACCAACCCGAACACCGGTGAGACCCAGCGCAGCCAGACCGGCACCGGCGCCACCATCGGCGCGGTGGTCGGTGCCGCCGCCGGTGCGCTCAGCGGCGACGGCAGCACCAGTCGTCGCGACCGCGCGCTGATCGGCGCCGCCGTGGGGGCCGCCGCCGGTGGCGGCATCGGCGCCTACATGGACAAGCAGGAAGAGCAACTGCGCCAGAGCATGGAAGGCACCGGCATCGGTGTCGAACGTCAGGGCAACGACATCATTCTCAACATGCCCAGCAGCGTGACCTTCGGCTTCGATTCCAGCGAGCTGACCATGCAGGCGCGCAACGCGCTGAACGATGTCTCCTCGGTGCTGACCCAGTACCCCGAGACACGTGTCAACATCGCCGGCCACACCGACAGTACCGGAGACGCCAGCTACAACCAGCGTCTCTCCGAGCGTCGTGCCCAGGCGGTCGGCAGCTACCTCTCGCAAAGCGGTGTGGCTTCCAACCGTCTCTACATGAACGGCTACGGCGAGAACCAGCCGGTGGCCAGCAACGAGACCGAAGCCGGCCGTGCTCAGAACCGTCGCGTGGAGATCACCCTGACGCCCATGTCCCAGGGCTGATCGGGTTCCCACGCTTGCCGGGCCCGCCCCTGTCAGGGGCGGGCCCTTTTCTTTCCCATGACATGACCACCGCCATGCTTTCCTATCAGCACGCCTACCATGCGGGCAATTTCGCCGACGTTCACAAGCATCTGATGCTTTACGCCGTCGCCGATCACTTGTTACGTAAAAAATCATCTATTACGTATATCGATACTCACGCCGGTCGCGGGCTCTATCCGCTGGCCGCCGCCGAGACGGCACGGCTGCAGGAATACCAGCAGGGCGTGGCCAGGGCGTGGGCGAAAAGGACGGGGCTGTCGAAGGCCTCCTCGCTGCTGGGCGACTGGCTGGCGGCGGTGGGCGAGGTCCAGCAGGGCGGCGGGCTTGACCACTATCCCGGTTCGCCCTGGTGGCTGTCGCATCGCCTGCGCGAGCAGGACCGGCTGCGGCTGTTCGAGCTGCACCCGGGCGAGCACGGCCACCTGGCCGACCAGGCCTTGCCGGAGGCGGTGAAGCGCATCCAGGGCGATGGCCTGGTTGGGCTGCTGAAGGCGCTACCGGTGAAGACGCCGCGGCTGTGCGTGCTGATCGATCCCAGCTACGAGCGCAAGGCGGAATACGACGAGGTGGCCGACACCGTGCTGTCGGCCATGCGCAAGGCGCGCCACGCCGTGGTCATGATCTGGTATCCGATGCTGCCCGCCGGACGCCATCAGGCGCTGCTGGAAGGCCTTCGCGACGGCGGCCTGCGCAAGATCTGGCGCAGCGAACTGACGCTGGGCGACCCCGGTGAGGGCCATGGCATGTACGGCAGCGGCATGCTGGTCGTGAACCCGCCCTGGGGCCTCGATGAGCGCATCCATGAGGCCATGGCGGCACTGCTGCCGCTGTGGGGGCCCACCGCCCGCCATCGCGGTGACTGGTGGGTGGGCGAGTAGGAAAGGGCTCAGGAAAGTCTCTACGGCTCGACGCAGAGGCACCTGATGCCTTGCTCGCCGCCATTTATCGCGAAGATCTTACCCGGCGGGGTGATGGATAGCCGGTGCGGGCGCCGATTGCTGCGCCCTATTTGCCGATACAGAAACTGCCGAAGATCTCACCCAGCAGATCGTCGGCACTGAACTCGCCGGTGATCTCGCCCAGCGCTTGCTGGGCGTCGCGCAGGTCCTCTGCAAGCAGTTCGCCGGCGCCGTAGCCGGCCAGCTGGGCCTCGCCGTTGACGAGCGCCTGCTCGGCGCGATCCAGGGCGTCCAGATGGCGTCGCCGGGCCGAGAAGCGGCCCTCGGTGGTGGCCGAGAAGCCCATCACCGCCTTGAGATGCTCCTTGAGGTTATCCACACCCTCACCGGTCTTCGCCGACAGCCGCACTACCGGCGTGGCTGTGGACAAGTCGAGTCCCGGCGTTTCCTGGCTGGTATCGACCTTGTTGCGCACCAGCGTCAGCCGCGACGGATCGGCCAGGCGCTCGACGAATTCCGGCCAGATCGCCATCGGGTCGAGGGCATCCGTGGTGGCGGCATCGACCATCAGCAGCACCCGGTCGGCCTTCTCGATCTCGCTCCAGGCCCGGGCCACGCCGATCTGTTCCACCGCGTCCGGCGTGTCGCGCAGGCCGGCGGTATCGATCACGTGCAGCGGCATGCCGTCCAGATGGATGTGCTCGCGCAGCACGTCCCGGGTGGTGCCCTCGATATCGGTGACGATGGCGGTCTCCTGCTCGGTAAGGGCATTGAGCAGGCTGGACTTGCCGGCATTGGGACGCCCGGCGATCACCACGCTCATGCCCTCGCGCATCAGCGCGCCCTGGGCCGCCGCCGCTCGCACCTCACCGAGTTCGCCGCGGACCTCGGCCAGCTTGGCGGCCACGTGGCCGTCGGCCAGGAAGTCGATCTCCTCCTCGGGGAAATCGATGGCCGCCTCGACGTACATGCGCAGCTCGATCAGGCGCTGCACCAGCCCCTCGACCCGCCGCGAGAACTCGCCCTGCAGCGAACGCAGGGCGTTCTCGGCGGCGCCCCGGGAGCTGGCCTCGATCAGGTCGGCGATGGCCTCGGCCTGGGCCAGGTCGAGCTTGTCGTTGAGGAAGGCGCGCTCGGAGAACTCGCCGGGGCGGGCCAGGCGGGCGCCGAGCCGCACGCAGCGCTCCAGCAGCAGGTCCATGAGCACCGGGCCGCCGTGGCCCTGGAGCTCCAGCACGTCCTCGCCGGTGAAGGAGTTCGGGCCCTCGAAGAACAGCGCGATGCCCTCGTCGATCATGCCCTGGTCGCCCCTGAACGGCCCGTAGAGGGCGAAGCGCGGGGCAGGGCAGTGCCCCAGCAGGCTGCTGGCGATCGACCGGCAGGCAGGCCCTGAGACGCGAATGATGCCGACGCCGCCGCGCCCCGGGGGCGTGGCCAGGGCGGCGATGGTGTCCTGGGAATAGAGGCTTTCGGCCATCGGTGGCTCCTCGGTGAGACGTGGCTATTGTCCGGTGACGGCCCCGCAAACGCCAGACCCCCGCCGAAGCGGGGGTCTGGAGCGGGAGGGAAGACCTGTGACGGGGAACCGTTACTTGGTCTTCATGCCCTTGCCGACGTTGGGGTCGGCCTCGATCTTGCGCGTGATGAAGTACTGCTGGGCGATCGAGGTGATGTTGTTCACCACCCAGTAGATCACCAGGCCGGCCGGGAACCACAGGAAGAAGAAGGTGAAGACCACCGGCAACAGCTTCATGATCTTCGCCTGGGTCGGGTCCGGCGGCGTCGGGTTGAGCAGCTGCTGCACGAACATCGAGGCGCCCATCAGGATCGGCAGCACGAAGAACGGATCCTTCACCGACAGATCCTGGATCCAGAACATGAAGGGCGCGTGGCGCAGCTCCACGGACTCGAGCAGCATCCAGTACAGGGCGATGAACACCGGCATCTGTACCAGGATCGGCAGGCAGCCGCCCAGAGGATTGATCTTCTCCTTCTGGTAGAACTTCATCATCTCCTGGGACATCTTCTGGCGATCGTCGCCGTACTGCTCCTTGAGCCGCTGCATCTCCGGGCCGAGCTTGCGCATCCGGGCCATGGACTTGTAGGCCTTGGCGGAGAGCGGGAGCAGGGCGGCCTTGACCAGCAGGGTCAGGATGACGATCGACCAGCCCCAGTTGCCGATCACGTTCTGGATGTGATCCAGCAGCCAGAACAGCGGGTTGGCGATGAACCACAGCCAGCCGAAGTCGACGGTCAGTTCCAGGTGCGGGGCCACGGCCTCGAGGCGCTCCTGGATCTTGGGGCCCATGTAGAGGGTGGCGCCCAGGGTGGCGGAGCCGCCCGCGGCCACGTTCTCGGTCGCGCCGGCGAAGGCGGCCACGTTGCGGTTCTGGGAGTCGGTGGTGGCGTAGTAGAGGTTCTGCTGGTCCTGGGGCGGGGCCCAGGCGGAGGTGAAGTAGTGCTGGATCATGGCGACCCAGCCGCCTTCGACGTCGCGGTTCTCGAAGCTGCCTTTCTTGATCTCGTCGAAGTCGACCTTCAGGTACCTGTCGTCCGGCGTCGAGTAGGCGGCGCCCAGATAGGAACTCATGCCCATCTTGGGCCCGGTCGACGGGTCGGCGCTGTCGTCGCGGACCAGCTGACCGATGAAGCGCGCGGTGAGCGGCGTCTCGCTCTGGTTGTCCAGCAGGTAGTCGACCTTCACCGCGTAGCTGTCGCGATCGAAGGTGAAGCGCTTGATGACGTCCACGCCGTCGACGCTGGCGGAGAGATCCACCTGCAGCGCGTCTTCGCCCTCGGTGAGACGGTATTCGGTCTGTTCGGAAGCGAAGGTCAGGCGGCCCTGGTGACCTTCCAGCTGCAGGCCGGAGCGGGCCACGTAGCTGCGCGTCTGGTCGTTGGACAGCAGCACGAAGGGCTGTCCGGAATCGAGCGCGAACTGGTGCTGGGGCAGGGCGGCGTAGACGATGTCGCCGCCCTGCGGATCGATGCGCACGTCCAGCACGTCGGTGGAGACGGCCACCAGGTCACGGCTGTTGCCGGACGGTGCCTGACCGGGAATGTTGCCGGCCATGTCGTCGGGTGCCGTGTTCCGGGTCGGTACCGAGAGGTCGTCACCGCCGGCGTCCGGGGAAGAGGACGTCGGATTCTCGCTGGTGATGGTCGGGGCCTGGGGGGCGGTGGCCACCTGACCGTAATCCTGATTCCACTGCACGACGATCAGGTAGGCGAGGACCGCCAGGGGAATCAGCAGTAGTAGTCGTTTTACATCCATGAGGGGTCTGCTCGATGGGTGGTGAACAATCCGGTGGCGCGATGCCGCTCGCCGGCCCGACATACGCGAAAGCCTGCCGGGGGCAGGCTAGCGTTGGCTCGCCGAGCGTCCCTTGGGAACGCGACGAGGTCAAGCGGGATGGCGTCTGGCGTGATCACGCGCATGCAGGCTCCGGGCGGTGCCAACAGCGACGGGCAGTCGGCGTCATCGACGCTCTGCCTCAGGTGAGTCGCTCGTGGCCGCCTTGTTCGCTTCGCGTTCCAGACGTTTCCACATGCCGTGCAGCTGACGGTGGACGGTGGCGTTGTCCAGATCCTGAACGCCGCGTCTGGCGAGCAGCACGATATCCACAGCGGGAAGTCGGTGTTGGCGAAGACGAATGGAGTCGCGCGCGATGCGCTTGAGGCGGTTGCGGTCGACGGCCCGACGCACGTTCTTCTTGCTGAAGATCAGTCCGAGGCGGGGATGCCCCAGATCATTGGGGGAGGCCAAGGCCATCAATCCCTTGCCATGGACCTTGAAGGCAGCGGTGTCGAAGACGCGTCGGTAGTCCCCGGCAGTCAGCAGGCGCAGCTGCCGGGGAAAGCCCTGACTGGACACGCGAGGTCCGCGATCAGGCGCTCAGGCGCTTGCGGCCCTTGGCGCGACGACGCGCCAGGACGGCACGACCGTTCTTGGTGGCCATGCGAGCACGGAAACCATGCGCGCGCTTGCGCTTGAGAACGCTAGGTTGAAATGTGCGTTTCATAACTCGTTATTCCCACGTGGTTTTTGGAACAAATCGGCGATTCAGAGGCGCCCGGGTTCCGGTGGGGAATCCGGGTAGATTCGGCTCAGGACCGGAAATTGTAGTGATATCGGGCCTCGGGCGCAATTTTTCCTTGCGACTTTTCGACGGGTCGTTCTCTCGTGAGCCCTGATGGATCCACTATCATTACTAGTATGGGTTTTCTATTACACCCTGTGATTATTGGTGGGGAAAAGATTTGTGGATAACTAATATATTGCCTTTCTCATCAATACGCTGTGGGTATCATAATCGTGTGGACACCCCGTTGGCGATCGGCGGGTAACCGGTGGATGAAGGGTGGATGGAATCGCGAGTCATCCACAGGGCCACTCAAGTGCTCAGATTCCTCGCAGGATCTTCCTACCTCCCCGGGCAGGTTTTCCACAGCGATGTCCGCAGGCGTCATCCATGTGGATAACCTGCGGGTGGCACGATACAATATTCGGTCGTTCTTCAACCGAATGGTGAGGTCGCGTGTCGCTCGCTCTCTGGCAACAATGTCTGGATACCCTGCAGGACGAACTGAGTTCCCAGCAGTTCAACACCTGGATTCGCCCCTTGCAGGCGGAGGAAGGGGAGGCCAACCAGCTGCGGCTGCTGGCCCCCAACCGCTTCGTGCGCGACTGGGTCAGTGACAAGTACGCCAAGCGGATCAGCGAACTCATGCGCGAACTGTCGCCGGCCAAGCCGCCCAAGGTGGTGGTGACCGTGGGCAGCCGCCGTGCCGCGTCGCCGGCACCGCAGACCCGCGAACTGGGTGACCCGGTCTCCGCCGCGCCTCGCGCCCCGGCGGTGCAGACGCCACCGCGTGGCGACGTGGCCGACGAGAGCGAGATCGACCAGCTGCGCGACGAGGGAGCGGAGGCGCCCCGCCGGCCTGGCAGCGAGCGCCAGGTACAGGTGGAAGGCAGCCTCAAGCACAACAGCGGCCTGAATCCGAGCTTCACCTTCGAGACCTTCGTCGAGGGCAAGTCCAACCAGCTGGCCCGGGCCGCCTCCCGCCAGGTCTCGGAAAATCCCGGCGGCGCCTACAACCCGCTGTTCCTCTATGGCGGCGTCGGCCTCGGCAAGACCCACCTGATGCATGCCGTCGGCAATGCCCTGGCCGGTCGACGCGAGAACGCGCGGGTGGTCTATCTGCACTCCGAGCGCTTCGTCGCCGACATGGTCAAGGCGCTGCAGCTCAATGCGATCAACGACTTCAAGCGCTTCTATCGCAGCGTCGATGCGCTGCTGATCGATGACATCCAGTTCTTCGCCGGCAAGGAGCGCTCCCAGGAGGAGTTCTTCCACACCTTCAACGCCCTGCTGGAGGGCGGCCAGCAGATGATCCTGACCTCGGACCGCTATCCCAAGGAGATCAGCGGCGTCGAGGAGCGCCTCAAATCGCGCTTCGGCTGGGGTCTGACGGTGGCCATCGAGCCGCCGGAGCTCGAGACCCGGGTGGCGATCCTGATGAAGAAGGCCGACCAGGCCAAGGTCGATCTGCCCCATGACGCTGCCTTCTTCATCGCCCAGAAGATCCGCTCCAACGTCCGCGAGCTGGAGGGCGCCCTGAAGAAGGTCATCGCCGACTCCCACTTCATGGGGCGGCCGATCACCCAGGACTTCATCCGCGAATCGCTCAAGGATCTGCTGGCCCTGCAGGACAAGCAGGTCGGGGTCGACAACATCCAGCGCACCGTCGCCGAGTACTACAAGATCAAGCTCGCCGATCTGCTCTCCAAGCGGCGTTCACGCTCGGTGGCACGCCCCCGCCAGGTCGCCATGGCCCTGGCCAAGGAGCTGACCAACCACAGCCTGCCGGAGATCGGCGATGCCTTCGGCGGGCGCGACCACACCACCGTGCTGCATGCCTGCCGCAAGGTGCAGGCGCTTCAGGAAGAGAACGCGGACATCCGCGAGGACTACAAGAATCTGCTGCGTCTGCTGACCAGCTGATTGCCCGAATGCGAAGGGCCGGGCCCGGCCTCAATTCCTCCAGGACAAGAGAAGTGGAGTCGACATGAAATTTTCCATCTCCCGTGAAGCGCTGCTGCGCCCGCTGGCGCTGGTCGCCGGCGTGGTGGAGCGTCGCCAGACCCTGCCGGTGCTGTCTAACGTGCTGATCCAGGTCGAGCAGGACCAGGTCTCGCTGACCGGCACCGACCTCGAGGTCGAGCTGATCGGGCGGACCGTGGCCAGCCAGGTCGAGCAGCCGGGCGGCATCACCGTGCCGGCGCGCAAGCTGATGGACATCTGCAAGTCGCTGCCGGACCAGTCCGAGATCCAGCTGTCGCTGGAAGAGGGGCGCGCGGTGCTGCGTAGCGGCCGCTCGCGCTTCACCCTCTCGACCCTGCCGGTGGCCGAATTCCCGAGCATCGAGGACGGCCAGAGCAGCGTCGAGCTGAGCCTGCCGCGCGGCACGCTCAAGCACCTCATCGACTCCACCTCCTTCGCCATGGCGCAGCAGGACGTGCGCTACTACCTCAACGGCATGCTGCTGGAGTTCGCCAGCAACCTGGTGCGCGCGGTGTCCACCGACGGCCACCGCCTGGCGGTCTGCTCGCGCCCGGCCGAGATCCAGGTCGAGCCGTCGCAGAAGCTGATCGTGCCGCGCAAGGGCATTCTCGAGCTGGTACGCCTGCTCGACGACAGCGACGAGCCGGTCAGCCTGACCCTCGGCGCCACCCATATCCGCGCCCACACCGGCGACTTCACCTTCACCTCCAAGCTGGTGGACGGCAAGTTCCCCGACTACGAGCGCGTGGTGCCGCGCAACGGCGACAAGGTGTTCATCGCCGAGCGCTCCGAGCTGCGTCAGGTACTGTCGCGTACCGCTATCCTCTCCAACGAGAAGTATCGCGGCGTGCGCCTCAACCTGGAGGAGGGCAACCTGCGGGTCATGGCCAATAACCCCGAGCAGGAAGAGGCCGAGGAGAACGTGGCCATCGAATACTCCGGGCCGGCCATGGAGATCGGCTTCAACGTCGGCTACCTGGTGGACGTGCTCAACGTGCTCGACCAGGAGCGGGTGCAGATGACCCTGGCCGATCCCAACAGCAGTGCGCTGATGGAAGAGACGGGCGGCGGCGACGCCCTCTACGTCGTCATGCCCATGCGTCTCTGACGGGATGCCCCTCGATCGTCTCGCCTTCCAGGGCCTGCGCAACCTGCAGGCCCTGGAGCTCACGCCCGGGCCGGGGATCAATCTCTTCGCGGGCGCCAACGGCAGCGGCAAGACCAGCCTGCTCGAGGGCATCCACGTGCTGGGCATGGGGCGTTCGTTTCGCACGCGCCGCTTGCCCAATGCCATCGCCCACGATGCCGAGAGCCTGACCCTCCACGCCCGCCTGGCGGGCGATCCCCCGGTGCCGCTCGGCGTCCGCCGCCGGCGCGATGCCGAGGAACTCGAGCTGCGGCTGGGCGGCGAGCGCCTGGACCGCCTCTCGGGGCTGGTCGAGGTGCTGCCGCTGCAGCTGATCAATCCCGACGCCTTCCGCCTGCTCGAGGGCTCGCCGGCTGGTCGCCGCGAGTTTCTCGACTGGGGCGTGTTTCACGTGAAACATGATTTCCTCGACGCCTGGCGGCGCTATCGTCGCGCCCTCAAGCATCGGAATGCCCTGCTCAGGCATGGTAGAATGCACGATGCTTCACTGGATGCCTGGGAGCAGGAACTGGTGCTGTGGGGCGAGCGACTGGACACCCTGCGCCGTGACTGGATGGCGGACTTTCAGCCGGTGTTCAGCGAGACCCTGGCCGGGTTGATCGAGCTGCCGGGCTTGACCCTGCGCTATTCGCGGGGCTGGGACCGCAAGCGCTCCCTGGCCGAGGTGCTGCAGCAGGGGCGGGACACCGATCGCCAGATGGGGTTCACGCAGCAGGGGCCGCAGCGGGCCGACCTGGGTATTCGCCTCGGCCGACGGCCGGCCGTGGAGGTGCTTTCACGGGGCCAGCAGAAACTGGTGGTGAGCGCCTTGAAGCTGGCCCAGGGGCGTCTGCTGGAGCAGGCCACGGGCCAGTCCTGCGTCTATCTGATCGACGATCTTCCCGCCGAGCTGGACGAAGCGCACCGCCGGGTCTTCTGCGCCTGGCTGGAGGAGATGCGCTGCCAGGCTTTCATCACCAGTGTCGACCCGGAGGCGCTGGCCGGCGCCTGGGATTCGCGGACGCCGGTGGCGATGTTTCACGTGAAACGCACCGAATCGGGGCAGGGGCAGCTGCTGCCAACGGACAGACAGACTTCATGACGGAGTAGTCAATGAGCGAACAGGCTTACGACTCATCGAGCATCAAGGTTCTCAAGGGCCTGGATGCGGTACGCAAGCGGCCCGGCATGTACATCGGCGACACCGACGATGGCACAGGCCTGCACCACATGGTGTTCGAGCTGGTGGACAACTCCATCGATGAGGCCCTGGCCGGCTATTGCAGCGAGATCCGGGTGATCATCCATCCGGACGAGTCGATCACGGTCAGCGACAACGGCCGCGGCATTCCGACCGACGTGCACGAGGAGGAGGGCGTGTCGGCGGCCGAGGTGATCATGACCGTGCTTCACGCCGGCGGCAAGTTCGACGACAACTCCTACAAGGTTTCCGGTGGCCTGCACGGCGTCGGGGTCTCGGTGGTCAACGCGCTCTCCGAAGAGCTCAAGCTGACCATCTGGCGCAACGAGCAGGTCCACGAGCAGGTCTACCGTCACGGCGTACCCGTGGCGCCGTTGTCGGTGGTTGGCAAGACCGAGCAGAGCGGCAGCCGGGTGCACTTCAAGCCCTCGCCCGAGACCTTCCACAACATCGAATTCCACTACGATGTGCTGGCCAAGCGGTTGCGCGAGCTGTCCTTCCTCAACTCCGGCGTCGCCATCCGGCTGATGGACGAACGCACCGGCAAGGAAGAGCTGTTCCACTACGAGGGCGGCCTCAAGGCGTTCGTCGACCACCTGAACACCAACAAGACGGTGCTCAACCCGGTCTTCCACTTCAACGTCGAGCGCGAGGACGGCGTCGGCGTCGAGATCGCCATGCAGTGGAACGATACCTTCGCCGAGAACATCTTCTGCTACACCAACAACATCCCCCAGCGGGATGGCGGCACCCACCTGGCCGGTTTCCGCGCCTCGCTGACGCGCACGCTGAACCACTACATCGAGGCCGAGGGCCTGCTCAAGAAGGCCAAGGTCAGCACCTCCGGCGATGACGCCCGCGAGGGCCTGACCGCGATCATCTCGGTCAAGGTGCCGGACCCGAAGTTCTCCTCCCAGACCAAGGACAAGCTGGTCTCCTCCGAGGTCAAGACCGCGGTGGAGCAGGAGATGGGCCGGCAGTTCGCCGAGTATCTGGTCGAGAAGCCGAACGAGGCCAAGTCCATCGTCAACAAGATGCTGGACGCGGCCCGCGCCCGCGAGGCGGCCAGAAAGGCCCGCGACATGACCCGCCGCAAGGGGGCGCTGGACATCGCCGGCCTGCCCGGCAAGCTGGCCGACTGCCAGGAGAAGGACCCGGGCCTCTCCGAGCTGTTCCTGGTCGAGGGCGACTCGGCCGGCGGCAGCGCCAAGCAGGGCCGCGACCGTCGTACCCAGGCGATCCTGCCGCTCAAGGGCAAGATCCTCAACGTCGAGAAGGCGCGCTTCGACAAGATGCTGTCCTCGGCCGAGGTCGGCACCCTGATCACCGCGCTCGGCTGCGGTATCGGGCGCGAGGAGTTCAACCCCGACAAGCTGCGCTACCATTCCATCATCATCATGACCGATGCGGACGTGGATGGCTCGCACATCCGGACCCTGCTGCTGACCTTCTTCTTCCGCCAGATGTCGCAGCTGATCGAGCGCGGTCACGTGTTCATCGCCCAGCCGCCGCTCTACAAGATCAAGCGCGGCAAGCAGGAGAGCTACCTCAAGGACGAACAGGCGCTCACCGACTACCTGACCACCACCGCCCTGGACGGCGCACGCCTGCACGTGAGTGCCGATGCCCCGGGCATCGGCGGCGAGCACCTGCAGTCGCTGGTGGATCAGTATCGTGACGTGATGCGTCGCATCGAGCGCCTGTCGCGGGTCTATCCGGACGTGGTATTGCGCAAGATCGTCCACGCCGCTCGCGTCGAGGGCGAGGAGAGCCTGCGCGACCGTGTCGCCATGCAGGGCTGGATCGACTACCTGCAGCGTGAGATGGATGCCCTGGTCGACTACGAGGGCGGTCCGCGCTACAGCTTCCGCCTGGAAGAGGACAGCGAGCGTGGCTTCTACCTGCCGGCGGTGACCCTGCTCGCCCATGGTGTCACCACCGACTACGTGTGGGGCGTCGATTTCTTCACCAGCGCCGACTACCGCGCTATCGCCGGTCTCGGCGAGACGCTGGACGGTCTGGTCGAGGAGGGCGCCTTCGTGGCTCGTGGCGAGCGTCAGCAGCCGATCGACAGCTTCTACGACGCCCTGGAGTGGTTGATGAACGAGGCCCAGCGCGGCCTGTCCATCCAGCGCTACAAGGGCCTGGGCGAGATGAACCCGGAGCAGCTGTGGGAGACCACCATGGATCCCGAGACACGCCGCCTGCTGCGCGTGTCCATCGAGGATGCCGTGGCCGCCGACATGATGTTCAACACCCTGATGGGCGACGAGGTCGAGCCGCGCCGCGACTTCATCGAGCGCAACGCCTTGGTGGCCAACCTGGACATCTGATCGCCCGGCGCGATGTTTCACGTGAAACATCGCGCCGGCGCAGTGGCCCGTATCCCCGCCGCCAGCCACATGAAAAAGCCCGCCATCCTGAGATGGCGGGCTTTTTCTATTCAGGACCCGAGAATGTCTCGATCCCTGGGGCAGGGCCGGCGAACGATGGCGTTGGAGAGCGTTCTTCGGATGGCGCGGCGGGCGGGCTATCGGGACGCGTCGCCGGCCAGCAACCAGTCGACGAAGGCGGCCAGGTCGTCGAACACTTGGGTCCGATCGTCACTGGTCCGCTCTGGGTGCCTGGCCAGGGTGCGCTCGCCCTTGCCGGTGCGCACCAGCACCGGCCGACAGCCGACCGCTTCGCCGGCTTCCAGATCGCGCAGGCTGTCGCCGACCATCCAGCTGCCCTCGAGGCTCTCGATCCCGAGCTTGGCGCCGAGCTGCTTCAGCAGCCCGGGCAGCGGCTTGCGGCAGTCGCAGCCGTCGTCGGGCCCGTGGGGGCAGTGCACGATCTGGGCGATCTTGCCGCCAGCCTCGGCGACGAGCGCATCCAGGTGATCGTGCATCGTCGCCAGCGTCGCCTCGTCGTAGTAGCCGCGGGAAATGCCCGACTGATTGGTGGCTACCGCGACCGTCCAGCCGGCCCTCGACAGGCGGGCGATGGCGTCGATGGCCTGGGGATAGGGCAGGAACTCGTCGAGCGACTTCACGTAGTCGTCGGAATCCTGATTGATCACGCCATCCCGGTCGAGGATGACTAACTGGGCGGCAGGCTTCTCGGCACGCGGCATGACGGCTCCGGGCAGGATGGATCGAAAGCGGCAGTGTTTCACGTGAAACAGGCGATGCCAAGCGGGCAGGTCCTGGTGACGTCAGTGGGTTGGCGCCCTGACTGGACGAGTGTTCCACGTGAAACATCGGCGACCGGTGAGAGGTGACAAGGGAGAGGAGCAAAGGGAGAGGAGATAGTAGCGAGTCGCGGGGAGGGGAGGCTGGTCATCAGTGCCGGCGCCTTGATCGGAGCGATGTTCCACATGAAACATCGGCACAAAAAGAAGGGCCGGCGAGTCGCCTCGCCGGCCCTTTCGCGTCGCTCGCTTTGCTTAGTGCTGGAGCTCGGCGATGTCCGCGACCTCGAGGAACAGCGCCTGGAGGCTGGCCAGCAGGGCCAGACGGTTGCGCTTCACGGCCTCGTTATCGGCCATCACCATGACGTCGTCGAAGAAGCGGTCGACCGGCTCGCGCAGAGTCGCCAGCACGTCCAGGGCATCGCTGTAGCGTGCCTCGGCGAACAGCGGGGCGACTTTCTGGTGGCAGCTGCTCAGCGCCTCGGCCAGGGCCTTCTCGGCGTCTTCCTGCAGCAGGCCGGCGTCGACCTCGACGGTCACGTCGCCGCCCTGCTTGGCGAGGATGTTGGAGACCCGCTTGTTGGCGGCGGCCAGGGCAGCGGCTTCCTCGCGGCGGGCGAAGGCGTTCACCGCCTGCAGGCGACGGGCGAAGTCCAGCGGCTTGTTGACCGGGCGGGTACGCACGGCCAGGTAGACCTCGGCGCCGATGCCTTCGTCCTGGGCCCAGGCGCGGAAGCGGTCGAGCATGTAGCCCAGCACCTCGTCGACCAGGCCGTCGGCGTAGGGCAGTTCCTGATGCTGGGCGGCGGCCAGCTCGAGCAGCTCGCGCAGGTCCAGATCCAGCTCGCCCTGGATCAGGATGTTCAGCACGCCGATGGCGGCGCGGCGCAGGGCGAACGGGTCCTTGGTGCCGGTGGGGCGCTGGCCGATGCCGAAGATACCGGTCAGGGTGTCGAGGCGGTCGGCCAGGGCCAGGGCCTGGCCGGTGCGGGTCTGCGGGATGGCGTCGCCGGCGAAGCGTGGCAGGTACTGCTCCTCGAGCGCCTGGGCGACCTCGGCGTCCTCGCCGTCATGGGTGGCGTAGTAGCGGCCCATGATGCCCTGCAACTCGGGGAACTCGAGGACCATCTCGGTCACCAGGTCGCACTTGGCCAGTTCGGCGGCGCGGCGAGCCTGATGCACGTCGCCGTCGATGCGACCGGCGATGAAGGCGGCCACGGCGGCGTTGCGGTGGGACTTGTCGCCCAGCGAGCCGAGCTTCTGCTGGAAGACCACGCTGGCGAGGCCCTCGACGCGAGCGGCCAGCGGCTGCTGGCGGTCGGTCTCGTAGAAGAAGGCGGCATCGGCCAGACGCGGGTGGATCACCTTCTCGTTGCCGCGGATCACCTGCTCCGGCTCGGCACTGTCGATGTTGGAGATGGTGATGAAGCCGGGCTTGAGGTTGCCCTCGGCGTCCAGCAGGTGGAAGTACTTCTGGTTGGCCTTCATGGAGGAGACCAGGCACTCGGCCGGCACTTCGAGGAAGCGCTCGTCGAAGCCGCCGGCCAGGGCGACCGGCCATTCCACCAGGCCGCTGACCTCGACCAGCAGCTCCTCGTCGATCACCGCCTGGGCCTCCTGGACCTCGGCCTCGGCCAGCACCTGCTCGCGGATGCGCTCGCGGCGCTTGTCGCGGTCGGCCAGCACCCAGGCCTGTTCCAGCGCCTCGAGGTAGTCGTCGGCGTGGGCCAGCTCGAGCGGCTCGGGGGCGTGGTAACGGTGGCCGCGGGTGGTGCGGCCGGCGCTCAGGCCGAGGGCGCTGGCCTCGACGACGTCGCTGCCGTAGAGCATCACCAGCCAGTGGGCCGGGCGGGAGAACTCGATACGCGAGGCGCCCCAGCGCATGTTCTTCGGCACCGGCAGGCCGGCGATGGCCTTCTCGACGATGGCGGGCAGCAGGGCGGTGGTGGCCTCGCCCTGCTGCTGCTCGCGGTAGCCGAGCCAGGTGCCCTTGTCGGTCTCGAGGTGGATCAGCTGGTCGACCTCGACGCCGCAGGAGCGGGCGAAGCCCTGGGCGGCCTTGGTCGGCTCGCCTTCCTTGAAGGCGGCGGCCAGCGCGGGGCCGCGGCGCTCGACCTCACGGTCCGGCTGCTTGTCGGCAAGCGCCTCGACGCGCACGGCCAGGCGACGCGGGGAGCCGTAGGCGGTCACCTCGCCGTGGGCGATGTCGGCGTCGGCCAGCCCGCGGGACACGCCCTCGGCCAGGGCGTCGGAGAGTTTGTCGATCGCGCCCGGCGGCAGTTCCTCGACGCCCAGTTCGACCAGAAAGCTATCGGCTGCCATCTCAAGCGTCTCCTTCGGCAAGCAGTTCGCGGCGCAGGGCTTCGGGGGCCAGCGGGAAGCCGGCGGCCTTGCGCGATTCGTAGTAGGCGTGGGCCACGTCACGGGCCATGGTGCGCACGCGCAGGATGTAGCGCTGGCGTTCGGTCACCGAGATGGCGTGGCGGGCGTCGAGCAGGTTGAAGGTGTGCGAGGCCTTGAGCACCTGTTCGTAGGCGGGCAGCGGCAGGCCGGCCTCGATCAGCTTGCTGCATTCGCCTTCCTGATGGTCGAAGGCGGCGAACAGCGCCGGCACGTCGGCGTGCTCGAAGTTGTAGGTCGACTGCTCGCGCTCGTTCTGCAGGAAGACGTCGCCGTAGGTGACCTTGGTGCCGTCGGGGGCGACGGTCCACACCAGGTCGTAGACGCTGTCGACGTCCTGGACGTACATGGCGATACGCTCGATGCCGTAGGTCAGCTCGCCGGTGACCGGGTAGCACTCCAGGCCGCCGGCCTGCTGGAAGTAGGTGAACTGGGTCACCTCCATGCCGTTGAGCCACACTTCCCAGCCCAGGCCCCAGGCACCGAGGGTCGGGGATTCCCAGTTGTCTTCGACGAAGCGGATGTCGTGAACCAGCGGGTCGAGGCCGAGACGCTTGAGCGAGCCCAGGTACAGCTCCTGGAGATTGGCCGGGGACGGCTTCATCACCACCTGGAACTGGTAGTAGTGCTGCAGGCGGTTGGGGTTCTCCCCGTAGCGGCCGTCGGTGGGACGGCGGGAAGGCTGCACGTAGGCGGCATTCCAGGTCTCGGGACCGATGGAGCGCAGGAAGGTCGCCGGGTGGAAGGTCCCGGCGCCGACCTCCATGTCCAGGGGCTGGAGGACCACGCAGCCCTGTTCGGCCCAGTACTGCTGCAGGGCCAGGATCAGGCCCTGGAAGGTTGTCACGTCTGGCGTCGACTGTGTCATTGCGGAAGCACCGTTGGCCATGAATTCACGAGCGGTCAAGTATACAATCACGGGCAGATCGGTTATAGGCGCAGCCCGGAATACCTGGGGCCATCGTCGTCGGGCGAGGGCTCGGGGCTGATCCGTCGACGGAGCGGCGAGAGGGCGCTGTACCCCCTCCCTGGGCGCTACCGACGCCATCCATGGCGTAGGACCCTCTCTTCGCTCCGTCCCCGGCGCCCCTCATCATCGGCCCAACCGCGGTGGCTCCACCCGCATAGAGAGGAATCCCCATGATCGTAGTGACAGGCGGAGCCGGCTTCATCGGCTCGAATCTGGTCAAGGCACTCAACGAGCGCGGCCGCAACGACGTGATGGTGGTCGACGACCTGAGCGACGGCACCAAGTTCGTCAATCTGGCCGACTGCACCCTCGGCGACTACCTGGACAAGGACGACTTCCTGGCCCGGGTGAAGGCCGCCCTCAACGGCGAGACCTCGCACCTGCCGCCCATCGAGGCGATCTTCCACGAGGGCGCCTGCTCCGACACCACGGAGTGGGACGGCCGCTTCATGCTCGAGAACAACTTCGAGTACTCCAAGGAGCTGCTGCACTTCTGCCAGCTCAAGGGCATTCCCTTCATCTATGCCTCCTCCGCGGCCACCTACGGCGGCAGCGAGGTGTTCCGCGAGGAGCCCGAGCACGAGAAGCCGCTCAACGTCTACGGCTACTCCAAGCTGCTGTTCGACCAGTATGTGCGCGCCCGCCACGACGAATTCGAGAGCCAGGTGGTCGGCTTCCGCTACTTCAACGTCTACGGCCCCCGCGAGCAGCACAAGGGCAAGATGGCCAGCGTCGCCTACCACCACCACACCCAGATCAGCGGCGGCCAGGACCTCAAGCTGTTCGGCGCCTGGGACGGCTACGAGGCCGGCATGCAGAGCCGCGACTTCATCTACGTCGGCGACGTGGTCGACGTGAACCTGTGGTTCCTCGACCATCCCGAGGCCTCCGGCATCTTCAACCTCGGTACCGGCCGTGCCGAGCCGTTCAAGGCGATCGGCGAGGCGGTGGTCGACTACTACGGCAAGGGCAAGATCGAGTACATCGACTTCCCCGACGAGCTCAAGGGCCGCTACCAGAGCTACACCCGGGCCGACATCGCGCGGCTGCGCGAGGCCGGCTACGACCGCGAGTTCCACACCGTCGCCGAAGGCGTGAAGGCCTATCTGGAGTGGCTGAATGCCTGACCCGGGCGAGCGCATCCTGGTCGTCGGCCCGTCCTGGGTCGGCGACATGGTCATGGCCCAGAGCCTGTTCAAGACGCTCAAGGAACGCGACCCGGCGGCGACCATCGGCGTGGTGGCGCCGGCCTGGTCGCGGCCGATCCTCGAGCGGATGGAAGAGGTCGACGAGGTGGCCGCGCTGGAAGTCGGCCACGGCGAGTTCGGCTTGGCCGCGCGGCGCAAGCTGGCGGCCTCGCTGCGCGGGCGCTTCGACCGCGCCATCGTGCTGCCGCGCTCCTGGAAGTCGGCACTGGTGCCCTTCCTGGCGCGCATCCCGCGGCGTGTCGGCTTCCACGGCGAGCAGCGCTACGGGCTGCTCAACGAACGCCGCCGCCTCGACAAGGCCGTGCTCGACCAGACCGTGAAGCGCTTCGTGTCGCTGGGGCTGCCGGCCGGCGAGGCGGCACAGGGCGACTTCCCGGTCCCGCGCCCGGCGCTGCGGCGTGACGACGCCAATCTGGCATCGCTGCACGCCTCGCTCGGTATCGGGAGCCGCCCGGCCATCGCCATGATGCCCGGCGCCGAGTACGGCCCCGCCAAGCAGTGGCCGCTCGAGTACTTCCGCCGCCTGGCCGAGGCGCTGATCGCCGAGGGCTTCGAGGTGCGGGTGATGGGCGGCCCCAAGGACGAACCCGCCGGCGAGACCATCGCCGGCGGGCTCGAGCATGCGCATAACCTGTGCGGCAAGACGCGGCTGGCCGACGCGGTGGACCTGCTCGCCGACTGCCGCCAGGCGGTGACCAACGACTCGGGGCTGATGCACGTGGCCGCCGCCGCGGGCACCCGCATCCAGGCGATCTACGGCTCCTCGTCGCCGGCCTATACGCCGCCGCTCACCGGCGACGCCGAGATTCACTACCTGGCGCTGGACTGCTCGCCCTGCTTCGAGCGTACCTGCCCGCTGGGTCACACCAACTGCCTCAAGCAGCAGCCGCCGGAGAAGATCCTGTCGGCCATCCTGGCCGGCTAGCCGCGGCCTACGGCGCTTCGTCCGAACGCTCCGCCCGGACCGACGCCGGCTCCGGGCGGGGCAGGTCGAGCCCCTCCCACAGCCGGCGCTGCAGGGCGGTCTCTTCCTTGAGCCGGGCATTGATCGCCTCCAGCCCGTGGCGCTCGACCAGCGTCGGTTCCCGCGACAGCAGCGAGACGCCGAGCCCCGCGCGGTGGTGCGCGATGCGAAAGCCCATGGCCTCCAGCACGGTGGGCAGCACGTCGAGCGTCGACCCCTCGCGGTCGAGACGGCGCGGAATCAGGTCGTTGTGCAGCAGCATCAGGGTATTGGCGCGGGGGCCGGCGATCAGTTGCTCCCAGGCCGAAACGCGCATGGTCAGGTGATCGCTGGCGATCACCACCAGGGTGTTGGCCAGCAGCCCCTCGGCCTCCAGCCGTTCCACCAGCCGCTTGGCCAGCCAGGCCGAGCATTCCACCGCATAGAGGATGTCCTCGCCGTCGTGATCGCCCTGGCGCGCCTCGCAGGCCCGGGCCGGGTAGCCGGCGGGCGGATGGGTGCCGAGGCTGAGCGCGATCACGCCCCAGGGGCCGCCCTCCGCCTCGCGGCGGCGGATCTCCTCCCGGGTGAAGGCATAGAGGCTGTCGTCGTACAGCCCCCAGCTGTTGAGATAGTCGGGGTCCTCGAGCCGTGGGGCCAGGGTCTCGCGGCCGCGCACCCGTGTGACGCCGTGGCCGGTGTAGAAACGGCCCTTGCCGGCGAAGCGGGTGCTGGCGCCGCCGAGATAGCTCAGGGCATAGCCCTGGGCCGACAGCAGGTCGCCCAGGCAGTCGACGCCCGGCACGACCCGGTCCAGGGGCTCGAACTGGCTGTCATGCAGCAGTCCCGCCGGCATCAGCGGCGTGCCGCACTGGCTGGCGATCATCCCGGCCATGGTCCAGCCGGTGTTGTCGAGCTGGCGGATTCCCTCGAAGACCACGCCGCGTCGGCCCAGCTCGGCGAGCGGCCCGTAGGCGTCGCCGAAGCGTTCGCGGTCGGCATAGGTGCGTTCCAGGCTCTCCAGGTAGAGCACCAGCAGGTTGGGCGGATCGGCCGGCGCCGCCTGGATCACCGGCGGCACGTAGCGGCGATCCAGCCAGGCGCCGTCCTCGGTGACGAAGGCCATGCCGCGCTGGCCGAGCCCCAGTAGCATCGGATTGCCGAGCAGCAGCACCGCGGCCAGCAGGCGTTCATGGCGAGCCCAGCGGCCGTCGCGCCGCACCAGCCAGGTGAAGGCGGCCAGTACTGCCAGCATGGCGAGGGTATAGAGCACGGCGGCGACCAGCCGCTCGCCGCCGCCGTGATCGCTGATGCCGGCCTGCAGGTGGAAGAACACCGCCCCCAGGTCGACATCGCCGAAGCTGTCGGCCAGATAGACGTAGATGCCCCACAGGCTCAGCGGCAGCAGCGACCAGGGCCAGCGGCGCCGCGGCATCGGTGCGGCCGCGTCGTCGCCCCAGCGCAGGCGATGGGCCAGCCACAGCCAGCCGGCGGCGATCGGCCACAGCGCCAGGGCCGGCAGCCGGGTCACGGTGACGACGGCAAAGCCCAGGGCCACGCCTAGGGTCAGCAGCGCCCATCCGCGCGGCCGCTTCAGGCGGGCGGGGATGGCATCTTCAGCGTTCGTTCTGTTCCGCACGCTCGTTCTCGTAGAGCTCGTTGAGTTTGGCGTACTTCATGTAGGCGTGGAATGCCGTGGTCATGGCCACGGTGAAGCCGTCCGCGCCCTGGAAGAGGCCGCCCTTGAGGATCAGCTTGCGAAAGGTGGCGGTGGCCGCATGCAGTGCCGGCCGCACGGCCGAGGGCCGTTTGCCACGTTCCTTCATTGCCCAGGCATCGCGGCTGGAGAGCGCGTCGATGCGGCTGATCCAGTGTGACAGGTCACGATAGGTGAAGTGGCGGAGATGGGCGTCCAGATCCGTCACCGAAGGCGCCTGCACCGAGGAGTGCGCCTTCTTGGGCAGATAGCCCGAGGTGGTGCGGTTGTAGAGCCGGGTGACCGGGTCGGGGTAGAAGCCCGCGGCGCGGATCCAGTGGCGGCCGGCAAAGTTGCGGCGCCTGAAGCGAAAGGCCTGCTGCGGATCGTCCAGCGCCAGGCCCTGGATCGCCGCGACGGCGTCGTCGTCGAGGCGTTCGTCGGCGTCCAGCGCCAGGATCCAGTCATGGGCGGCCTGGGGCACCGCGAAGGCCTTCTGCGGGCCGTCGCCGAGATAGGGCTGATGAATCACCCGGGCGCCGGCGGCCTCGGCGAGCGCCACGGTGTCGTCCTGGCTGCCGGAGTCGACGACGATCACCTCGTCGCAGACCCGTTGCAGGGAGGCGATGCAGTCGGTGACGTTGTCGGCCTCGTTGAGCGTGATGATGATGCCGGAGATGGGCGTCATGGGCGGGTCTCGCTGATCGAAGGAGAGGTCAGGTGCGCGGCGATGGACTCGGCGGCGGCGGCCAGGTCGATGGCCGCCATGTCCGCCTCGTGGGCGCCCTCGGGCGGGCAGAAGGCCAGGCGCCGGGCCTCGGCGTTGCAGGTCTGCCAGCGTAGCGGCGTGGCCGAACGCCGCGCAGGATAGAAGCCGGCGGTGGGGCGGTCCAGGCAGGCGGCGACGTGCAGCGGTCCGGTGGAGCCGGCGATGAACAGGTCGGCGGCCACGAGGCTCCTGGCGAAGGCCTCGAGCCCCGGGCTCGGCGGCAGGCGCCTGGCCTCGAGTCCGGCCTCGCGCAGCGTCTCGCACAGGGCATCGGCGTTGTCGGTCTCCCCGGGGCCGGCGGTGATCACCCAGGCCGGTGTCTTGCCCGCCTCGCGCAGCCGGGCATCGACGTCGCGGGCCAGCCGCGCGTAGGCCTCGGGCGTGAGGTTGACCGCCGAGCCGCCGCTGCCGGGGTGAAGGAACAGCCACGGGCGGTCATCACCGAGCCCGGTAGCCTCGGCCACGAGTGAGCGCTGGCGCGCGTGCTCGCCGTCATCCAGCGGCCAGCAGGGCGGCGCCGGCCGCGTCGGCACCGCGATGCCCAGCGCCTCGAGCAGCGCCTCGGCGAGCTCCAGGTTGTAGACGTACTCGGGTTTCTCCGAGCGCGACCTGCGCTGGGTGACGCGGCGGTTGTAGAATAGCTGGGCCCACTTGGTGGCCGGCGCCAGGCGCAGCGGAATGCCGGCGCGCCAGCCCAGCCAGCCGACGCGCGGCGTGGAGTAAAGCGTCAGCAGCGCATCGAAGCGCCCGGCCTTCAGCTCGGCCAGCAGTTCGCGCCGTCCCTCACGGCCGGCGTCATCGCCCGGGTCGAGGATCACCTCGTCGATCCACGGGCAGGCGCGGGCCAGCGGGGCGGTATAGCTCGGCACCAGCACGCTGACGTGGGGGCGCGGCGAGGCGGCCTTGAGGGCCGCCAGGGCCGGCCAGGCCAGCATGAAGTCGCCGAGCTTGTCGTTGCGAACCACCAGCAGGCGCGGCGGCCGTTGATCGGAGAAACTCGTCATGGGGCTCCCGAGCCCCGACACCGAATGGAGGATGCCTTGAGACCCAAGGTCATGCAGCTCTGCCTCTCGAACGGCTGGGGCGGACTGGAAATGTATCCTGCGCGGATTATACCCGAGCTGGCTCGTCAGGGGTGGGAGGCCCACGGCCTGGCGCTTGAAGGCTCGCGGGTGGCGGCGAGCCTCGAGGCCGCCGGCGTCACGCCGCTGACGGTGCCATCCCGCGGCCAGGCGCTGTGGCGGGTCGGTCGCATACTGGCCTATCTCAAGGCCCACGGCATCGAGGTCATCCACTGCCACAAGTCCAGCGACCTGCGCCTGGGTGCGCTGCTGGCGACCCTGCGCCCGGGGCTCAGGCTGTTCTTCACCGACCACATGGGCGTCACCCGGCCCAAGCGCGACTTCTACCATCGCTGGGCCTACGGCCGGGTCACCCGGCTGTTCTCGATCAGCGAGGCGACCCGCGCCCGCAATCTCGCGGCCTTCCCGCTGCCCGCCGAGCGCATCCGCCGGCTCTACCTCGGCATCGATCCGGCGCCCTACGTCGAGCGCCTCGCCGATGACGAGCGTGACACGCTGCGCGGCGAGCTGGGCGTGCCCGAGGGCGCGGTGGCGATCGGCCTGCCGGGGCGCATCACCCCGGGCAAGGGGCAGCGGGTGTGGGTCGAGGCGCTGGCGTCGCTCGCAGAAAACCGGCCCGATTCGGCCTGGCATGGCGTGATGATCGGCGGGCTGACGGCCGAGGAGGGCAGCAACGCGGCCTTCGTCGAGGCGCTGCGCGAGCGCGTCGAGGCGCTGGGGCTCGGCGCGCGGCTCACCTTCGCCGGCTTCCGCGCCGACCTGCCGCGCTGCCTGCAGGCGCTGGACGTGGTCTGCACGCCGTCGCGCAACGAGGCCTTCGGGCTGACGGTGATCGAGGCCATGGCCGCCGGCCGGCCGGTGGTGGGGGCGTCGAGCGGAGCGATTCCGGAGCTGGTGAGCCCGGACACCGGCCGACTGGCCGACCCCGAATCCCCCGAGGCCTGGGCCGCGGCGCTGGCCGAGCTGGTCGACGACGGCGCGCTGCGCGAGCGGCTCGGCGCGGCGGGCCGGGCGCGGGTGCTGGAGGACTTCACCCTGGCGCGCCACGTCGAGGCGCTGGTGGCGGAGTACGCCGGTCAGGCGGCGTCGCCGGCCTCGTAGCCGCGACGGATGGCGGCCATGGCGGGGGCGGCGTCGAACTTGGTCAGCGAGCGGGCCAGCCGTTCGAGGTTGGCCTCCTGCCACTGGCCGGGCGCGCGCAGACGGCAGCGGTCGAAGTCGATCAGCCACACGCTGTCGTCGTCATCGACCAGCAGGTTGCGGGCGTTGAGGTCCACGTGGTCGAGGCCGGCGTCGTGGAAGCGGCGCACCGTGGCGCCGACCCGGGCCAGCAGGGCGTCATCGGCGTCATGGAGCCGCTCGGCCAGGGCGCGGGCGCCGTTCAGGCGCACGGTGATCAGGGCGGCCTCGTAGCTGGGGCCGTGGCGTGTCGTGACCGCCGCCACCGGGCGGGGCACCGGCAGGCCGAGCGAGAACAGGTGGGCGGTCAGGCGCAGCTCGCGGAAGGAACGGCTGCGTTCGGCGCCGGTCCACAGGTAGCGCGATTCGCTGATCCTGGCCACCAGGCCACCGCGGCGGTAGGGGCGCAGCACCCACTCGGCATCGCCGGCGGCCAGGAACAGGCTGGCCCCGCGGCCGGGTGCCTCTCCGGTGACGCGGCCCTGCCGGCGCCAGTGGTCGGGATCGAAGGTGAGCGGGCCGATTTGTGGCGCCCCATCGGCGTCACATAAACTGTCCGCATCATATAAAATGTAAACCTTTCCCGTTTGAAGCGTTGCCAATCGCATGAAGCATCCTCTGCCCGCCAGCCCCGCCCATATCGGCGTGCTGCGCCTCTCCGCCCTGGGCGATGTCTGTAACCTGGTTCCGACGATCCGCGCGCTGCAGCGTCAGTGGCCCGATGCGCGCATCACCTGGATCATCGGCAAGGGCGAGCACAGTCTACTGGCCGGCATGTCGGGGGTCGAGTTCGTCGTCTACGACAAGGCCACGGGCCTGGCGGGGATGCGCGAGCTGTGGCGGCAGCTGGCGGACACGCGCTTCGACGTGCTGCTGCACATGCAGCAGGCGCTGCGGGCCAGCGTGCTCTCCCTGGGCCTCAAGGCCGACCTGCGCGTCGGCTACGACAAGGCCCGTGCCAAGGATGCCCAGCACTGGTTCACCCACCGCCAGCTGGCGCCGCACCCCCGCGCCCACGTGCTCGAGTCCTTCCTCGACTTCGCCCGGCTGCTGGGCGTCGAGGATCTCTCGCTGGCATGGGACATGCCGATCCCCGCCGCCGCCCGTGACGAGGCCGCGGCGCTGACCGGGGATGCGCCCTACCTGCTGATGAGCCCCTGCGCCAACCCGCGGCTGCGCAACTTCCGCAACTGGTCGGCGGAGGGCTACGCCAGCGTGGTCGAGCACGCCTGGGTCCAGCACGGCCTGAAGACGGTGCTGACCGGCGGTGGCAGCACCCAGGAGCGCGAGATGGGCAGCCGCATCCAGGCGCTGTCCCAGCCCGGCGCGGTGATCGACGCCATCGGTGGCTCCTCGCTCAAGGGCCTGCTGGCGCTGATCGACGGCGCCCGGGCGGTGGTGGCGCCGGACTCCGGTCCGGTGCACATGGCCAACGCCCTGAACACCCCGGTGGTCGGCCTGTTCGCCACCACCAACCCGGACCGGGCCGCGCCCTACTGCTGGCGCGAACACGTGGTGAACCGCTATCCCGACGCGGTGCGCCAGTTCCTGCACAAGGACCCCGAGACGCTCCCCTGGGGGCAGCGGGTCCGCCATCCCGACGCCATGTCGCTGATCCAGGCCGACGACGTCATTCGCCATCTCGAGGCGGTGCTGGACACCGCCGCGTCCCGTCAGGAAAGGGAGCCTTCCGATGAAGCTTGATCTGACCGCCCTGGAGCATTCCCGCCTGCTGGTGGTGGGCGACGTGATGCTCGACCGCTACTTCCATGGCGGCACCTCACGGATCTCGCCCGAGGCCCCGGTGCCGGTGGTGCGGGTCGAGGAGGCCGAGGATCGCCCCGGCGGCGCCGCCAACGTGGCGCTCAACATCGCCTCGCTGGGCGCGCGGGCGGCGCTGGCCGGCCTGGTCGGCGACGACGACAACGCCGACCTGCTGAGCCGCCGCCTCGAGGACGCCGGTGTGAGCACTCACTTCGCCCGAAGCGCCGACATACCCACCATTACCAAGCTCCGTGTGATGAGCCGCAACCAGCAGCTGATCCGCCTCGACTTCGAGCAGAGCCTCGGCGACGTGGACACCGGCCCGCTGGCGGAGAAGGTCGAGACGGCCCTGGACGCCGCCGACCTGGTGATCCTCTCCGACTACGGCAAGGGCACCCTGGCCGACGTCCAGGGGCTGATCGGCCGGGTGCGGGCCGCCGGCAAGCGGGTGCTGGTCGATCCCAAGGGCAGCGACTTCCGCAAGTACCGCGGTGCCAGCGTGATCACCCCCAACCTGGCCGAGTTCGAGGCCGTCGCCGGGCCCTGCCCGGACGATGCCACCCTGTCCGAGCGCGGCGAGGCGCTGCGCGCCGAGCTGGAGCTCGAGGCGCTGCTGATCACCCGCAGCGAGAAGGGCATGACCCTGATCCGCGAGGGCCACGAGCCGCTGCACCTGCCGACCCGCGCCCGGGAGGTGTTCGACGTCACCGGCGCCGGCGATACCGTGATCGGCGTGCTGGGTCTGGCGCTGGCCGCCGGCCACGGCTTCCCCGAGGCCATGACCCTGGCCAACCTGGCCGCCGGCCTGGTGGTCGCCAAGCCCGGCACCGCCACGCTGTCCGTCGCCGAGCTCTACACCGCCCTGCACGGCGACAAGCTGGCCGAATTCGGCGTCATCGCCGAGGCGCCCCTGATCGAGGCGGTGCGGGCCGCTCAGGCCCGTGGCGAACGGGTGGTGATGACCAACGGCTGCTTCGACATCCTCCACGCCGGCCACGTGGCCTACCTGGAGCACGCCCGCCGGCTCGGCGACCGGCTGATCGTGGCGGTCAACGACGACGCCTCCATCGGACGGCTCAAGGGACCCAAGCGGCCGATCAACCCGCTGGCTCGCCGCATGCAGGTGCTGGCCGGGCTGGGCGCGGTGGACTGGGTGGTGCCCTTCGCCGAGGACACCCCGCAGCGGCTGATCGAGGCGGTGCTCCCTGACGTGCTGGTCAAGGGCGGCGACTACCGCCCCGAGGACATCGCCGGCGGCGAGGCCGTGCGCGCGGCCGGCGGCGAGGTGCGGGTGCTGGGCTTCGAGGACGGCGTGTCCACCACGGCGATGATCTCCACCATCCTCGACCGCGAGGCCTGATGGCCGGCCACCCCTGGGTGCGGCGCGGCTACTCCGCCGCGCTGCTTGCGCTGTCGCCGCTGGTCTGGCGACGGGTGTGGAAGGAGAGCCTGCCCGGGCGCTCCCGCGTCGAGCGGCTGGGGCGCATCGTCGGCTCGCCCGAGGGCGCCCACAGCCTGTGGCTGCACTGCGCCTCGGTGGGCGAGGTGCAGGCCGCCCGGCCGCTGATCGAGGCCCTGGCGCGGCGTCATCCCGACCGCCGCCTGGTGATCACCACCATGACCGCCACCGGCGCAGAACGCGCCCATGCCGTCGCCGAACGCCTTCAGGGCGAGGCGCATACAGCCGAAGTGAGTCATCACTTCGTGCCGCTGGACTTCCCCGGCGCCGCCCGGCGTTTCCTCGATCGCCTGCGTCCCGATCTCGCCATCTTCTTCGAGACCGAGCTGTGGCCCAACCTGCTGGCCGGCTGCGAGCGGCGGGGCATTCCGGTGGCGGTGGTCAACGGCCGGCTCTCGCCGCGGGCCTTCCAGGGCTATCGTCGCCTCGGCAGGCTGATGGCCGAGGCGCTGTCTCACGTCAGCTGGCTGGGGGCCAAGTCCGAGGCCGATGCCGAGCGCTTCCGGGCGCTGGGCATGGCGGCGGAGAAGGCCGAGGTGACCGGCTCGCTCAAATTCGACCTGGCCCGTGATGACAAGGCCTTCGAGGTGAGTGAACGCTTGCGAACCGGGTTCGGAAAACGCCCGGTGTGGGTGGCGGGCTCCACCCACGAGGGCGAGGACGAGGCGCTGCTCGAGGCCCACGCGCGGCTGCGGGAGCGCTATTCCGAGGCGCTGCTGATCCTGGTGCCGCGCCATCCGCGGCGCTTCGAGGCGGCGGCCGAACTGTGCCGCCACGAGGGCATGTCGCTGGCGCGGCGCTCGCGGGACGAGGCGGTGACCGGCGAGATCGCGGTCTATCTGGGCGACACCATGGGCGAGCTGTCGGCGCTCTACGGTGCGGGCGATGCGGCCTTCGTCGGCGGCAGCCTGGTGCCGATCGGCGGCCACAACCTGCTGGAACCGGCCGCCATGGGCGTGCCGGTGCTGACCGGCCCCGAGCTCGCCAACTTCACCGACGTGGCCGAGGCGCTGCGCGAGCGCCAGGCACTGGTGGAGATCACCGATGCCGCGACGCTCGCCGAGGCGCTCGTGCGCCTGCTCGGCGACGCGGCGGAGCGGGAACGCCTCGCCGTGGCCGGTCGGGCGGTGGTCGAGGCCAACCGCGGCGCCCTGGCGCGCACGCTGGAAGGCCTCGAACGGCTTCTTTGATCGAAGTGAGCGCTCACTTCTTTGGCGGGGCGAGGCCGAGCCGGGGACCAACGGAAGCGAGGGGGTTTTGGCCATGGATGGCCAGCACCGGTCCTGCAAGCGGAGCAGGATGCGAGAGCGCCGCAGGGCCAAAGAAGCGCCCACGGATGGGTCTATAGCGCCCTCGCGCCGGTTTGCCCCGAGGCTCTCATATCACGCTTCTGGCGTTAGCCGCTCGACGCCCTGGTCGGTGCCCAGCAGCAGCACGTCGGCGCCGCGGGCGGCGAACAGGCCGTTGGTGACCACCCCGACGATGGCGTTGAGCTGCGCTTCCATGGCCACCGGATCGTCGATCATGAACTCATAGCAGTCGAGGATCTGGTTGCCGTTGTCGGTGACCACGCCCTCGCGGTAGACCGGGTCGGCGCCCAGCTTGACCAGCTCCCGGGCCACGTAGGAGCGGGCCATGGGAATCACCTCCACCGGCAGCGGGAAGTCACCCAGGCGCTTCACCTTCTTGGAGCCGTCGGCGATGCACACGAAGCGCTGGGCGCAGGCGGCGACGATCTTCTCTCGGGTCAGGGCCGCACCGCCGCCCTTGATCATCTGAAAGTGAGCGTTCACTTCGTCGGCGCCGTCGACATAGACGGGTACGGTGCCGACCTCGTTGAGCTCGAAGACGTCGATGCCGTGGCCGCGCAGGCGCTCGGCGCTGGCTTCCGAGCTGGCCACGGCGCCGCGAAAGTCGCCGCTCAGCGCGGCCAGCTGGTCGATGAAGCGGTTGGCGGTGGAGCCGGTGCCGACGCCGATCACCACGTCGCGCCCGAGCAGCGGGCGGATCTCGTCGATGGCGGCAGCGGCCACGGCGTCCTTGAGTTCGTCCTGGGTCATGGAGGGCTCGTCTGGCTGGAGGGTGGAAATGCCGCGCCATTATAGGCCATGGCGCCTCGCCGTGCTGGACGCCGTGCCGGCGCGAATGCTACCAATAGAGGTTCCCTCCGCGCCGCGTCACGCGGCCCCTCGCGCTACTATCGGAATGTCAGGATGCTCGAAGATACCGTCAAGAAGATTCTCCAGGCCCGGGTCTATGAGGCCGCCCGGGAAACGCCGATCTCGTCGGCTCCCTTCCTGTCCCGCCGATTCGACAACCAGATTCTGATCAAGCGCGAAGACCTCCAGCCGGTCTACTCCTTCAAGATTCGCGGTGCCTACAACAAGATGGCGCAGCTCAGCGACGAGCAGAAGGCCAAGGGCGTGATCGCCGCCTCGGCGGGCAACCACGCCCAGGGGCTGGCCATGGCCGCGAAGCAGATGGGGGTCAAGGCGGTGATCGTGATGCCGCGTATCACCCCGGAGATCAAGGTCGCCGCGGTGCGCGCCCGGGGCGCCAGGGTGGTGCTCAAGGGCGATGCCTTCGGCGAGGCCGCGGCCCACGCCCAGGAGCTGATCGAGGAACACGGCTACACCTACATCCCGCCGTTCGACGATATCGACGTGATCGCCGGTCAGGGCACCGTGGCGGTGGAGATCCTGCGCCAGAATCCCGGCCGGCTGGACGCCATCTTCGTGCCGGTGGGCGGCGGCGGCCTGATCGCCGGCGTGGCCGCCTACGTGAAGTACCTGCGCCCGGAGATCAAGGTGATCGGCGTGGAGTCCGAGGACAGCGCCAGCCTCAAGGCGGCCCTGGACAGCGGCGAGCGCGTGGTGCTGGACCAGGTCGGCGTGTTCGCCGAGGGTGTGGCCGTGGCCCAGGTCGGCGCGGCGCCCTTCGCGGTGATGCGCGACCTGGTGGACGACGTCATCACCGTCAACACCGACGAGATGTGCGCCGCCGTGAAGGACATCTTCGAGGACACCCGCGCGGTCTCCGAGACGTCCGGTGCCCTGTCGCTGGCCGGGCTGAAGAAGTACATCCAGCAGACCGGCGCCAGCGGCGAGACCCTGGTGTGCATCAACTCCGGGGCCAACACCAACTTCGACCGCCTGCAGCACATCGCCGAGCGCACCGAGCTGGGCGAGCAGCGCGAGGCGATCCTGGCGGTGACCATCCCCGAGCGACCGGGCAGCTTCAAGAAGTTCTGCCGCACCATCGGCAAGCGCATGGTCACCGAGTTCAGCTATCGCTATGCCGATCCCGAGCAGGCGCACATCTTTGTCGGGGTGCAGGTCAAGCCGGGCGGCGAGGACCGTCAGGCGGTGATCGACAAGCTGCGCGAGGCCGACTATCCGGTGGAGGACCTCACCGACAACGAGCTGGCCAAGCTGCACCTGCGCCACCTCGGCGGGGGCCGTCCCCAGGAACGCTTCGACGAGGAGGTCTATCGTTTCGAGTTCCCGGAGCGTCCCGGCGCGCTGATGAACTTCCTCACCCATCTGCCCCACGACTGGAACATTTCGCTGTTCCACTATCGCAACCACGGCGCCGCCTACGGCCGCGTGCTGGTGGGGATGCAGCTGCCGGAGGACGACCGCGGCCACGTCGAGGAGCACTTCGACGAGATCGGCTATCGCTACTGGAAGGAGTCGGACAATCCCGCCTATCGCCTGTTCATGGCGTGACCTTCCCCAAGCCGGTGAGTAAGCGGTCGCTTGCCCGCTGTGCTCGGCCATGACGGCGTTGTTTTTCCTCGTGCCCCGAGTATGACGGTTGTCATGCTCGGGGTCTTTCGCTAGGCTGTGGCCTCGTTCGAGACGCCTGGCCGAGCGCGTTTGCACGGTTCGTGTGCCCTCCTCGCGGTCGATCGGTCTAGAAACCGTGAACAAACGGTGTTCGATAAGGCAAATGTGCCTTTCGAGGCGATCTCGACGTCGTATAGTCGATAGCAGTCAACGTCAGCCGGCGCTCGGGAGATCCCCGAATCGCCGCCGTCACATCGAAGGGAGTCGACGATGAAGCGCAAGCCCGACCTGGTCATGATCCTGGTGCTGATCTTCGGTATCGGTGTCGTGGCGACCGGCTACGCCCAGGCGCTGGTCGGCCAGTAAGCGCCGCCGCCCAGGACGATTCCCGAAAAAAAGCGGTCGATGCTCAGGCATCGGCCGCTTTTTTCATGTCAGGAAGACCGTGAGGGCATCAGGGGCGCACCACGCGGCGATCGCTGACGATGGCGTCCAGCGGCACGTCCCAGGGCGCCACCGGCAGGCGCTCGACGCGCTGGCAGTCGTGGGCCAGGCCGATCAGGCGCGGACGCGGCCCGCTGCCACGGGTGAAGGCCAGGGTACGGTCGTAGAAGCCGCCGCCCATGCCGATACGCTGGCCGTCGTCGTCGAAGCCCACCAGCGGCATCAGGATCAGGTCCAGGGCCCAGGCCGGCGTGCGGCGGGCGCGATGGGCGCCGTGGCGGGTGCAGGGCTCCGGGATACCGAAGCGATTGGTCACCATCGGCGTGCCGGCGTGGTAGTGCACGAACCACAGGGCGTTGTGGGAAAGCGGACGCAGCACGGGCAGATAGACGCGGGCACCGCGGCCGTTCAGCCAGGGCATCAGGCGGGTCGGATCGATCTCGCCGTCGTTGGGCAGGTAGAGGGCCACGCGCCGGGCGCGCTGGACTTCGGGGAGATGCCGCAGGCGATGGCACAGTCGCCGGGCGGCCTGATATTGCTCTTGCGCGCTCAGCTGGCGGCGGCGACGGCGAAGGTCACGACGCAGGGCGCGTCGTTCGTCGTCTCTCACGGCGTGAGCGGCGGTGTCTTGCAGATCGGTCATGCGGAAAGGAGTTCCCCAGAGTGCCGCTGTCATTCTGGCCCTTGAACCCTGTGGTTCAAGGTGGGTGGCCGCAGCCGGACCGTCAGGCTTTCCGTCGCACGGACATGCACACGGGTCCGGACTAGCTGTTGGCCCCCTGGGTACTGCGCATAGGCTCGAGGGACTTAACGACTGGCGAACACCCCAGGGAACGTCTCTATCCTAGCAGAGCGAGGCCTACGTCCAAAGCGAAGAATCCTCAGCGCGAGGGCGCGTCGGCCAGCGCCTTCTCCAGGCGCGCGCTGAGCTCGCCGAGGCTCTTCTCGCCGGCGCGGCGCTCCTCGAGGGTCTCGAGCAGCTCGTGGGTGATGTTCAGGGCCGCCATGATGGCGACCTTCTCCCGGTCGACCACCTTGCCCTGGGCGTGGATGCCCTGCATGGCACGATCCAGGTAGCGGGCGGTACGCTCCAGCTTGTCGCGCTCTTCCGGCGGACAGGCGATGACGTACTGGCGCTCCAGCAGGGTGATCTCGGTGGTGGGCCGCGAGGCGTCGGTCATGGGGGGCTCCGGCGGGCCCGGACGAGCGCGCGGGATGCGGCGCCAAGGGGGCCCGATGCGTTAACATCGTGGGGTATACGTACGTCAAGTCACTATAAGAGAGCCGTTTGCGGCCGGTCAACGCGCCGCGCGGCCCTCGCACCGGATGGTCCCATGTCTCTGATCAACGAACGCCAGGATTTCTCCGACATCGCCGACACCTTCCTGTTGCACGGCAGCATGCAATCGCCGGCCTTCCTCGACGGCCGCCTGTGCGCCTCGCTGGCGCTGCACGACCTCAGCGCCGAAGGCTGGCTGGAAGTCGTGTGCCAGAACCTGGGCGTCGAGCAGCCTCGCGACGAGCCGTCCGCCGAGCGCCTGCTGGGATGGCGCCGCCAGACCGTCGAGGCGCTCTCGGCCAGCGAGATGAACTACGAGCCGCTGCTGCCCGATGACCTGTTCTCCCTGGCCGAGCGCGCCGAAGGGCTCAAGGACTGGACCCTGGGCTTCCTCGAGGTGATCGAGGATGCCGGCGACGCGCCGCGCAAGCAGTGGTCCGAGGCCCTGCGTGAGGCGGTCGACGACCTCAAGGGCCTGACCAACATCGAGACCGACCTCGATGACGACCCGGAGAACGAGAACGACCTCTTCGCCCTCACCGAGCACGCCCGCATGGCCGCCATGATGCTCTACACCGAGCAGCATCCCGGTCAGCCGCAGGTCGAGAAGGTCGACGACCCCGAGGCCTACACCAAGCACTGAGGCGGTCCGGGCCGCCGGCCCGGACCGCGAGATGTCCGGCCCCGCCGCTCGGCGGGGCTCCCGCCTGCCCGAGGAACTGCCATGCCGCCCGAGATCCTGCCTCGCCCCGCCGCCATCGGCGCAGCCGAATTCCGCGAGCGCCGCCGCCGCCTGATGGCCACGCTGCCCGACGATGCCGCCGTGCTGCTGCCCGGCGCCTCGCTGGTCACCCGCTCCGGGGACAGCGAACATGCCTTTCGTCAGAACAGCGACTTTCACTATCTCACCGGCTTCCCCGAGCCCGACGCCCTGCTGCTGCTGCTCCCCGGCCGTGACGATGGCGAGAGCGTGCTGTTCTGCCAGGATCGCGACCCGGAGATGGAAGCCTGGACCGGGCGCCGGCTGGGGGCGGAAGGCGCCGAGCGCGTGCATGGCCTCGACCAGGCCTTCGGCAACGCCGAGCGCGACGAAGCCCTCGCCGCGCTGCTCGACGGCCGCACCGCTCTCTACCTGCCGCTGGACGACAGCGAGGCGCTGCACCTGGCCGAGTCGATCCGCGCCGAGCTGCAGGCCGGGGCCCGTCGCGGCGCGCGGCCACCGCTGGCCTTTGCCGACGTGTCCGTGCGCCTGCACGAGCAGCGGCTGGTCAAGAGCCGGTCGGAGCTGGCGCTGATGCGTCATGCCGGCGCGGTCAGCGCGAAGGCCCACTGCCGGGCGATGTGCGCCTGTGCCCCCGGGCTGACCGAGTACCAGCTGCAGGCCGAGCTCGAGCATGAGTTCCGGTGGCAGGGCGGCAGCGGCCCGGCCTACGCCAGCATCGTCGCTGGCGGCGACAATGCCCGTGTGCTGCACTACATCGAGAACGCCGATGCGCTGCATGACGGTGACCTGGTGCTGATCGACGCCGGCGCCGAGTTCGACCTCTATGCCGGTGACATCACCCGTACCTTCCCGGTCGGGGGCCGCTTCGGCGAGGCCCAGCGCGCCCTCTACGAAGTGGTGCTCGGCGCCCAGCAGCGCGCCATCGAGGCCGTGCGCCCCGGCACCACCCTGGTCGCCATCCATCGCGGTGTGGTGCGCGATCTCACCGCCGGGCTGATCGAACTCGGCCTGCTCGAGGGTGAGCTGCAGGACTGCATCGAGAACGAGGCCTGGCGGCGTTTCTATCTCCACGCCACCTCCCACTGGCTGGGCCTCGACGTCCACGATGTCGGCCAGTACCGCCAGGACGGCGAACCGCGCCCGCTGGTGCCGGGCATGGTGCTGACCATCGAGCCCGGGCTCTACGTGCCCGAGGACGACGACATCCCCGCCGCCTATCGCGGCATCGGCATTCGCATCGAGGACGACGTGGCGGTGACCGAGGCAGGGCACGAGGTACTGACCGCCGACGTGCCCAAGCGGGTGGCCGATATCGAGGCGCTGATGGTCAAGGAATAACCGTTAGCAGGCTCTATAACAGGTATATTACGTAACGTACATTATGGAATATTGGCCGTGAATCGGCATTCCGGCGCCGCCCCAGCAGGGCGGCATAAGGAGCGTCGGCTGACAGGGCCGTCAGGATGAAGGTCGTGAGGATGAGGACCGTGATGACAGCCGTGATGAAAGAGAGGAGCCGGCCATGAGCGATCTGGGCGGGGGCGAGGCCCCGCGACACGTGGACATCGCCATTGTCGGCGGAGGACTGGTGGGCGCAAGCCTGGGCTGCGCCCTGGCACCGCTGATCGAGCGGCTGGGGCTGACGGTGGCGGTGATCGAGGCCGCGCCCATGACGGCGAAGCTCGACGCCCCCTGGCAGCCGAGCTTCGATGCCCGGGCGAGCGCCATCGCCCAGGGCTCGGTGGCGCATTTCCGCACCCTGGGGCTGTGGGACGGCCTGGCCGAGCAGGCCTCGCCGATCCGCCGCATCCACGTCAGCGAGCAGGGCCGCCTGGGCGCGACCCGGCTGAATGCCGAGGAGCTCGGCGGCGAGGCCCTGGGCCAGGTGATTCCCAATGCCTGGCTGGGACGGGTGCTGCACCGCCGTCTGGCCGAGCTGCCGCTGGACTGGCACTGCCCGGCCCGGGTCGAGGAGATCCGGCCCGTGGCCGGCGGTCACCGGCTGACGCTCTCCGACGGTGCCTGCCTCGAGGCCGGTCTGACGGTGCTGGCCGACGGCGGCCGCTCGGGCCTCAAGGAGCGCCTCGGCATCGAGAGCCGCGAGCGGCCCTACGATCAGGTCGCGCTGATCGCCGGCGTCGAGGTCGACCGGCCCCACGACGGCTGGGCCTATGAGCGCTTCACCGGCGACGGCCCGATCGCCCTGCTGCCGCTCAAGGGCCAGGCCATGGAGCTGGTCTGGACCCATGAGGCGGGGCAGGAGAAGGACCGCCTGGCGCTCTCCGACGGCGACTTCCTGGCCCAGCTGCAGCGCGCCTTCGGCGACCGCGCCGGGCGCTTCCGCCGGGTCGGCAAGCGCCACGCCTATCCGCTGTCTCTGGTCACGGCCCGGGAGACCACCCGGCCGGGACTGGCGGTGATGGGCAACGCGGCCCACGCGCTGCATCCGGTGGCCGGTCAGGGCTTCAACCTGGCGCTGCGCGGGGTGATGGACCTGGTGGCCGCCATCGCGGCCGGCGCCGCGCGCGGCGAACCCGCCGGCAGCGCCGCCACCCTGGGCGACTTCGAGACCCGCCGCAGTGGCGACCGCCACGACGTGATCCGCTTCAGCGACGGCCTGATCCGGCTGTTCGGGCTCGACAGCCCCCTGCTCTCCCATGCCCGGGCCGCCGGCCTGGTGGGGCTCAACCTGCTGGGGCCGCTGCGCCGGACCCTGGCCCGCCGCGCCATGGGAGTGGAGCGATGACCGAGGCGCCCGTGAAGGAGGACGACAGCGTGAAGGAGGAGGCGAGCGGCATGAACCGAGACGCGACGCCGGCCGGCGAGGCGATCATCGTCGGCGGCGGCATGGTCGGCGCGACCCTGGCCTGCCTGCTGGGCGAGGCCGGCGTGGCGGTGACGCTGGTGGACGCGCGCCCGGCGCCGCTGGACGCCGAGGCCGTGGGCCGCGGCCGCCCGGAGCGGCGGGTCAGTGCCCTGACACCGGTCTCCCAGCGCCTGCTCGAGGGGCTGGGCGCCTGGGCGTGGATGCAGGGCCGGCGCGTGACGCCCTATCGCGGCATGCGGGTGTGGGACGCCGAGGGCACCGGCGAGGTGGCATTCTCCGCCGAGGAGGCCGGCCTGCCGGTGCTCGGCCATATCGTCGAGAACGACGTGGTGGTGGCGGCGCTGGAATCGCGGCTGGCCGGCCTGCCGACGGTGACGCGGCGCTTCGGGGCCAGGGTCACGGGCCTCGAGGACGGGCCGGCGGGGCGTGAGCTGGTGCTGGAGGGCGGCGAACGCCTGAGCGCCCCGCTGGTGGTGGCCGCCGACGGCGCCCGCTCGCCGCTGCGCGAGCTGGCCGGCATCGGCGTGACGGCGAGGGAGACCGGCCATTCGGCGGTGGTGACCACGGTGCGCACCGCCAAGCCCCATGGCGGCGTGGCGCGCCAGGCCTTCCTGTCCGACGGCCCGCTGGCCTTCCTGCCGCTGACGGTGGAGGGCGACGATCATTACTGCTCGATCGTCTGGTCGACCACGCCGGAGCACGCCGACCGGCTCTGCGGGCTCTCTCCCGAGGCCCTGGGTCAGGCGCTGACCACGGCCTTCGACGGTAGGCTGGGCGAGGTCGAGGCGGTCGACGGCGCCCTGGCGGTGCCGCTGACCCAGCGCCACGCCGAGCGCTACGTGCTGCCGGGGCTGGCGCTGGTGGGCGATGCCGCCCACAGCATTCATCCGCTGGCCGGGCAGGGCGTGAACCTGGGGCTGATGGACGCGGCGGTACTGGCCGAGGAGCTCCTGACGGCGCGGCGGCGCGGCGTGGGGCCGGGCAGCGAGGCGTGGCTGTCGCGGTACGCGCGGCGCCGTCGCGGCGACAACGCCGCCATGCTGAAGCTGATGGATGGCTTCCGGCTGCTGTTCGGGGCCCGCCATCCGGCGCTGACCCTGGTCCGTAACCTGGGCATGTCCGGGGTCGACCGGCTGTCGCCGCTCAAGCGGTTGCTGATGCAGCAGGCGGCGGGGCACCGGGGGCGGCTGCCCGGCTCTTGTCGTTGAGGGCCCTTTGTCAGGCGCTGAAGGCGCTCGCCCTCCGCGGAAGGCTCCTGCCAATGAGAGGCTCTTTATGAGGCGCTGAAGGCGCTCGCCCTTCGCTAAGAGCTCTTCATGATTCGTGGAGGGCGCTTGTCGGGGCTGAGGGCTCTACGCCTGTCGCGCAGAGCCCTCGCCGTCTGCCGGGCGCGGCGCTAGCCATCGTCGGACGATTCGACCGTGGCCGCGGCGCCGCGCTCGCCCAGCACGTTCAGCGCCTTGAGCAGGTTGAGCGCCTCGCCGAGCTGGTAGTCGTCGCGCAGCCGCTCGCTCAGCTCGCTGCGGGCGTCCTTCTCGCCGTTGCCGGCCAGGTGGCCTTCCAGGTCGGCCTCGCGCACCCGCAGGCTGGTGTTGTCGGCGACCTCGAGGCGGCCGCGCACCACCTGCACGTCGGGCTCGATGCCCAGCGCCTGGATGGAGCGCCCGCTGGGGGTGAAGTAGCGGGCGGTGGTCAGCTTCAGCGCCTCGTCCTCGCCCAGCGGCATGATCTGCTGTACCGAGCCCTTGCCGAAGCTCTCGGTGCCCATCACCACGCCGCGGCGCTGGTCCTGCAGGGCGCCGGCGACGATCTCCGCCGCCGAGGCGCTGCCGCCGTTGATCAGGATGACCAGCGGCACGTCCGGTGCGGCGGTGTCGCGTCGGGCGGAGAAGCGCATGGCGCTGTCCGGCAGCCGGCCCTCGGTGTAGACGACCAGGCCGCTCTCGAGGAAGGCGTCGGCCACGTCCACCGCGGCCTGCAGCACGCCGCCGGGATTATTGCGCAGGTCGAGCACCAGGCCCTTCAGCGGGCCCTCGTCGCGCAGCGTCTCCAGGGCGTCGACGACCTGCTCGCCGGTGCGGGTCTGGAACTGGCTGACGCGCAGATAGCCGTAGCCCGGCGCCAGCAGCTCCTGCTTCACGCTCTCGGTACGAATGATCTCGCGTTCGATGGCCACCTCGCGCGGGGCGTTCTCGCCTTCGCGCATGATGGTCAGGCGGATCTCGGTGCCGGGATCGCCGCGCATCAGGTCGACGGCCTCCTGCAGCGACATGCCCTCGGTGGGGGTGTCGTCGATGCGCAGGATGATGTCCTGGGCCTGCAGGCCGGCGCGGGAGGCCGGGGTGTCGTCGATGGGGGTGATCACGGTGAGCTGGCCGTCGCGCTTGCCGACCTCGATGCCCACGCCGCCGAACTCGCCCTGGGTGGATTCCTGCAGGCTCCGGTAGGCGTCGGCGTCCAGATAGGTGGAGTGCGGGTCGAGTTCGCTGAGCATGCCGCGCATGGCGTTGCGCATCAGGGTGGCGTCGTCGACCTCCTCGACGTAGGCCCGCTTGATGCGCTCGAACACCTCGGCGAAGGCCTGGATCTCGGCCACCGGCAGGTCGTCGCCGGCCGGCTCGACGTCGGAGGCGGCCTGCAGGGGCAGCGGCAGGGTCAGCAGGGCGACCGGCAGCAGAACCGCCTTCAGGTGCCGCAGCGGGGCGTTCGTCGGGAACATGCGCTCTCTCGCGGTGTGTCGCAGATGGGTTTCCAGCATAGCGTGGCGGCGGACGCGATTGGAATAGCGTGGCAGCGGACGCTAATAAATGGTGTGGCAGCGGACGCTAATGAATGGTGTGGCAGCGGATGCTAATGAGCGGCGTGGCAGTAGACGCTAATGGAAGGGTGGAGCATCGGGCACGTTGGGAATCGTGCCCGTCGTTTGCCCGGCCGTTCTAGCGCCGGGCGATCCAGCGGTTGGGGTCGATGGGCTCGCCGTTGCGGCGCACCTCGAAGTAGAGCCCGGCGGACGACTGGCCGCCGCTGGCGCCCACCGCGCCCAGGGTCTCGCCGGCGCTGACTGCTTCGCCGACGCCGACCGCGAAGCGCTGCAGGTGGGCATGCAGGGTCATCACGCCGTCGCCGTGGTCGAGGATCAGCAGGTTGCCGAAGCCGCGCATCCAGTCGGCGAACACCACCCGGCCGGCGTGGACCGCCTCGACCGCCGTGCCCTCGCGGGCACGGATCACCAGGCCGTTGCGGTGCACGCCGTCGCCGCGACCGAACGACGAGGTCACGCTGCCCTGCACCGGCCACGGCAGGTCGCCCTGGGTGGCGGCGATGTTGGTGGAGGGCGGCGGCTGCTGCAGGCGCGCCAGGCGCTCCTGCACCTGGCGCAGCACCCGCTCGGCGTGGGCGCGGTCCTGGTCGAGTTCGGTCAGCCGCGCCTGCTCGCTGGCGAAGCGGTCGTCGAGTTTCGCCACCAGGGCTTCGCGCTCGTCGACCCGGCGGGCGAGCTCGGCGCCCTGTTCCTGCAGGGTCTCTGACAGGCGCGCCAGGCGATCGCCGCGCTCGTCGAGGGCCCGGCGATTGTCGGCCAGCGCCGCGTCGAGCCGCTCGAGCTCGTCGAGCCGCTGCCGGCGGGCTTCGGCGAGGCGGTTGAGGTAGGCCTGCAGGCGATCCAGTCGGGCCGGATCGTCCTGATTGAGCAGCAGCTTGAGCTGCGGCGTCGGCCCCAGCCGGTAGAGGGCGTCGAGCTGCTCCTCGATCGCCGTCAGCTGTGCCTGGCGCTCGTCCTCGAGGGCCTGGCGCCGGTCCTCGAGCGCTTCGACCTCGTCACGCAGGTCGCGCTTCTCGGCCTGGAGCGCGTCCAGTCGGGCATGGGTCTCGGCCAGGGCGGTCTCGACCTCGCGCAGGTCCTCGTTGGCGTCGTCCCGCGCGTCGCGGGTGGCGGAGAGGTCCTGGGTGGCCGCCTGGATGCGCTCGCCGATGGCATCCAGGCGCTGTTGCGCCTCGCGTTCGTCCACCGCCGCCGCCGGGGTGGCCAGGGCGGCGCTCAGCGCGGCGGCCATCACGAGGCCCGGCAGCCATCGCCGCCGGGCCGGGCAGCGCCGCCGGCTCACGCCTCGATCAGCACGCGGCCGGTCATTTCCTCGGGCACCGGCTGGTCCATCAGCGTCAGCAGGGTCGGGGCGAGGTCGCACAGCCGGCCGTCCTGGGCCAGGCTCAGCGGGCGCGGGCCGACGTAGATCAGCGGCACGTCGAAGGTGGTGTGAGCGGTCTGGGCGACACCGGTCTCGGGGTGGACCATCTGCTCGGCGTTGCCGTGGTCGGCGGTGATCAGGCAGGCGCCGCCGACCTTCTCGAGCGCCTCGACCACGCGGCCGAGGCAGGCATCGACGGCCTCGACGGCCTTGACCGCGGCGTCGAAGTCGCCGGTGTGGCCGACCATGTCGCCGTTGGCGTAGTTGCACACGATCAGGTCATGGGCGCCGGACTCGATGGCCTCGACCAGGCGGTCGGTGACCTCCACGGCGCTCATCTCGGGCTTCTCGTCGTAGGTCTTCACGTCCTGGGGCGAGGGCACCAGCACGCGGGTCTCGCCCTCGTACTCGGCCTCGCGGCCGCCGGAGAAGAAGAAGGTGACGTGAGCGTACTTCTCGGTCTCGGCGATGCGCAGCTGGGTCAGGCCGCGTTTCTCCATCACCTCGCCCAGGGTGTTGTGCAGCTCTTCCGGCGGGAAGGCGGCCGGGGCCGGGATGTCGGCGGCGTACTGGGTCATGGTCACCAGGCTGCCGCCGGCCAGCTGCGGGCGGGCCTGGCGCTCGAAGCCGGCGAAGTCGTCCTCGACGAAGGCGCGGGTCAACTCGCGGGCGCGGTCGGCGCGGAAGTTCATGAAGAAGGCGGCGTCGCCGTCCTCCATGCGCACCGGGGCGTCGCCGGCGAGAATGGCGGTGGCGGTGACGAATTCGTCGGTCTCGCCGCGGTCGTAGGCCGCGTCGAGGCCGGCCTCGGCGCTCTGGGCGGCGTGCTCGGCGGCGCCCTCGGTGGCCAGGCGATAGGCCTGTTCGACGCGGTCCCAGCGGTTGTCGCGGTCCATGGCGTAGTAGCGGCCGATCAGCGAGGCCACGTAGCCGTTCTCGGCGCCGACCAGCTCGGCGAGCCTGGCGTTGACGCGCTCGATGGAGGCGCGAGCGCTCTTGGGCGCGGTGTCGCGGCCGTCGAGGAAGGCGTGGACGTAGATGCGCGTGGCGCCGCGCTTGGCGGCCAGCTCGGCCATGGCGAGGATGTGATCCTCGTGGCTGTGCACGCCGCCCGGCGACAGCAGGCCCAGCAGATGCACGGCGCGGCCGGCCTCGGCGGCGGCATCCAGCGGGCCGGTGAGGATGGCGTTGTCGGCCAGCGCGCCGTCCTCGACGGCCTTGGTGATGCGGGTGAAGTCCTGATAGACGATGCGCCCGGCGCCGAGGTTCATGTGGCCGACTTCCGAGTTGCCCATCTGGCCGTCCGGCAGGCCGACGTAGCGGCCGTCGGTGTGCACCAGGGCGTGGGCGCGGGTCTCCCACAGCCGGTCCATCACCGGGGTGTCGGCGGCCAGGATGGCGTTGTCGGTGGGGTCCGGATTGTAGCCGTAGCCATCGAGGATGATCAGGGCCACCGGGCGGGGCGTCGGGGTCGAAGAGTCGGTCATGGGTCGAAGGCCTCGTGGTTGGGGCGGTACCGCCCTGGCCCTGTGGCCTCGGGCGGGGTCGCGACTTGCCTCTGCTTGCGGCATCATATCGCACGGTCCCGCCGGGCGTCATATCGCACGCCCTCGGCGGCCCCACGGCATCATGTATACTGGCGCCGCCGGCCCGGCCGGCTTTCGTTCACCGCGTACCCGAAGAAGAGTCTTTCCGAATCATGATCGATCAGCTGTTCGAATTCGTGCAGAACCACCCGCTACTGGTCGCCGCCTTCGCGCTGGTGCTGGTCGCCTGGATCGCCTACGAGATCCGCAGCGGCGGGGCCAACGGCGTGACCACCAGCGAGGCCACTCAGCTGGTCAACCGCGAGGACGCCGTGGTGCTCGACGTCCGCGACAAGAACGACTTCAAGGCAGGTCATATTGCCGGCGCCCGCAACATTCCGCAGAGCAGCCTCGACAGTCGCCTGGGCGAGCTCGAGAAGTACAAGGGCAAGCCGATCATCGTGGCCTGCAAGCATGGCCAGACCGCCGGCGTGGCGATGGCCAAGCTGACCAAGGCCGGCTTCGAGCGCGTCTACAAGCTCAAGGGTGGGATGACCCAGTGGCAGACCGACGGCCTGCCGCTGGTCAAGAAGTGATCGCACCCTCCTAACATTCCAACGACCAAAGGATTGCTTTCCATGGCGGAAGACAACAACCCGAACAGCGGCGCCAACGGCGAGGCCGCCGGCCAGCAGGACAAGCCCCAGGTGCAGTTCGCCCTGCAGCGCATCTACGTCAAGGACATCTCCTTCGAGGCGCCGAACTCCCCGGCGGTGTTCCAGCAGCCGTTCAAGCCGAAGGTCGGCCTGGACCTGAACACCACCCACCAGAAGGTCGGCGAGGATCTCTACGAGGTGGTGATCAAGGTCACCGCCCAGGTCACCCACAGCGAGGAGGGCACCACCTCCTTCCTGGCCGAGATCGAGCAGGCCGGCCTGTTCCGCATCGGCGGCATCGAGGGTGCCCAGCTCGACCATACCCTGGGCGCCTTCTGCCCGAACATGCTGTTCCCCTACGCGCGTGAGTGCATCGACAACCTGGTCAATCGCGGCGGCTTCCCGCCGCTGATGCTCTCGCCGGTCAACTTCGAGGCGATCTACGCCCAGAAGAAGCAGCGCGAGGCCCAGCAGCAGCAACAAGGCGAGCAGGCCACGCAGTAAGCGGCCGCCGCCGGCAGCATCGCGCCGGGGCAGAGCGGCGCGAGGGCATCCCCCTCGCGCAGGCCTGCTCCGGCGCGTATCGTTTCGACCGTCCTCAGGAGAGCGTTTCGTCCATGGCGATCAAGGCCCCCCGTATCCATGTCGATGCCGCGCTGACCGCCGGCGCCGACGTCGTCCTGCCGGAAGGCCCGGCACGCCACGTGGCCCGAGTGCTGCGCCTCGGCGAGGGCGCGCCCCTGAGGCTGTTCGACGGCCACGGCATCGAGGCCGAGGCGGTACTGGTCGAGGCCGGTCGCAAGCGCGTGGTGGCCCGCGTCGAGGCGCTCCATGAGGGCCGCGGCGAGTCGCCGCTGGTGGTGCACCTGGGTCAGGCGATCTCCAAGGGCGATCGCATGGACTACGCGATCCAGAAGGCCGTGGAGCTGGGCGTGGCCGAGATCACCCCGCTCTACACCGAGCACGGCGACGTGCGCCTCAAGGGCGAGCGCGAGGCCAAGAAGCTGGCCCACTGGCAGGCCGTGGCCGCCAGCGCCTGCGAGCAGTGCGGCCGCGCCACCGTGCCGCCGGTGCATCCGCCGGCGCCGCTCGCTGACTGGCTGGCCGGCCGCGACGAGGCGCTGCGCCTGGTGCTGCATCCCGGCACCCCGGGCGCGCTGGACCGCGAGGACGCCATCGCCAGTGCGGCGCTGCTGATCGGCCCCGAGGGCGGCCTCGCGGACGCCGAGATCGACGCCGCCACCGCCGCCGACTTCGCTGCCCTGACCCTGGGGCCGCGCATCCTGCGAACCGAGACCGCCCCGGTGGTCGCCCTGACGCTGCTGCAGGATCGTTTCGGCGACGTCTGAACCCCGTTCGCCCTTGCCCCCTCGCGCCCGGCGCCTTTTCCCGCCGTCGGGCCGCGCCCATAATGACGGCACACTCGCAGTGGAATCCCGATCATGTCCGACTCCCGCCGATCCGCCCCACGCGCGGCCCATTCCCGTCGTGAGCCCATGCGCCGCACCCGCGAGCCGCGAGCCAGCGTCGGCGAGGTCGCCTACCTGCCGGTGGTGAAGGTCAACGAGACCGGCGCCTTCCTCGACTGGGGCCACTCGCGGGACCTGCTGCTGCCCTTCGGCGAGCAGCGCTTCCGCCCCACGGTGGGACGCCGGGTGCTGGTGATGATCCGCGAGGATGACCGCGAGCGGCCCTTCGCCACCCAGCGCCTCGACCGCTACCTCGACGATCACGCCGAGGGCCTGGCCGCCGGCAGCGCCGTGGCGCTGGTGATCGCCGACCAGACCGATCTCGGCTACAAGGCGGTGGTCGACGGCCGCTTCTGGGGCCTGCTCTACCACGACGACGTGACCCGGCCGCTGCGCCGCGGCCAGCGCCTGGAGGGCCACGTGAAGCGGATCCGCGAGGACGGCCGCCTGGACCTGTCGCTGCTGCCGCCGGGCCCGGAGCGCCTCGACGTGGTCGGCGAGGCGGTGCTCAAGGCGCTGCGCGAGAGCGGCGGCTACCTGCCGCTCTCCGACGCCAGCCCCGCCGGCGAGATCAAGGCCCGGCTCGGGGTCAGCAAGAACGCCTTCAAGCAGGCCATCGGCCGGCTCTACAAGCAGCGCCGCATCACCATCGAGAGCGGCGGTATCCGCTTCGCGCCCGGCGGGGAGCAGGACTGAGCGCCTTGGAGTCCATGGCGGCCCTGCGGCATACTGCCAGCCATCATTCCCCGCCGGGATCGCCCGGCGCCGACGAGTAGAACGATGAGCCAACGCCCCCTCAAGGTCGGCGTGGTGATGGATCCCATCGCCGACCTCAGCTTCAAGAAGGACACCAGCCTGGCCATGCTGTGGGCCGCCCAGGACCGCGGCTGGTCGTTGCACTACATGGAGCAGGAAGACCTGTTCCTGCGCGACGGCCGGGCCCACGCCCGGATGTGCGACCTCGAGGTGTTCCGCGACGCCGAGCGCTGGTACGCGCTGGGCGAGGCCGAGGCGCGCCCGCTGGCCGAGCTCGACGTGGTGCTGATGCGCAAGGACCCGCCGGTGGACGGCCACTTCCTCAACGCCGTGCACCTGCTGGGCTTCGCCGAGCGCGAGGGCGTGCTGGTGGTGAACCCCACCCGGGCGCTGCTGGAGTGCAACGAGAAGCTGTTCGCCCAGCAGTTCCCGCAGTGCTGCGCGCCGACCCTGGTGTCCTGCCGCGAGACCGAACTGCGCGCCTTCCACGCCGAACACGGCGACGTCATCCTCAAGCCCCTCGACGGCATGGGCGGCAGCGGCATCTTCCACGTCCAGCCGGACGGCCGTAACCTTGGCGCGATCATCGAGACCCTCACCGAGGGCGGCCGGCGCCAGATCATGGCCCAGCGCTATCTGCCGGAGATCAAGGACGGCGACACCCGCATCCTGCTGGTCGACGGCGAGCCGGTCGAGTACGGGCTGGCGCGCATTCCCAGCGCCGGCGAGACCCGCGGCAACCTGGCCGCCGGCGGCCAGGGCGTCAGCCGCGAGCTGACCGACCGCGATCGCTGGCTGATCGGCCAGGTGCAGCCGATGATCCGCGAGAAGGGCCTGATGTTCGTCGGCCTGGACGTGATCGGCGACTACATCACCGAGATCAACGTCACCAGCCCGACCTGCGTGCGCGAGATCGACGACCAGCGCGGCACCGACATCGCCGGCCAGCTGATGGACGCCGTCGCCGACCGCCTCGCCGCGCGCCGGGGCTGACCCGGGAGACGCCACCGTGGCCGCCCCCGTCAACGACCCGATCCGCTATGCGCCGGTGACGCGCGCCTACCGCTACTGGCTGGCCTGGGCGGTGTCGCTGCTGCTGCATCTGGCGGTGATCGGCGTGGTGGCCAGCCGCCAGTTCGCCCCGGCGCCGCCGGAGCGCACCAGCCTCGACGTGGTGCTGGTGACGCGGCCCGCCGAGGCGCCGGTGGCGGCGGAGGCGCTGGCCGAGTCGGCCCAGCGCGCCGCCGGCGAGGCGGTGGAATCGCCGCCGGCGGAGTCCCGCGCCGCGCCCCGGGCCGAGTCGTCGGTACCGCCGGCGGAGGTCGAGCGGGCGGTGGATCCGGCCTCGCCGGCCGAGTCCGAGGCGCGTCCGGCACCGGAAGCGTCGGCCACCGCCGAGCGGCCGCGGCAGACGGCGCCCCCCGAGCCGCGCGAGAGTGCGCCCCGCTCGGCCGAGGCCACGGCCCCCGCGGCGGCCAGCGTGCCCTCGACCTCGGGCCGCGACCTGCTGGCCCAGGCCACCGCCAGCATCCGCGAGCAGGGGCTGTCCGCCGACTATGCCGGCGACGCCTCGGGGGCGGCGCGGCCGGCGGCCCAGAGGGCCGCCGAGGCGCGCTACATCGATGACTGGACGCGTCGGGTCGAGGACTACGGCAACCGCGTCCATCCGGCGCCGCCGGCGCTGGATGGCCAGCTGCGGATCCGCGTGGTGATCGGCCGCGACGGTCAGGTCAGGCGGGCGGAAGTGATACAATCCTCGGGACATTCCGAACTCGATCAGGCGGCCCTGGACACCGTCCACGGCGCCGCGCCGTACCGCCCCTTCGATGCGGGCATGGGCGAGCTGGACAGCCTGTCCATCACCCGCATCTGGCGGTTCGGCGAAGGTAACGATTACGGCGTGCGCTAGGCACCGGACGACGGCGCGCGCAGACACACGGCAGGCGCGCCCGATGCGCGCCGCCTTCCGCTGGGGAGCTCCATGCAAAGCTTGAAAAACCACTTCCTGATGGCGATGCCGCACCTGGAAGATCCCAATTTCGCCGGCACCCTCAGCTACCTCTGCGACCACGACGACAAGGGCACCATGGGCGTGATCGTCAATCACCCCATGGAGGAGCTGACCCTCGAGGCGCTGTTCGAGCAGCTCGAGCTCGAGTGCAGCACCAGCCCTCACCTGAGCGCTCCCGTCTACTACGGCGGCCCGGTGCACAAGGACCGCGGCTTCATCCTCCACGAGGGTGACAGCCAGCAGTGGGACTCCAGCCTGCAGGTGACCGACGACATCGCCCTGACCACCTCCATGGACGTGCTCGAGGCGCTGGCCGCCGGCCGCGGTCCGGAGAAGTTCCTGGTCTGCCTGGGCTGCGCCGGCTGGGAATCCGGTCAGCTCGAGCAGGAGCTGATGGACAACACCTGGCTGACCGTGGAGGGCCGTGCCGACGTGCTCTTCGAGGTGCCGCCGGAGCAGCGCCTGAGCGCCAGCGCCAATCTGCTGGGCGTCGATCTGAACCTGATGACCCGCGAAGCGGGCCACAGCTGACATGAAAGGAGCGGCCTGCGCTCGCTCAGGCGGCGTCGCCCGGAGGGACTCATGAGCGGTCAGCGCCTGATACTGGGCTTCGACTTCGGCACCCGGCGCATCGGTGTGGCGGTGGGCAACGAGCTCACCGCCAGCGCCCGGGCGCTGGAACCGCTGCCGGCCCGCGACGGCATCCCCGACTGGGACCAGATCGCGCGGCTGGTGGAGGAGTGGCGGCCCGACCTGTTCGTGGTCGGCCTGCCGCTCAACATGGACGGCAGCGAGAGCGTGATGAGCACCCGTGCGCGCAAGTTCGGCAAGCGGCTCTACGGCCGCTACGGCGTGCCCTGCGAGATGGCCGACGAGCGCGGCTCGACCCGCGAGGCCAAGAGCATCGCCCGGGAGGCCGGCCACCGCGGCAACTACCGCGAGGACAGCGTCGACGGCCTGGCCGCGGTGCTGATCCTCGAGGCCTGGCTGGCGCGGGCCGAGGGGCTGCCGCCGCGGCCCTGATCTTCTGCGCTCCCGCTCTTCCAACGGCAACGGGCCGGCATTCGCCGGCCCGTTGCCGTTTCTGGCGGCCTGTCTCGGTCCTTCCAGCCCGTCAGAACTGGGCGTCGTCCACGCCGACGGTCTTCGGCACGAACCAGGACACGTCGCGCAGGTCCTTCTCGATCTGGTCCTCGACCTGCAGCAGGGTGGCGAAGATCGCCATGCGTACCGGGATGCCGTTGTCGGTCTGGCGGAAGATCGCCAGGCGCGGGTCGCCGTTGAGGTCCACGTCCAGGTCGTTGGCATCCGGGCGGCTGTCGCGGGGCAGCGGGTGCATGACGATGGCGTGGTCGTTGACGCGCTGGTCCATGAACGCCTTGTCCACCGTGTACTCCCGCGACAGGCTGAAGCCCTCGCTCATCTCGGCGGTGAAACGCTCCTTCTGGATGCGCGTGGTGTAGACCACGTCGACGTCGGAGAAGTCGCTGGCCAGGCTCTCGCGGGTCTCGACCCGGTGGCCACGGGAGGCGACCAGCTCGATCAGGTGCTGCGGCATCTCCAGGCCGGGGGGCGAGACCAGGGTCAGGCGCATCGGGTCGTGGAGCGACAGCAGCTTGATCAGCGAGTGCACGGTGCGGCCGAACTTGAGGTCGCCGGTCAGCAGGATATGGGCGCCGGTCAGGGCCTTGCCGCGCCGCGCGAACTCCTTCTCGATGGTGTAGAGGTCGAGCAGCGCCTGGCTGGGGTGCTCGCCGGGGCCGTCGCCGCCGTTGATCACCGGCACGTTGGTGGCCTGGGCGAACTCGGCCACCGCACCCTGTTCCGGGTGGCGCATCACGATGGCGTCGCAGTAGCCGCTCATCACCCGGCTGGTGTCGTAGAGCGACTCGCCCTTGGCCATGGACGAGAAGGTGAAGCCGGTGGTGTCGCAGACGCTGCCGCCGAGCCGGCAGAAGGCGGTGTGGAAGCTGACGCGGGTGCGGGTGCTGGCCTCGAAGAACAGGTTGCCGAGCACCGCGCCCTCCAGCACCCGAGTGACCTTGCGGCGTTGGGCGATCGGCTCCATGCGCGCCGCCACGCGCATCAGGTGATCGACGTCATCTCGTGACAGGGAATCGACGGAGAGCAGGTGAGAACTCATGCGCGGGCCTCGGCTGGCGGTGGGGGTCGCGCGCTAGTGTACTCCGCGTGGCGGCTGGCTTCAGCCCTCCCGCGCCAGGATATCCTCGTCCGGCGCGGGCATCTGGGCGCACTCGTCGAAGACGCGCAGGGTGCAGGTCCGGCATACCTCCGGGTCCAGCGTCGGCACGATGGCGTCGAGCGCCTCCGCGGACGATTCGAAGAAGCGGTCCTCGCCCAGCCGGGCCAGGTCGCCGCGTCGGCGCAGCTCGTCGAGCACGGTGCCCTTGAGCGAACTGATCATCAGGTCGCCGCCCTGGTCGCGCAGGCGCTCGGCCTCCTGCAGCAGCAGCTCGACGCCGGCGGTGTCGATGAAGTTGATGCCCTTGCCGATCAGCAGTACCCGGGTGCCGGGCGCGGCGCTGAACACCCTCAGGCGACGCTGCACGTGGTCGGTGGCACCGAAGAACAGCGAGCCGTCGATGCGCAGCATCTTCAGTTGCGGGCACTGGGTGAGCTCGTAGCGGTGGACGTTGCGGATATGGCGGCGCGGATGATCCTGACGCGGCGCCACCTCCATCACCGTCGGCCGCGAGGTGCGCTTGAGGTAGAGCACCAGCGACAGCAGCACGCCGATGTAGATGGCGAACTCCAGCGCCACCAGCAGGGTGGCGGCGACGGTGGCCGCCAGCACCATCGCCTCGTGGCGGCTGGCGCGCACCAGCTGCACGATGTGCCGGGCGTCGATCAGGTTCCAGGCGATCAGCAGGATGCCGCCGGCCATGGCCGGCAGCGGCAGGTAGGCGGTGATGCCCGGGGCGAACAGCAGGATCAGCACCAGCAGCGCGGCGGCGAACACCGAGGCCAGCGGGGTGCGCGCGCCGGCGTCGTAGTTGGCGCCGGAGCGGGTGAAGGAGCCGGAGCTGGCGTAGCAGGAGAAGAAGCCGCCGACGATGTTGGACAGCCCCTGGCCGATGAACTCCTGGTTGCCGTCGATCACCTGGCGCGAGCGCAGGGCGATGGCGCGGGCGATCGACACCGCCTCGATCAGCCCCAGCAGGGCGATGGCGAAGGCGCCGGAGGTCAGGGTGCGCAGGCTGTCCGGCGACAGCTCGGGCAGCGTCAGCGGCGGCAGGGTACCGGGCAGGGCGCCGACCAGCGCGACGCCATGGCTCGCACCGTCCATCAGCCAGCAGGCCAGGCTGCCGGCGGCCAGGCCGAGCAGCAGGTGCGGGCTGCGGCGGTTGAGGCGCCGCGCGACCACCGAGGTGACCAGCGAGATCAGGCCGACGGCCAGCGCGTAGAGGTTGGTGTCCGGCAGCGCCCGGATCAGGCCGGCCAGCTCGACCAGGAAGCCCTGGCCGTCCACGTCGACGCCGAGCAGATGCTGCATCTGGCTGGTGGCGATCAGGATCGCTGCCCCGGTGGTGAAGCCGATCACCACCGTATGCGAGATGAAACTGACCAGGCTGCCGAGGCGCAACAGCCCCATGGCCAGCTGGATCACCCCGACCAGCAGGGTGACCGTGATCGCCGCGCCCAGGTACTCCGCCGGCGTCAGCGAGCCCAGGCCGCCGACCACGCTGGCCAGCACGATGGAGAGCGCCGCGGTGGGCCCCGAGACCATGTGCCAGGAGCTGCCGAACAGCGCGGCGACGGTGGCGGCGACGATGGCGGTATAGAGGCCGACTTCCGGTGGCAGGCCGGCGATGAAGGCGTAGGCGACGCCCTGTGGCAGCACCAGGATGGCGCCGGTGAGCCCGGCCATCAGGTCGGCGGAGAGCATCTTGCGGTCGAGGTCCCGGCCCCAGCTCAGGAACGGCAGGTAACGCGAGAGTCGGGACGCCATGGGGGAACCTCGAGTGTCGGGTGGATGGGAGGCGCTAGCCTAGGCAATGCCCAAAAGTGCCTGCGCTCGGCTATACGGCGTTAAACATCGGCTCAAAATGCTCATTTACCCCTCGTAAACTCCGCTTTCTCGCCAATGTTTGCCTTGTCTAGCCTTCGCTCGTCGACTTTGCGGGCATAGCCTATGGAAAAGTCGTTATCCTGAAAAACAAAATTTTTTGGCCTTCATGAACGGAAAAACCGAAGGTGGTCGCCCTGGATACTCAACTGCTGCAAACCTTCCTCGAGGTGAGTCGGCTGCGCAACTTCGGCCGCGCCGCCGAGAGCCTCAGCGTCTCGCCCTCCACGGTCAGCGCGCGCATCCGCCAGCTCGAGGCGCACATGGGCCTGGCGCTGTTCAGCCGCGGCCATCATCGCATCGGCCTGACCCCCGCCGGGGAGCGCATGGAGCGCCACGCGCGCTTCCTGCTCGACGCCTGGGAGCGGGCCTATGAGGACACCGCGCTCAGCGAGCGCCACCAGCGGCGGCTGGTGGTGGCCGGCGTCGCCAGCCTGTGGGACATCTTCCTCCAAGCGTGGCTCACCGACATCTATCGTGCCTACCCGGCGCTCGGCATCCGCGCCGAGGAGAGCACGCCGCTGCGGGTGGTGGAGAAGCTCGAGCAGAACATGATCGACGTCGGCTTCCTCTACGATACCCCGCGCCTCCGCGAGGTGGGCGTCGAGGAGGTGGCGACCCTTCCGCTGGTGATGGTGTCGAGCCGCCCCGGCCAGCGCGCCGAGCAGGCGGTGGGCGACGGCTACATCCGGGTCGAGTGGGGCACCGCCTTCGCCAGCGTTCACGAGGGCCACTTCCCCCAGCGGCTGCTGGCGCGGGGCCGGGTCAACAGCGGGCGCATCGCCCTGAACCTGCTGCTGACGTGCGGCGGGGCCGCCTATTTGCCGCGGGACATCGTGGCGCCCCACTGCCGGCAGGAGCGCCTGTTCCCGGTCGAGGACGCGCCGCCGATCGAGCTCAAGGCCTACGTGGCCTATCGCCTCCATGGGGAACATCGCGAGCTGATCCGGGAACTGCTCGGCAAGTTAAGGTGAGTGATCGCTCGCTTCGGCGGGAAGGGCGGCGCCGGCGCCCTCGTGCTTACCAGACGCCGAACAGGTAGCCACGCTCATGCGCCCTGGCCGTGTTCGTCTCGACGCGCTGGTTGCTGACCGTGACTCGCAGCTTACGATCCCGGAACCACGCGTTGAGGGCCGACTCCAGCTCACGGCATACCTCGGCATTACGACCTTCCGGCACCAGGTCCTGCAGTTCATCGGGATCATTCTGTAGATCGAAGAGCTGCGGGCGGTGATGCTCGTAGTGGACATACTTCCAGCGTGCGTCGGTGACCATGTAGGCCTTGGCCTGATCGGGGGGGAGCTGGAGGGCGAGGCGTGCCGGCCGCCAGGCGTAGTCCGACTCGCTGAAGGCATGGGTGCGCCACTCGCCGCCCTGGCCGTGCACCACCGGCTGCAGGGAACGGCCCTCGAGGCGATGGTCCAGCGCCTGACTGTCGCCACCGGCGGCATCGACGAAGGTGGGCACCAGATCGATGGCTTCCACCAGCCGGTCGTCGCGGCTGCCGCGGGTACCGTCGGCCTGGCGACGCGGGTCGACCACGATCATCGGGATGCGTGCGCTGGGTTCGTGGAACATCTCCTTCTCGCCCAGCCAGTGGTCGCCCAGATAGTCGCCGTGGTCCGAGGTGACGACGATCAGGGTGTTGTCCAGCTGTCCGCGGTCTTCCAGGAAGGTCATCAGGCGGCCGATGTGGTCGTCCAGCTGGGTGATCAGGCCCATGTAGGTGGGAATGACCCGCTGCCGGACTTCGTCCCTGGCGAACTCCCGGGACTCGGTGTGCTGCATGAAGGCACCGACCACCGGATGGGGAGAGGCGGCTTCCTGCGCCGAGCGGACGGCGTCCGGGATATCCTCGACCCCGTACATGTCGTGGTACGGCGCCGGGGCCATATAGGGCCAGTGGGGCTTGATGTAGCTGAGATGCAGGCACCAGGGGGTATCACCGGCCTCGTCGATGAAGTCCATGGCACGGTGGGTGGTGTAGGCGGTCTCGGAGTGCTCCTCGCTGACCCGTATCGGCCGATCGCAGTGGCGCATGTGCCAGCCGCTCAGGATGTTGCCGTCATCGTCTTCGGCGGAGTTGGCGTAGTCGTGCCAGGGGTTGCGGCTGTCGTAGCCCTGGCGGCGCAGATACTGGTTGTACCTGAGGTCGGGGTCGGCGGACTGGTCGGGATGCAGGCCATCGTCACGCTCGAAGGGCTCGAAGCCGCACTGGCTGACCAGCACGCCCCGCGAGGAGTCGGGCGAGATGCCCAGATGGGCCATGCCCTCGTCGTCGCGCTTCATGTGGGTCTTGCCGACCAGGGCGACCCGGTAGCCGTGCGGGCGCAGATGGTCGCCCAGGGTGCGCTCGTCGACCCGCAGCGGGACGTTGTTGTAGCTGGCGCCATGGCTCGCCGCATAGCGACCGGTATAGAACGACATGCGGGAGGGGCCGCAGACCGGGGCCTGGCAATACGCGCGGGTGAAGTTGATGCCCCGGGCGGCCAGGGCATCGATGTTGGGCGTGCGGATGCTGGGGTGTCCGTTGCAGGCCAGGTAGTCGGCCCGCAGTTGATCGGCCATGATGAACAGGATATTCGGCTGTTGGGTCATAGTGGGCCTGTTGAATGGCATCTGGGAAAATCGGTGCCTCTTACTTTCTGTTCAAGTGGCGGAGCCTGCAATCCAGCCTTTCACCAAATGAAATTCAAGGCCTGAACGAACCGGCGTCGCGCTCTGATGGGGCCAAGCCCTATGGGGAAAAGCCGGGACAGGAATGGCGATGTAACATTCCCCGATCAAGCCGGGATGGCTCGGCCGAGAAGGGGAAGGCGGGCATTACGGCCGGTTGGCGTCTTTATCCATGCGTGATGAACAAGGGTGAGATGAACAAGAAGATCAGAGCTCTGGCACGAGGCCTGGATGTGGTGGCGGCGATCAACGATGCGAATGGGCCCGTATCTCTCAGTGATTTACACCAGGCGACGGGCCTGGATAGAGCCACCATCCTGAGGATCCTGGCCACCCTGGAGGACAAGGGGTGGGTTTATCGGGGGATGGGAGACAGCCGGTATCGACTCACCTACAAGCTTCACGAGCTGGGCGGGCACGTCAGCATGGACGATGCCATCGCGCATGCCGCCGCGCCCGTGCTGGATGCCCTGCAGCAGCAGCTCGCCTGGCCGTCTGACATCTCCGTCTACGACGGTGACGGGATGGCCATCATCGAGACGTCACGGCGCAAGAGCGCCTTCGTCATCAACCGCGAAGTCGTCGGCTACAAGCCCAGCATGCTGCAGTCGGCCATGGGGCGGGCCTTTCTGGCCTACTGCGATGAACGGACCCTTAACACCATCCTCAGGCGTCTCCAGAAGCAGGGGGGAGAGGATGCAAGGCTGGCCGCCGATCAGCAGTATGTGGCCGAGACGCTCGGCAAGGTCAGGGAAAAGGGGTACGCGGTGCGGGATCCGAGCCAGTCTTCTCTGCCCTCCGAAACCTCCGAGGAGTTCCAGGCGATCGCGGTGCCCGTCATCGTGCTGGGGGATGTCCAGGCGAGCCTGAATATCGTCTGGATGAAGTCGGCCTACAAGGACGTGGCGATCGAGGATCACTTCTTCCAGTACCTGAAGCCCGCCGCCGAGGAGCTTTCCCGAATCTTCCATGAGCATGGCATCTATTGAGCCAGGCGAGGGGCGGCTCGATCGAGACAGGCCCGGGGGGCGTGGCGGGGAGGTTGCGGCCCTGCACCCGGCCATGACCGGGTGCAGGAAAGCCCTTACCGTGCCTCGGGAGGGATCAGGCTCTCGGGAATGTCGAGACCGATTTCCTCGTAGTAGCGGATGGCACCGGGATGGAGCGGCGTGTCCATGTCCTGGAAGACCGTATCGAGAGACAGGTTGCGCATCTGCGGCACCGCCTCCTGCTTCTCCGCCAGGTTCTCCCAGAAGGCCTTGGTGATCGAATAGATGGCGTCTTCCGGCATGTCCTTGTTGGTGGCCATGCCGATGGTCACGCCGATGGAGCGTGCCGGTTCGACGTTGACCTGATTCTCGCCATAGATGCCGGCGGGCAGTTCGACGACGCGATAGCCGGGCCGCTGCAGGACGCTCGCCAGTTCCCCTTCTTCCACCTCCGGGATGCTCAGGAAGCGAATCTGGTTGCTCATCGCGATCTGGGTCAGGGCCGGGCTGGGCGCCTGGGTCGGGTTGAAGTAGGCATCCAGATTGCCATCCTGGAAGCTTTGCGCCGCGGCATCCCAGCTGATGTTGACGGCCTCGTAGTCCTCGTCGGCCTTGTAGCCCGTGATGGCTTCGATGAGCGGCTCGACGGTCTTGCGGGCCTGGCCGGTCGGCGGGCCGGTGAAGACGCGCTTGCCCTCGAGATCCTCGTAGGTCTCGATGCCCGAATCCGCGAACACGACGCCATGATAGAGCCCCATCGGATAGTTGAAGAGCAGGCGCAAGTTGCCGTATAGCTCGGAGGCTTGGGGCAGCGTTTCGAACATGCCGGTGCCGTTTCGCATCAGGGCCGCCAGGCCCGGGGAGAAGCTGGAGGTGAACTGGGTCATCCCCCGGGCGGTGGTGACGGCCTGTTCGGTGCCGCTGCCGGTGGCGTCGACCTGAATCCTGTTATCCGTGTGGTTGTTCACGATATCCGCGAACACGGTCGAGACGACATAGGGCGAGCTGCCGGTGCCCAGCGTCTTCAGCCGGTAGTTCGACTGTGCCTCCGCTGCCTCGGGGCTCAGTCCGAGCAGTCCGCTCAGCAGAACGCCACCCATTAATGCCATGGTCGAAGCTTTCTTTTGCATTGCCATTCTTGCACTCCTTCTCGGGCTTTTCTTGTTCAAAGGGATTTTGACGGGGAGAGGCTGCTGCGTGATGCCGCAACCAGCGTGCCTGCTCCCAGCAGAGCGCCCACCACCTGCAGTGGCAGCAAGGGGGCCACGAGCGTGATGGACACGATGGCGGATATGGCCCACCAGGCCTGTCCCAGGACGCTGATCCTGGCGATCAGGTAGGCCGCCAGGGCGAGCCGGAGGATCGACCAGACGAACTCGACGAGCGAGAAGTCGGTGATCAGCAGCATCGAGGGGCTGTAGACGAACACGAACGGGGTCAGGAAGCCGATGAGGGCCAGGCGCCCCATGGCCGTCATGCCGATCGCCATGGGATTGGCTTGCGCGATGGGAGCCGCCGCGAAGGCGGCCAGCGCCACGGGGGGCGTGATGGCCGACAGTACGGCGAAATAGACGACGAACATGTGGGCCGCGATGGTGGGCACACCGAGGGCTTCCACCGCCGGCCCCATGATCAGGATGATGATCAGGTAGGCCGGAACGGTGGGCATGCCCATCCCCAGCACCAGGCATGCCAGTGCCATCAGCAGCAGCGAGAGGAACAGCGAGCCATCGGCCACGGCCTGCACCGATGAGGCGAAGCGCAGTCCCAGCCCCGTCAGGTTCATCACCGCGATGATGATGCCGACGGCCCCCACGGCGACCAGGATCGTGCCCCCCGCGTTGGCGCTGCTGCCGACGATGTTCAGCAGGGCCTTGAGGTTGCGGGCCCGGGGATTGAACAGCAGCCCCAGCGCCACCGCGGCGCCGATGGCCCAGAGCCCGGCCAGGGCCGGAGAGCGCCCCTGCATCATCATCACCACGATCAGGGCGAGGGGAACCACGAAGGCCGAGAGCAGCAGCCAGTCCTGACGGCTCAGGCTCGGCAGGGTGGCTCGATCGGGCGCCTTGATGCCCGCGCGACGCGCCTCGGCGCCGACGCTGGCGAACAGGCTGCCGTAGAACAGCAGGGCTGGAATCAGGGCCGCGAGGCAGATCTCCAGATAAGGAATGCCGGTCATGTCCGCCATGATGAAGGCGACGGCACCCATGATCGGGGGCATGATCTGCCCCCCGCTGGAAGCGGCGGCTTCCACGGCACCGGCGAAACGGGCGCTGAAGCCGCTCTTCTTGATCATCGGCATGGTGACGACGCCCGTCCCCACCACATTGGCCACGACGCTGCCCGAAACGGTGCCGAACAGGCCGCTTGCCATCACCGCGGCATAGGCCGCACCGCCGCGCAGCCGACCGAGGCTGCGCAGCGACAGGTTGAGCAGCACCTGGCCAATGCCCAGGGCCTCGAGCACGGCGCCGAAGATGATGAAGACCAGGATGGTGCTGGTGACCACGGCCAGGGGTTGACCGAAGACGCCGTCGAAGCTGTACCAGAAGGTCTGGAGCATCTCGGGGTAGGAAATGCCCGCATGACTGAGAAATCCCGGCAGGGCATCCCCGAAATAGGCATAGGCGCTCACCAGCAGGGCGACGATCACCAGCGGAACGCCGATGACGCGGCGCGTCAGCTCGAGCAGCGCCAGCATGCCCGCCAGGCCACACCAGAGGTCGAGCGGCTGGAGAAAGTAGAGCCCCGACTCCAGCCGCCCCGAGATGATGAAGTAGCGCCAGGCCGCGATGACGATCATCGCCACCAGGGCGATATCCAGGAGCCGCCGAAGGAGGGAGGCGGGCTGGCGCAGGGAGTGCAGCAGCAGGAACAGCGCGCCCAGGGAAAAGCCGCCGACGCGCACCAGCGCATCGTCGAACACGCCGTATTTTGCGGTATACAGGGCACCACCGATCAGCAGCGCCCCGACCAGGAACATCAGGGGGGTGATGAGCATCGTCAGCGGAGAACGGTCTCGGGGAGGAGCTGACATGGCGTTTTCCTCTTTCAAGTGTTTGTAATTATTGGTTTTTGTGTGGGATTTTCGTTTTGTGAAGATTTTAATATCCCCAACGTTAGGCAGGCTGGGGACGGGGCGCAATGCCGGTTTTCACAAGATGAAACAGGGGTGAGGGCGCCATGTCGTGTGCAGCGTCATCCGCTGTGAGTCTAGCGGCAATGGTGGCGAGCCGGCCGTCATGCCCGCTGCCGTGCTTCGCACGGCAGGGCAGCGATATCGGGCGCGTGCGCCCGGTATCGCCGAGGACGACAGGCGTCAGAAGCTGACGCTGATCCCCGTGGCCAGGTTGTCGTCGCTGTTCTGGTAGCTGGCGGCCTCGAGGAAGGCGTAGACCCGGTCATTGAAATGATGGCGGACGATGCCGGTGACGTTGCTGTTGTCGGCATCGCCCGGCTTGTCGTTCTCGGCGTAGCCGAGCGAGGCCGACCAGGCGTCGGTGAAACGCGCCGAGGCGTTCACGCCCCAGGCATCGAAGCCGCGGTTCGTGCCGTCGGCACGGTCGTCATTGTGCTCGTAGACGCCGCCGAGGCGGATCATGCCGAAGTCATAGCCGAGCCCGAAGGAGGTGCGGGTGAGGTCGTAGCCATCGCCCGCGGGCGTATCGATCCGGGTGTGGCCGATACCGGCATTCAGGGGGCCCTGATCATAGACCAGGCGCCCGGTCACCACGTCGAGCTCTTCGCCGTTATGGTTATCCGGCGTCAGAGCCGCAGCGATGAACCGGAAGCCGTGGAACTTGGGGGAGCCATAGGAGAGTACGTCCGTGCCTTGTTCAGACTGGCCGAAAATGGCGTTCTGACCCGTCTGCTTGTGCAGGCGGTTGTACTCGAAGGTATCGATGTTGCGATAGATCTGCCCCCAGAACCCCGAAGGGGCTCTCGGCTGCAATCCCAGGCTGCCGTAGTCGGTCAACAGAAAGACCCTGGCGGTGCGGACATAGATCTCGCCCTCTTCCTGGGCATGCGCCCCGGGCGTCCAGGTCTGGGCGTCCACCGAGTTGATGGCATTGGCGAAGTCGCCGACCAGCTCATAGCGGATACGCAGGTCGTCGTTGACCCGGTAGAGCCCATCCACGCCGGCTTCCGCCTTGAAGGCCCAGAGATCGCTGTCGCGATCATCGACGTCGAGGACGCCGCCACTCAGCGTGCCGGAGAAATGTGGCCCGGCGTGCGGTGCATCGGCCACGGCCTGGGCGGGCATCGTCAGGAAGAGCGCCAGGGGCGCCAGGGCTAGGCGTGTCGCGGTTGTCATTATGTATTCCCATGATGGCTGTTGTTGTCGTTGACATCGGGTGTCGCGGAGCAAGGCTCTGAAATAAGCGATCGTGGATCAATTCGCTTTTTCACTGTGTGAAAAAGCGGCGAGTCCACATGCCGTCATGGGCGAGAGGGTTTTGCCGTCGTGTCGCCGAGTGTCGGTGACATCGTGAACAAGAAGAGATTGCCGAGAGCCAATACGACTCTGCAGCAAGTGGTATCTGATCGAGCTTCAGTGAAGCCGTCTTGGGTTTTGTGCGAAAAGTTGGCGAGCGATGGCCAGGGCCAGGCCCGTTCCCGGCGGGCCAACGCACTTTCCACCTCCCTGTGGGTCGCAAGGTAAACATCGGTGAAAAGGCGGAGTTCACGTGGTGTCAATGAGGCCTTTGAGCCGATTTTTAACGCCGTATGGGCGAGCGCAGACCGTATTCGTACAGGACCCAAGACAAGCGTATCGCTTTTGATATTCCGCCATGCCTGACAAGGCTGGGCCGGCCATGTCTTCTCTTCCCTCGCCGCATCCGCGCGATGGTCTCCGGAGGTGTGACCTCGTTGTCGGAGATGGTTTCATCAACCATTTGATGCTGAAGGGAATTATTTCTTCACGGGGCCTGGGTGATGGCTGGCCGACGGGCCTTCTGCATGCCCGTTTCGAGGCCTTCGTATCGTGGAAACTCCGGGCCAGGTTGTCATGATCGACCATCGGAGGTCCCGAGGATGAATTGCCGATTTGTGCTAACGCCGGCGTCGACTGACACGCACTATGTCAGTCGATAAGAAGCTCCCGCTGAGGCTCGCCGGCCGTCATCTCGCTCGTCTCGAACCGTCGATGCCGCCAGCCCGATGCCCAGGAGCGAGTTGACGATGAGGCTCGGCAGCGCCACCCATCCACTGGCCGAGGGCCTGCGAGCTTCACACCCAACAACAAAGCGGAATTCCAGCATGGCCAACGATACCCGGATCGACTTCATCTATCTCTCCGAGCAGGACATGATCCGTGCCGGCGTCACCGACATGGCTGCCTGCGTGGACACCATGGAGGAGATGTTCGGACTGCTCTACCACGGCGACTACCGCATGGCCGGCCCCAACAACGATTCGCACGGCGCCATGATCATGTTCCCGGAAGATTCGCCCTTCCCCAACATGCCCAAGCCCACCGCCGATCGTCGCATGATGGCCATGCCGGCCTATCTCGGCGGCAGCTTCTGCACCTCGGGCGTCAAGTGGTACGGCTCCAATATCGCGAACAAGGAAAAGGGGCTGCCGCGCTCCATCCTCATGTTCACCCTCAGCGACGCCGATACGGCCGCGCCCCTGGCCTACATGTCGGCCAACCTGCTGTCGGCCTACCGCACCGGGGCGGTGCCCGGCGTCGGCGCTCGCCATCTGGCGCGCAAGGATTCGAAGGTCGTGGGCATCTTCGGGCCCGGCGTGATGGCGCGCACCTCGCTGGCCGCCTTCATCGCCGCCTGTCCCCAGATCGACACCGTCAAGGTCAAGGGACGTGGCAAGAAGAGCCTCGAGGCCTTCATCGAGTGGGTCCATGACAACTACCCGCAGCTCACCGTCCAGGTGGTCGACGACATCGAAGCGGTCGTGCGCGACTCCGACATCGTGACCTACTGTGCCTCCGGGGAAGTGGGCAATCCCGACGACTACCCGCTGGTCAAGCGCGAGTGGGTCAGCCCGGGCACCTTCCTGGCCATGCCGGCGCCGTGCAACTTCGATGCCGGCATGGAAGCGCCGGACGTGCGCAAGGTGCTCGACAACACCGGCCTGTACGAGGCCTGGTACGAGGAAGTCCCCAAGCCGGCTCACCACTGCATTCCGCTGGTCGGCATGAAGTTCATGGACATGATCGAGGAAGGCCGCTTCTCCGCCGATGGCCTCGAGGATCTGGGCGCGATCGTGGCCGGCGATGCCCCGGGCCGCCAGAACGACGACGAGATCATCATGATGTCGGTCGGCGGCATGCCGGTCGAGGACGTGGCCTGGGCCACCGTGGTCTATCGCCGGGCGATCGAACAGGGCATCGGCGTCAAGCTCAACCTCTGGGACACCCCTGAGCTCCGCTGAGACCAGGCGCAGGCTCCCCGGCCATCGCCGTCCGGCGATGGCCCCTTTTTCCATCCGATGACGTTACCGGGAGAGATCATGACCCATATCGTGAAGGTCAAGACAGGTTCGAAGTTCGAAACCCACGCCAGCTATTCGCGGCTGGTGGCCGTCGACAACTGGATCCTCGTGTCCAACACCGCGGGGCGCAACCCCGAGACCAAGGAGATCCCCGAGGACGTCAGCGAGCAGCTGCTGCAGGTCTTCGCCAACATCGAGACCGCGCTCGGCTCCGTGGATAGCGGCCTGGCCGACATCGTATCGGCGAAGATCTTCATCCAGAATCCGGCCGACACCGAGACCGTCATGACCCTCTTCGGCCAGAAGATGCGCGGCGTCGATCCGTCCATCACCGTGACCTGCCCGCCGCTGGGCTCCGAGGTCTACAAGGTGGAGCTGGAAGTGACCGCCTATCGTGGCGCCGGCCGCGCCGACGTGGAGCGGATCGACACCTCCGCCCAGTAAGGCGGCCGCTCGTTCTTGCCGCGGTGACCGGCCAACAGGGCCGGCCGCCGCGCGCTCGTCGTTCACCGACTCGTTCAGGATTCCCGCCATGGCAGCACCGACCATCGAGCCCGTTCAAACGTCCACCGACTTCCCCGCCTCGACCACCGTGGTCATCATCGGTGGTGGCATCATCGGCCTGACGGCGGCACTGGCCCTGTCAGAGCGCAACATCCCGGTGGTGGTGCTCGAGAAGGGGCGTATCGCCGCCGAGCAGTCCTCCCGCAATCTGGGCTGGATTCGCAAGACCAGCCGCCAGCTGGACGACGTGCCCCTGGCGTTGGCCTCGGATCGGCTGTGGGCCGGCATGCCCGAGCGTGTGGGCAGCGATGTCGGCTATCGTCAGACGGGCATCATGTTCCTGGCCCGCACCGCCGAGCAGCTGGCCGCTCACGAAGCCTGGCTGACGTCGGTCGAGTCGCTGTCGCTGGACTCGCAGCTGCTCAGCGCCAAGGACATCGATCAGCGGGTGCCCGGCGGCCGGGGCGAGTGGGCGGGCGGCATCTTCACCGGCTCCGACGGCCGGGCGGAGCCGACCCTGGCCTCCAGTGCCATCGCCAAGGCCGCCATGGCCAAGGGCGCGGTGATCGTCGAGAACTGCGCGGTGCGCACGGTGTCTCGGTCGGCCGGCAAGGTCAGCGGCGTGGTGACCGAGAAGGGCGAGATCCGCTGCGATCAGGTGCTGCTGTCCGGCGGCATGTGGTCCCGGCGTTTCCTCGGCAACCTCGGCGTCTCGTTGCCGGTCCTGCCGCTGATCTGTTCGGTGTTCAAGACGACGCCGATGGAAGGGCCGACGGACATCGCCGTCGGCGGCCCCGATTTCTCCTTCCGCAAGCACCAGGACGGCGGCTTCATCGTCACCCAGCGCGGTGCACTGGATGCTCCCCTGATGCTGGATCACCTGCTGGTCGGGTCACGCTACCTGGGATCGCTGCGCTCCCAGCGCCACCTGCTGCGGATCTCGCTGGGCAAGCATTTCCTGCGCGACCTGGCGCTGCCGAGGCGCTGGCGCGGCGGCAAGACCTCGCCCTTCGAGCGCGTCCGGACCCTGGATCCGGCGGCCAACTCGACGATCAACGCCGAGGCCCAGCGCAATCTCTCCGCCGCCTGGCCGATCTTCGAGCAGGCCACCGTGGAGTCGGCCTGGGCGGGGATGATGGACATCACGCCGGACTCCAACCCGGTCATCGGGCCGGTGCCCGGTATCCCGGGGCTGAGCATCGCGTCCGGCTTCTCCGGACACGGCTTCGGCACCTCGCCGGCGGCGGGGCAGCTGGCGGCCGACCTGCTGTCCGGCGAAACGCCGATCATCGATCCGTCCCCCTACCGCTTCGAGCGCTTCTGAGGGCCAGCCCCAGGCGCTCACGCCGGGCGTCGCTGCCGCATGAGGCGGCGCCTGCGGAGGGCGGCGGCCCGCTTCATGCCGGTCACGCTGCCCGCGGTCGTGGACTCCGAAGAAGGCTTGCGCATCATGAACGATCACCCGGATGCCCAGCGCTTTCAGCGTGAAACCCTGGCCTTGATCGGCCGCCTGGTCCCCCTGAGCGGTTCGGCATTCTTCCTGGTCAACCCGGACATGCGGCATGCCGGCACCCTGCTGTATAACCTGCCCCCGGATGCCGAGCGCGAGTATTGCACCGAGTACGGTGCCCTGGATCCGCTGCACCCCGAACGCTTCGCCGGCCGTGACGACACCGTGGTGACGCTGGACTCGCAGATCGATCCGCACTTCCTGAAGCAGACGCTCTATTACCAGGAGTTCATGGTGCCGCATAACCATCGTTACGTGGCGGACATGTTCTTTCGTCGCGAGGGGCGGATCATCGCGGGCATCACCATCCTGCGCGAGGCATCGATGGGGAATTTCCGGCCGCAGGAGCTGGAGCTGCTGCGCCAGGTCCAGCCGTTCATCGAATTTTCCCTCAACGCGACCTACCTGCCCCAGCGCGACCGGGAGCGGGAGGGCGTCGCCGCGACCTATGGCCTGACCGAGCGTGAGCTGGATGTGCTGGAGTTCGTGCTGCGCGGCGGCGGCAACAAGGAGATCGCCCAGCGGCTGTCGCTGGGCCTGGCGACGGTCAAGACCCACCTCCACCATATCTTCCGGAAGGTCGGCGTGCGCACTCGCAGCGAGCTGGTCGCGAGAGTGCTGGCGGACCTGAATCGTTGAACTCCACCCTCTGATGGATGCCGTCTCGTGGCGGAACACCGAATACTGGTCTCGCATTCATCGCTCGTTTCTCGCTGAGGAGGCGACTCACACTATGGCCGACGATCAGGCTAAGGATCTTCTTTCCAGAAGATATCGCGTCATGGGGCACCACTCACCGCTGTTTTACGACAAGCCGTTGCATCTGGTGCGCGGCGAGGGCGTCTGGCTCTGGGACAGCGAGGGGAAGCGGTATCTGGACGTGTACAACAACGTGCCCCACGTGGGGCACTGCCACCCCCGCGTCGTCGAGGCGATGCACCGCCAAGCCTCGACCCTCAACATCCACACCCGCTATCTGCACGACAACATCGTCGATTACCTCGAGCGGCTGACCGGCACCTTCGACGACGGCCTGCAGATGGCCATGCTGACCTGTACCGGCAGCGAAGCCAACGAGCTGGCGCTGCGCATGGCGCGCTTCTGTACCGGCGGGCAGGGCATCATCGTCACCGACTTCGCCTACCACGGCAACACGGAGGCGGTGGCCGAGATCGGCACCGGTTTCATGCCGGAGGCCCGGACCACCAGGCGCGTGAAGTCGTTCCCGATCCCGGACGCCTATCGTCCCCTCGACGGGCTCTCGGGCGAGGCCCTGGCCCAGGCCTATGCCGACCGGGTCCAGCAGGCGATCGATGAATTCCACGCCGACGGCATCAAGGTGGCCGGCATTCTGGTGTGCCCCGACTTTGCCAACGAAGGCCTGCTCGACGTGCCGCCGGGCTTCCTGGAGAAGGCCGTGGCGAAGGTCCGCCAGGCCGGCGGCGTGTTCATCGCCGACGAGGTGCAGGCGGGCTTCGGCCGCAGCGGCCGGCATTTCTGGGCCTACCAGTGGTACGACGTCACCCCCGACATCGTCACCATGGGCAAGCCCATGGGCAACGGTCACCCGCTGGCCGGCGTGGTGGCGCGTCCCGAGATGATCGAGGCGTTCAGCAAGGAGGCGATGTACTTCAATACCTTCGGCGGTACGCCGGTATCCACCGCCGTCGGCATGGCGGTGCTCGATGCCCTGGAGGAAGACAACCTGATGCAGAACGCGGTCACCACCGGCGCCTATGTGGCCGAGGGCCTGCGCAAGCTGCAGCGGAAGCACGAGCTGATCGGCGAGGTCCGCGATCTGGGCATGTTCTTCGGCGTGGAGCTGGTCAAGGATCGCGCGACCAAGGCGCCGGCCCAGGCCGAGACGCGTCGCCTCATCAACCTGATGCGCGACAAGGGCGTGCTGATCAGCAAGATCGGCGTCCATGACGCCATCCTGAAGCTGCGCCCCCCCATGCCGTTCCAGACCGAGCACGCGGATATCCTGCTGCACACCCTGGATGAGGCCCTGACGCAACTGACCGAGGAGGTGACCGCATGAGCACGTTCGACAACCTGTCCCCGGAGCATCAGGGCGTTCATCTGAAGGAGCTGGCGCAACGCTCCCTGCGTCACTGGGGGCTGGAAGGCAGCGAGCTGTCGCTGGTGAAATACCGCGAGAATGCGGTCTACCAGGTGTCCGCCGGAAACGGTGAGCGCTACGCCCTGCGCATCCACCGCCACGGCTATCACAGCCTCGCCGCACTGCAATCCGAGCTGCAGTGGATGGCGGCGCTGAACGACAGCGGCATCGCCGTCCCCGAGGTCTTGCCGACGACCGACGGCCGCCTGCTGGTCAGCGAGTCCACCGAGGTCATCACGGCGCCTCGCCATGTCGATCTCTTCACCTGGGTCGACGGGGCTCCCCTGGGGTCCGAGGAAGAGGGTCTGGGCGACAACGCCGAGCATGTCGACAAGCTGTATGCCGACCTGGGGCGGACCGCCGCCGAGCTGCACAACCAGTCGAGCCGCTGGGCGTTGCCGGAAGGGTTCGAGCGACACGCCTGGGACCATGACGGCCTGGTGGGGGAGGCGCCCTTCTGGGGGCGCTTCTGGGAACTGGAACTGCTGAACGACGCTCAGCGGCGGCTGATGGAAACGGCGCGTGACCGCATCAGCCGCGAGCTGTCGGAGGTCGACCGCTCGCCCCAGCGCTATAGCCTGATTCACGCCGACTTCGTGCTGGAAAACCTGATGGCCGATAACGGTCGTCTGCGTCTGATCGATTTCGACGATGCCGGGTTCGGGTGGCACATGTTCGAGCTGGCCACGGCCCTCTACCACATTCAGGAAGAGGCCTGCTATCCGGTCGCCAAACAGGCGCTGATCGACGGCTATCGGGAGCGCCGGGCCCTGTCGGACGACGATCTGGATCGCCTGGAGCTGTTCCTGACCGCGAGAGCCTGTACCTACCTGGGCTGGATCCGCAGCCGCCAGGAAACCCATACCGCGCGTGAGCTGGCGCCCGAGCTGATCCGTCGCGCCTGCGAGCAGGCGGAACGGTATCTGTCCTCCCGGCCCTGACGACCGGCGTGGCGCCGAGGGGCCGCTGCCACATGGCAGCGGCCCCTTGCGTTTGCACCAGCGCAGGGGAACGGTCTTCCGCCGTCGACGCCGAGCATAAAAAAGGCTCCCGGATGGGAGCCAAAAGCAGCCTCTTGATGCAAGAGGTGCCCGAGAGATGCTCGGTTCACTTACGAGAATTGATCACCTGGAGCTGGGTGTATTCCAGCAGCCCCTCGAGGCCGAATTCGACGCCGACCCCTGACATCTTGCTGCCGCCGAACGGAATGTTCGGCAGTACCTCGGCATGGTTGTTGATCCAGACGGTGCCGCATTCCAGCTGCGTGGCGAGGCGGTTGGCCAGCTCGAGATCCGATCCCCAGACCGAGCCGCCGAGACCGAAGGCGCCGTCGTTGGCCATGCTGACGGCCTGCTCGAGGTCGCGATAGGCGACGACTGGCAACACCGGCCCGAACTGTTCCTCATCGACCAGGCGATGGCCGTTGGAGACGTCCGCCACGATGGTGGGGGGATAGAAATAGCCTGGCCCCCGGGGCGCCTCGCCGCCGCAGACGATGCGTCCACCGTTGGCGCGGGCGTCCTCCACCAGTGCCGAGACGAGCCGGTGCTGGTCGGCATTCTGCACCGGGCCGAAGGTGGTGTCGGGGTCGAACCCGTCGCCGACCTTCTGCCGGGCGGCCAGCTCGGCCAGCCGGGAGCACATCGCCTCGTACTGGCTCTCGTGGACATAGAGCCGCTTGAGGGCGGCACAGGTCTGGCCCATGTTGATGAAGGCGGTATCGAAGATGCGTTCCGCGACCGCGTCCAGGTCGGTATCGGGAAGCACGATGGCGGCATCGTTGCCGCCGAGCTCCAGGGTGAGACGCTTCAGGTTGCCGGAGGCGTTGGTCATGATGCGCTGGCCGGTGGGGGTCGAGCCGGTGAAGATGACCTTGTCGATATCCTCATGCGCGCTGATCGCGCTGCCGATCTCGGCCTCGCCCATCACCACGTTCACGACCCCCCCCGGCAGCACCTCGTTGATGACCTCGACGAGGCGCAGCGTGTTCAAGGGCGTCAGGCCGGAGGGCTTGGACACGACCGTGTTGCCCGTGCGGAGTGCCGGCATGATGTGCCAGATCGCGATCATCAGCGGCCAGTTCCAGGGCGTGATCGAGGCCACGACGCCCAGCGGTTTGCGGCTGGCCGACACCTGCCGGCTGTCGCTGTCCTCGAGCAGGGGCTCGGGGATCTCCAGGTCGGCGTTGTAGCGCGTCCAGGCGGCGGCGGCGCCGACTTCCATCTGCGCGAGCGCAAGCGGCTTGCCCTGTTCCTGCACGATGATCCCGGCCAGCTCGTCCGCGTGCTCGTCGAGGCGGTCGGCGATCCGATGCATGAGCCGGCGCCGCTCCGCATCCGGCGTCTGGCGCCAGGTCGCGAAGGCGCGCCGTGCGGCAGATACGGCCTGGTCAAGCTGTTCGACGCTGGCCATGTTGCACTGGCAGATCGCCTCTTCCGTGGCCGGGTTGATGACCGAGAAGGCGTCCCCGGCGCCGATCACGGGGGACCCGTCGATGAGCATTGAACGTTGAGTCGTCATGAGTGGCAAGGCTCCTGACCTGCGAGGATGAGGGCCCGCAGGCCCTCGTCACGAGGTCGTTTCAGGGTTTCGTTTAGAACGGCACGACCGCGATCAGCTGTGCGTAGACGTTGGTGTCGTCGTTGCCGATCTGCGTACCGCCATTTTCATCGCTGTGGTCCGGCGAGTAGAACCCGACCAGCGGGCTGACGATCAGGTGCGGATTCACCACCCACTCCGCGTACAGGTCGACTTCCTGGCCATCGAGACCGCCACTGCCCCCGGTGGTGTCGCTGAAATCGAAGAACAGCGCGCCCAGGCTCAGGGTCTCCGTCGGTGAGGCCTTCAGGCCCAGGTGATGCACATCGGCATCCGAGTTGAACGGGCCGGCATAGTTGGCCGCCACTTCGCCCTGGAACCAGGTGCCGTAACCGCGGTTGAAGCCGAAGAACAGCGGGTCGAAGCCTTCGTCGAAGGTCGAGTAACGGTAGTTGACGCTGGGCGACCAGGGCAGCTCGGCAAAGGTCCAGCCGGCTTCCAGGTACCAGGCGTCACCGTCGGTGGAGTCGTCGCCCTGATCCTGGGTCACGAACTCACCCGACAGGAACAGGTTGTCGACGCCGGCATTGCCCTGATAGCGCAGGCTGACCGTCTCCTGGCCGTCCCGGTTGGCGTATCCGAAGTCCTCGTTGACGCCCAGGCCCTCGAGATAGGTCATGCCGAAGGTCCCTTCCGGGATGACGTACTCGAGGTTGAGGCCGGCCAGTTCGGTTTCCGCCTGGCCCTTGTTGTCGGATTCCAGCCAGAACAGATCGCTGCGCAGGCCTTCGCTGCCGCCGATGCGGGCGATGGCGGTGCGGTCGAAGGCCTTGCGCGCGGCCAGCCAGTAGGCGCCGCCACGGTCAAGATCGTTCCCCAGGGCATCGCCGAGGTTCAGGGCGTCGCCGTTGATCAGGAAGCCGTCGCCGATGACGAAGCTCTGGCGGCCGAAGGAAAGGTCCAGCCCATCCTGACCCAGAACCGGGATCAGGTTGCCGGAACGCCAGCCCACGTAGGCGTCTTCCAGCTCGGTCTCGGATTCATCGCCGGAGGTGAAGCCCCCCGCATCGCCATCGCCCCAGGTCGCGGAGCTGACGAGGTTCAGGGCGCCATAGAGGCTGGCCCCGGAGGAGAAGGCATGCTGGCCGGACAGGCCATACTTGAGGTAGCCCTCCTGCCAGTCGGAGCTTCCGCCTTCCGAATTGGGCCGGTAGCTCTCCTGGCTGGAGAACACCCCCAGTACCGCCTCGATATCCAGGTTCAGCTCGGTGCCCGCTTCGCTGTAAAGGTTGTAGGCGGACGCGGAGCCGGAGGCGGCGGCGATGGCGGAGCCCAGCAGGATCGCACTCACGGAGGGCTTGATGTTTTTCTTCATGAAGTTTTCCCTTGGTATGGCCGTTTTTATCGTTGAGTAGCGCGGCCTTCTAGCCGGCCACGGAGAGGCGTTGTGTCATGGCATCGGAGGCCTCGTCGTGCACAGGTTCTCGCGGCGCCGATGCCGACTCATGGAACAGAAAGAGGGCTCGCGTCCGGTGGTTGTCATGTCGCCCGTCCGCTTGAGCGCGAGACGTGGCACGGAGTCGCAGGGAAGCTGTTGTCAGGCGCCGAGCCCTTCTCATGCCCTGGAATCCCGGCGCTGGCGCAGCTGGCTCCAGGCGAAGATGCCGATCGACAGCACGATCATGATCACCAGGGTCAGGCTGATTGGCCGCTGAAGGAAGATGGTCAGATCGCCTCCGGCGACGCCCAGCGCCTGCTGCGTGCGCGTCAGGAACAGCGGCCCCAGTACCAGCCCAAGGATGATGGGAACGGCGGGGATCTGATTGCGCTTGAGCACGTAGCCGAAGATGGCGAAGCCGAGTGCGATCAGGCAGTCGCTGTACTGATAGTTCTGGCTGTAGCTGCCGATGAAACCGAGCACGAGAATGAAGGCACCGATGAAGCGCCCCCTGACGCGAGTCAGGTTGACGATCCACTTGGTGGCGAAGGTCAAGTAGGCGAACACCACCACGTTCATCATCAGCAACGAGATATACAGGCCGGAGATGAATTCCGGTCGTTCCACGAACAGCGTCGGGCCAGGGATATAGTTGTGCACCATGAAGACCGCCAGCAGCATGGCCATCAGGGCATCGGCGGGAATGCCGAATGCCAGCAGCGGCACCATCACGGAAGCGGTGACGGCATTGTTGGAAGTCTCCGAGGCGATCAGGCCAGCAGGAGCACCGTTACCGAACTCCTCCGGCGTCCTGGAGAACTTCTGTGCCAGGGTGTAGGAGAAGAACTGCGACCCGAACTCGCCCACGCCGGGCAGCAGTCCCATGATCACGCCGAGGGCGGCCGAGCGGGCGACGGTCAGCTTGTGCTTGAGCAGGTCGAAGACGCCGGAAAACAGCCCGCTGCCGGACAGCTTCGTCTCCTGCGCGTCGTTGCTGCGCTGTGACAGCAGGATGAACGCCTGCGACATGGCAAACAGGCCGATCACGGCGGGCACCAGGGGGATGCCCGAGAGCAGCCAGCTTTGTCCGAAGGTGTAGACCTGGGTGCTGTAGGACAGGTCCAGGCCGATGGTGCCGAGGAAGATGCCTACCCCCAGCATCATGGCCGCCTCGACCACGTGCTTGCGATGGGCCAGGACGACGAAGATCATGCCCAGTGCCGCCAGCATGGCGAACTCGGCGGAGCCGAACTTTCGAGCGATCTGGGACAGGGCCGGCGCCAGCAGGATCAGGGAAAAGACGCTGATCAGGCCGCCGACGAAGGACGAGGTATAGGCGATGGACAGCGCTCGGCGGGCCTCGCCGCGCTGTGCCATCGGATAGCCGTCATAGGTCGTCAGCACCGCCACCGGCGTGCCGGGCGTGTTCATCAGGATGGCGGGAATGGCGCCGCCGTACCAGGCGCCGCCATAGACGCCCAGCAGCAGGGAGACGCCGGGCAAGGGCTCCATGGCGAATGTCATCGGCAGCAGGATCGCCATGACGCCGGCGGGTTCCAGCCCGGGAATGGAGCCGATAGTGACGCCGATGAGAGCCCCGATGACGATCGCCAGCATGACGTCCAGGGTGGCCACTTCATTAAGGCCTAGCAGTAGTGCATCCATGATGCTGGAACCTCTCAGAGATAGCGGTTGGCGAAGTCGGCCAGGTGATCGGGCAGCAGCGAATACAGCCACACGTCAGGCATCCAGACGGATACGGTGACCCGGAAGATGAGCACCAGCGCCATCAACGTACCGATGGTGGCGACCAGCCAGGTACGGTTCAGGAGTCGAGAGAGCCACAGCAGCACGGTGACGAAGATGAAGGTGGCCGGCACGAAGCCGATGAGAGGCAGCGACTTGATGTAGAGGAAGAACAGCAGCGACGAGATCAGGGCCGTTCGATAGCTGTCCAGCAGCCCCACCAGCGTTTCGAGCGGGTTGCGCCGAAACAGGGGGCGGCGGCCCTGGCGGATCTCGCGTCGCGTCAGTTGCACGGCGCGATAGGCCGAGAAGATCGCCAGGGTTCCCAGGCCCAGCAGGGCTCCCATCATGGGCTGTGTGTACCAGCCTCGCCGGGTCTCTACCCAGGCGGCCTGGTCGGGAACGAGTATCAGCAGCACGACGGATACGAGGAACAGTATCCAGTAGATGTCGGCTTTGACGGTGGTCTGAGTTGGCACGGCAGCAACCTTCCGAGGCGTCGGGACACGATGGGGTGACGAACGGAGCGGGAATGCGGCCGGTCTCCCGGGCCGCATTCCCGCCGGCGGGTTACCGGCTCATGAACTCGAGCAGTGCCTCGGAGTTCTCGAAGTCCCGGGCCACCATCTCCTCGGCTTCTTCGCCGCCGATCCAGTAGATGCCGGCGCCGGTCGACTCGCTCAGTTCGCGTACGCGATCCGATTGCAGGGCCGCCTGGGCGATCTCCGCGATCCGGTCCTTCACCTCCTGCGGGGTCCCGGCTTTCACGAACAGGCCGTTCCAGGTGGTCTGAGTGATGTCCGCCTGCTCGGTCAGGGTGGCCACGTCCGGTGCGATGGTCAGACGCTCCTTGGTCAGGGAGGTCAGCAGCTTGACCTCGCCGGATTTCAGGCAGGAAAGGATCAGCTGGGTGGTCGTGTTGATGATATCGGCGTCACCGGTCGCCAGGGTGGTGCAGTTGTTCTCGTCGAACGCGGAATCCGAGGCGATACGGATGCCCTTGCGCTCCGCGGCCTGGAAGGTGACGGCCGTCGGCAGTGCCTGGTAGCCGAAGTGGCCCAGGGTGATGTCGTTATCCTGGGAGTACTCGGCCAGCTCCTCCAGGTTGTCGTAAGGGGCATCGGCTTCGGCGGCGATCACGAAGGGGTAGTCGAGGAAGATGCCGACCGGTTCGAAGGTGGAGCGGTCGTAGGGCGCGTTGCCGGTATGGATGTGGGCGGTGAGGATATCCGCGACGAAGGAGCCGATGGTCTGGCCGTCCGGGCGTGACTGGGCGACGTCCAGCGCACCCACGATGCCGGCGCCGCCGGGCTTGTTGATGACGGAGGTCGGTGTGCCGGTCTGGTCCGTCATTTCCTCGGCGATGATGCGCGTGAGGATGTCTTCCAGGTCGCCGGGCGGCCAGGGGACGACGAACTGGACGGGGCGTTCGGGATATTCCGCCATGGCCGGCGCGGTGGCCAGCAGCGGAGAGAGGGCCAGGGTGGCGATGGACAGGGTCTTTGTCAGCTTTTTCATGGTCTTCCTCTATTGTTGTAGCGTTGTTGAAGTTGGCCGGGTTTTAGCCCCCGAGGGGGACGATCAGGACCGGTATCCTTGTCTGCTGCATGACTTTCTGCGTGGTCGAGCCGAGGAATAGCCGGGAAGCGGCCGACCCGCCGCGATCTCCCATCACGATCATGTCCGCCTGCTGCTGCCGGGCAACGTTGACGATCACCTCGTCGGGGCGACCGGTGGCGACCTCGATCTCCGGCGGCTGATTCAGCCGAATGTCGTCGGGAATCTCGCAGCGCAGGAAATCGGAGATCCGCTGCTCGATCTTGTGGTGATACTGGTCCAGCAGTTGGCGGGTGTGCTTGAGCTGTGCCTGGGAAAGCAGGTAGTCGCGCACCATGTCGTGGGTATCCGTGCCCATCGGTTCGATGGCATGGAGGAAGATGAGTCGGGCGTCATGCTTGACGGCCTGCTCGATGGCCATTCGGAAGGCCGGGCGGCTGCCCTTGGTGATATCCGATGCATACACGATCGTTTTTATTGTCGGCAGCATGGCGTCGGACCTCTCTTGGATCGCAGTGTGCGGGATGAGAGGGGGTGACCCCCTGCCGTCTTTCCCCCTGGAAGCGGACATCGCGCCGCGGGTGAAAACCGGCATCCCTCGAACGTGCCTCGTTCCTGAGGCATGTTGCATGGCCGGGAACGCTGGCGTTAGCACTAATCGGCAATGTCTCTGTCGTCGGCAGCCATGGAGGTGGCACGCGAAACCGGGGCGCCGTCAGGCGCCCCGGCAGGGGGGGCGTCACCGAAGCCGTTCCGGCGAGATCTTTCTATGCCGCCTGGAGGCGGCGCAGGGTGGTGGAGGGGGGCTCCTGAAACAGGCGCCGGTACTCGCGGCTGAAATAGCTCTGGTGGAAGAAGCCCTGCTGGGCGGCGGCGTCGGCGATGCACTGGGAGGGGTCCTGCAGGAGACTTCTGCGCACCGCATTGAGCCGCAGCGCACGCAGGTAATGGACCGGCGAGAGCCCGGTTTCCACCTGGAAGCTGTACTGCAGGGTGCGGCGGGAGATCTTCAGCCGCTGACACAGGTTCATGATCGAGGGCGGATCGTCCGGCTGCTCTCGGGCCAGCGCATGGCAGCGGTCGACGATGTAGCGGCGGGTGCGGTAGCAGGTGTCGTCGAGCCGCGGTGAGCGCGAGGCGTCGCCCAGCAGCAGCTCGACGCCCTCCTCGAGCTGGCGCGAGAACGTGCGCTGCAGGGCCGGCGACGGCGCCTCCTGCGAGGCGAGCAGGTAGTCCGTCATGGCCTGCCACTGTGCCTTGACGTCGGCCAGCAGCGAGGCGGGCGCCTCGAGCCGGCGCAGACGGTGGTCGTCGCGCTCGAGCCATTCGTAGCGGTGGCGATCGATCGACACCACCAGCAGGTCGTAGTTCGCCGGTGCCACGCCCCGGAACTCTTCGCAGTGCGGCAGCACGTTGATAGCCTCGGTCTGAAACAGCGAAGGGCTCGGCCAGTGGATCGGCAGCACCAGGTGCCATTGCGATTCCGGGAAGTGCATCAGGTGCGACAGCCCGAGGTTGCCGCTTTCGCGGAACAGCCTTATTTCCTGGCCGCTGACATCGACGATATCGCCGGAGAAGTGTCCGGCTTCGATCTGGTCGTATTCCTGCTGCCAGCCGCTCAGCCGCTGGGCATGCTCGGCGACATCCTCGCAGTGATGAAGTGAGACGGTCATCGGCAACGCCTCCTGAATCGTGTTGTTGTCGTTATCGCGACCGCGAGATCGCCGGATCGCCGGCGGTCTCGCGGTCGGTGGTTCGTGCCGGGGTCAGTCTGTCATGTCCGGTTCGAAGAGCCCCTTCTTCATCTTGAGCTTAACCCAGAACAGGGCGATCACGGCGACGATGCCGAGGACCGCCCCCAGCAGGGTGTAGACGGTGGCCGTCAGGTCCGGCGAGGGGGACGCATGGGCGGCCACGTATCCCATTCCGATGATCCCGATGATCTGCGGGATGGGGTAGAACGGCGTCCGGTAGGGACGGGCGTGCGACGGCTTCCGGAACCGCAGCACGACGACGTTGATGTGGGCGACGATGTAGGCCAGCAACCAGCTGGTCGAGGCGCCGATCAGCAGCAGCACGATGTTGTCCGGGCTGACGAGCAGGAAGGGCGCCGCCACGATCACGGCCAGGAACAGGATGCCGACCCAGGGCGTGTCGAAGCGGCGGTGCTTCCGGCCCATGATGCCGAAGGCCTGGCCGTTGTCGGCCATGCCGGCGATCATCCGCGGTACCGAGGCGAGCACGGTGTTGACGGTGCTGCAGGTCGCGGTCAGGCCCATGACGGTGGCGATGATCAGCCCCACCTTGCCGAAGACGCCGTCCACCAGGTCCAGATAGGGCAGCGACGATGTCGTCAGCGTCTCTTGGGAAAGATAGCGCCCGCCGCCCAGGCTGAACAGGGCGAACAGGGCGAAGATGACGAGCAGCGACACGAACATCGCGCGCGGCACGCGGCGTTCCGGCTGGCGGATGTCCTGGATCAGGGGGCAGATGAACTCGCAGCCGACGAACAGCCACATCGCCAGCGCCGTCAGGCCGATGAAGCTGCCATCCAGGATGCCCTCCAGGCCCCAGTCGATGCCGGCCGCCGCCTGGGCGGTCGGTGCCGAGGGTGTCTCCAGCAGCGCCGTCGCCCCGACCAGCAGGATGGCCGCGATCATCGAGAAGGTGAACAGGTTCTGCAGCCGGGCGAAGACATCGGTGCCGAGGATGTTCAGCGCCGCCAGGCCGAACAGCAGCAGCAGCGGCACCAGGTAAGGGGGAAGCACCTCGGGGAAGAGCGTCTGCAGCAGGGCGTCGACCATGATCAGTTCCGCCGAGAGGCCGAACATCGCCACCACCACGTAGCCTGCGAACACCGACACGATCGCCGGGAAGTGGCCGATGGCCTTCTGCGTGTAGGTCGCCAGGGTTCCCGTGGAGGCAGGGTACATCAGGGAAAGTTCGGAAAAGCTGATGGCGTTGCAGAAGGCGAAGATCAGCGCCAGGACCATGGCCGCCAGGAAGCTCAGGCCGCCGATGCCGAAGCCGATCAGCGACGAGGCCATCGCGCCCTGTACCACCACGCAGCCGACGCAGACCGCCATCATGGTCTTGAAGCCGATCGTGCCTGGCCGCCCCACGGTACCGCTAGCGGCTGGCGTCCGGTCCACCATCGTGCTGCTCATGTCGAATCTCCTCAGGCTCTTGTGCCTTCTTTGTTGTGCCCAGCCTCTGTCGTTTCAGCAAACCAGAGAGACGTCGACTCCAATCTGCCTGCAATCGGAAGTCACGTCTTGACTGCCACTGCCAGGCAATTGGTGTTCCCTGCCAGCGGCGGGCCGGAGGCTTGCCGGTGAGCGGGACGGAGGCAACGAGGACAGGGCGTCGAGCTTGCGGTCCGGCAGTGACCGCCGAGCGGCGCCCGCGAAGGGGAAGGGGCGTGGCGGCGGGGGACATGGCCGCCCCTGGCAGGGGCGGCGGCGGGTCTCAGAACGAGGTGCGCAGGGTCAGGGTCGCGCTGCGAGGGCTGCCGTAGATGGCGCCGGCATAGAAGCCGTAGCGGTCGTAGTAGTGCTGGTCGAACAGGTTGTCGACGTTGAGGCTCAGGCGGGTGTCGTCGGTGATGTCGTAGCGGGCCATGGCGTTCCAGATCGCATAGCCCGGCCACTTGACCGCGGTGGAGCCGGTGCTGACGCCATGGCTGGGCTGCCCCGCCGGGCTCGAGACGGCATCGATATGGCTCTGGGCGTAGACGCCGCCGCCGAAGGTCCAGCGGTTGAGCCGGCCGCCGGGTTCATAGGTCGTCGACAGCTTGAACAGATGCGAGGGATCGCTGCGGCCGTCGCTATCCACCCGGCGAAAGTGCAGATAGGTGTAGCCGCCGTAGACGTTCCAGTTCGGCGTGATGGCACCGGCCACTTCCAGGTCGACCCCCTCCGTCTCGTTGCCGGTGCCGGATTTGTAGGCCTGGGCCCCATCGGGCGTGAGGTTGCCGCCATCCATCACCGCCAGGTGTTCCTGGCGGGTGCGGAAGAGCGCGGCGGAGGCGTTCAGCTGACCGTCGAACCATTCTCCCTTGATGCCGGCTTCGTAGCTGTCGCCCTCGACGGGATCGACGGTGGCGCCGCCGGTGTCGCGCTGGCTCTGCGGCGTGAAGATGTTGGTGTAGCTGGCGTAGAGCGAGTAGCGGTCCGACAGGTCGTAGATCGCCCCGGCGTAGGGCGTGAAGACGTCGTGTTCGTGACGGCTCGTGGTAGCGCCGTCATAGGCGTCGGTGTCGGTCTCGTAGTCGCTGACGCGCCCGCCAAGGATGATCGACAGCGGCTCGGTGACCTCGAGTCGCGTCGCGGCATAGAACCCGCGCAGCCGGGTCTCGGTAGTCTTGACCCGCCCGGTGCGGGAGGCATCCAGGCGGATGTCGTCGTCGACGCCGTGACGCCAGTCGGAGATCGCCAGGCCGTTGGTGGCGCGGAACATGCAGTAGGAGGAGGACTCGGAGGCCGTGCCGCTGGACATCGTGCATTCCTGCTCCGGGGTGCGCTCGCGCGTGCGGCTCTCGCTGGCGCCGAGCATCAGGTCGTGCCGCCGCCCGAACAGGTCATACGCGCCGCTCAGGTCGACCCCGACCGAGCGCTGTCGCGTCTCGTTCCTCTCGCGCAGGGCGTTGAGGATCGCCCCGCCGCCGTCCTGATCCCAGTAGCCGATGAAGCCGCCTGAGGGGCCGCGGTTGACCTTGGCCAGGGCGAGATTGTTGAGCGCGTCGGTGTCGCTCTGGGCCGCGTGAACGTCGAGGGTCCAGTCGTCGTTGAAGGCATGGTTCAGCGAGGCGAAGACCGTGTTGGTCCTGGACTCGGCATGGCTCCAGTCCGGCGCCAGGTTGGTGCTGCGCGAGAGGTGCGTCCTGCTGCCGTCGGCGAACCAGATGGGCACGTTGGCGCCCCAGCCCGCGCCGTCGGTCTTGCGATACTCGTATTGGTAGCCGAGGCCGAGGGTGGTGTCGTCGGTCGCATCGAAGGCGAGATTGGCCAGCACCGCACGACGGCGTTCGGACTCGTTGTCGCGAAAGGTGTCCCCCTCCTGCTGGGTCACCACGACGCGCGAGCGAACGCGGCCATCCTCGGTCAGCGGCACATTGAGGTCCGCCCCGACCCGCGACCGGTCCCAGCGTCCATAGGCGCCGTAGACGCTGCCGCCGAACTCCCGTTCCGGGCGCTTGCGGATCAGGTTGACCGTTGCCGAGGGATCCCCCGTACCGCCCAGCAGCCCGTTGGCGCCGCGCACGATGTCGATGCGCTCGTAGAGGTCCATGTTCAGGGCGTTGCCGCCGCCGCCGAATCCGGAATCGCCGGAGAACTGCAGCCCGTCGACCTTCCAGTTGCCGATGTCGTAGCCGCGCGCCCGGAACGACGTGCGCACGCCGACCTCGGCCTTGCTTGCCGTGATGCCCGGCGTGAGCTCCAGGGCATCCTCGATATCCACCGCCTCACGGTCGTCAAGCTGCTGCCGGGTGATGCTGGTGACCGACTGCGGCGTTTCCCGAGGCGAGAGCGCAAGACCGGTGGCGCTGCTCGTCTCGGGAATCGTGTAGCTCCGCTCGGGTGCCGCCTGGCGTCCGGCCTCGACCGTCATGGGAGACAGCTGGACGGGCGATTCGTCGTGGTTGGCATCGGTTGGTGTCTGGGCCACGACCGCCGTGCTGAGCATGCAGCCGCCGAAGGTGGCGGCAAGGGCACCGGTGAGCGGCTTTGCTGGTGTCCTGGCGGCGTTTCCGGTGGCCTGCGAGGCGCGATGTTTCATGAACGATCCTGTTCGAAATAATAATGATTAGCGTTTTACTGAATGAGAACCGACGATTATATTGACGCCTCAGGCGGAGAACCTTTGGCTCTGTGGGGCATATGTAATGGATGGTATTGACGACGCTCCGGCCTCGGCCTCCCGGGCCGGAGCGCACGATGAAAGCGCCCTCGCGCTGGTGGTGGACGACGACGACGAGATCCGTGAGCTGATCTGCGACTACCTGGCCGGCATGGGATACCGCACCCGGGGAGCGGCCAATGGCCGCGAGATGTGGTCTCGTCTGGACGAGGGCGTGGACCTGGTGATCCTGGATCTCATGCTGCCGGGAGAAGACGGCTTGAGCCTGTGCCGCACGCTGCGCGATCGGCGTGCGCTGCCGGTGATCATGATCAGCGCACGAGGCGCCTGCTCGGAGCGCATCATCGGCCTCGAGATCGGCGCGGACGACTACCTGGCCAAGCCCTTCGACCCTCGCGAGCTGCTGGCCCGGGTGCGTGCCGTCCTGCGTCGCAGCGCGCCGCGCCAGGACGCCCGGCCCCCCGCGTCACCCTCGGTTCCCGACGACGTCGAACGGCGTTTCGCCGGCTGGCGCCTGAACCTCCGGACCCGGCGGCTGCAATCGCCCGAGGGGCGATCCTTCGAGCTGCCGCGCTCCGATTTCATGGTGCTGCAGGCCCTGAGCGCATCTCCCGACCGGATCGTCAGCCGCAACACGCTGAGCCGGCAGGCCTTCGGGCGCGACCATCTTCCCGGTGACCGCGCCATCGATGTCTGCATCAGCCGCCTGCGCCGCCTGCTGGAGGATGAGGCCCGCCGCCCCCGCTTCATTCGCACTGTGCGCAACGAGGGCTATCTGCTCGAACTCTCCGCCGATGCCGGCTGATGGGGGCCGCTAACGCCTGGCGCCGGCGGTGGCCCGACTCGCTCTTCGGCCAGCTGTGCGTGATCGTGGTGGTCGGGGGCCTGTCGGCCCAGCTGCTGTTCGGCAGCCTCTGGTATGACGTGCGCTACAGCCAAGTGCTCGAGGAACCCGCCCGCCTGGTGATCTTTCGTACCGCGGCCGTCGTGAACCGGCTCGCCGACGGCAGGGCGATCGACGACCTGGCCACCGAGGTCTTCCACCCCCAGCTCCGTGCGGCGCCGCTTCCCTCACCGCCTCGCCAGGACGATGCCCGTGCGAACGTCGCCCGCCTGATGCAGGACGCACTGCGCCGTGAGACGGGAGAGGCCTTGCCGCTGTCGCTGCTCGACGTGGATATTCGCAATGACCGCGGCGACGCCAGCACCTGGGCCGGCCTGACCGGGCTCTCGCCGGTGGTCGGACACTTCGACTTCCAGCTGCGTCTCGCCCCGGGGCGGTGGCTGCGCATCCGGGCGGACCAGGCGCAGGGGTGGAACGCCCGGCCCGCCTGGATCGTGCTGGGCGACTATGCGTTGCGCGTCTATCTGCTGCGTGCCCTGGCGCTGATCGCGGTGGCGCTGGTCGTGGTACGCGTGAGCACCCGGCCGCTGCGTCGGCTGATACGAGCCGCCTCGGCGCTGGGGCAGGATATCGAGCGGCCGCCTCTGCCGGTCGAGGGGCCGAGAGAAATGCGCCAGGCCGCCGAGGCGTTCAATGCCATGCAGCAACGGCTGATCGACCTGATCCGGGAGCGCACCGAGCTGCTGGCCGCCGTCTCCCACGACCTGCGCACCCCGCTGACCCGCATGCGGCTTCGGGTGGAGGGCATCGGGGAGGATGCGCTCAGGGAAAAACTGGTCGGCAACATCGTTCAGATGGAGACGCTGATCGCGGCGCTGCTGGATTCGGTCGGCGACGGCGCGGGGCCGGAGGAGTCGTCCGCCTTCGACCTGGCCGGGCTGGTGCAGGAGGTGGTGGACGACTTCGTCGAGACGGGCAGCGATATTCGCTGGGACGGGGCCGCCGAGGCGTTCGTCCCGGGTCAGGCCGCGAGCATTCGGCGGGTGCTGCACAACCTGATCGAGAATGCGCTGCGCTATGCGGGCAGCGCCAGGCTCACGCTGCGCCTGGCCGGGCGCTGGGTCGAGCTGACGATCGAGGACGACGGCCCCGGCATCGAGGTGCAGCGGCTCGCCGACATCATGCAGCCCCGTGTGCGCGGCGACGCCGAGGCGGGCGGCGCTCTCGGCTACGGCCTGGGGCTCAGCATCGCGCGGAGCATCGTGATGGCGCACCGCGGCCGGCTGAGGCTCGAGAATCGCACCGGCGGCGGGCTGAGGGTCGTGATGGCGTTGCCGGCGATGGCATGACGATAATCGCCGGCGCACCCCCGGGAGGGGCGGGCGCCGGCCGATATCACTCGGCGCTGCCGGGAGCGGCGGCGCGAAGGTCGCCCTCGGGCTCGGGTGCGGCGAGGTTGCCGGCGAGCCGGCAGAGCGCGATGGCCGCCAGGCCGCACAGGGCCAGCACCAGGGGCATGACGTGGGGCCCCTGCACGACCAGGCTGGCCAGGTAGCCCACCGCGGCGGCGACCAGGTAATGCAGGGTGCCCATCAGGGCCGATGCCACGCCGGCCCTGGCACCGCCGGCATTCATGGTCAGCGCCGTCAGGTTGCCGAACACCAGGCCGAGTGCGCCGATCGCCACGCCCAGCAGGGTGCCATAGACCGCGAGGGTGTCCATGTCCGTCATCACGGCCAGGAACAGCAGCGCACCGGCCAGGGCATGCAGGCCGAGCCCGATGAAGGTGACGCGTGCGGGCGTCATGCCGCCGGCGGCCAGCTTGTTGGCCAGGGTGCCGCCGAGGATCAGGCCCACCGAGTTGGCGGCGAACAGGTAGCTGAAACGGGTCGGCGTCATGCCGAAGTGCTCGGTGAACACGAAGGCGGAAGCGCTGATGTAGGTGAACAGTGAGCCCAGCACGAAGCCGCCGGCCAGCGTATAGGCCATGAAGACCCGGCGGCGCGACTGGGCGAGGTAGCCGCGCATCACGCTGCCGGGGTTCAGCGGCGTGCGTCGCTCGGGGGCCAGCGACTCGGGAATGGCCGCAAGGCTCCACAGCAGGCCGATGCCGCCGCACGCCGCCAGCACCCAGAAGATGCCGCGCCAGCCGCCGTGCTCGAGCATGAAGCCGCCCATCATCGGCGCCAGCACCGGTGCGACCATCATCACCTGCATCAGCAGCGAGAAGATCCTGGCGGAACTCTTCACGTCGCAGAGGTCGGCCACGATCGCGCGCGGTGCCACCAGGCCGGCGGCCGCGCCGATGGCCTGGGCGAAACGGGCGACCAGCAGCCACTCGAGGGTTGGCGCCAGCGCCGCCCCCACCGAGCCCGCCACGAAGACCACCAGCCCCACCAGGAGCGGCATCCGGCGTCCGAAGCGTTCCAGCAGCGGGCCGTACAGGCACTGGCCCAGCGCCAGTCCGGCGAGGAACACGGACAGCGTCTGCTGGACGCTGCCGGCCGAGACCCCGAAGTCCTGGCCGATCATCGGCATGCCGGGCAGGTACATGTCGATGGCCATGGCATCGAGGGCCGTCAGCAGGGCGAGCAGCACCACCAGGGCCATGCCCACGGTGCCTTGGCGGGTCGTCGCGTCAGTCATGTCGTTCTCCTTCGTTCAGGCGGTCGATGCTGTCGCGCATCAGGCGTTCCAGGGCATGCAGGCGCGCTTCGAAGCGCTCCTGGCCGATATAGATCAGGGCCACGTGGAGGCTGTCGACCATGCCCATGAAGGCATGGCCCATGACCTCGGCGTCCCGGTCGGAGAGCGCTCCGCGAACATGGCGACGCAGCGCTGCCGTGAAGCCGGCCAGCAGCTGCTGCATGTAGCCCTCGTAGCCCTGCTGGAACTCGTGGAAGAGCGCCTCGGAGGGGATGTAGGACGCCCGCAGCAGGAAGCGGAGGTGTTCGGAGTCGGCGTAGCGCGCCCGCAGGGCCTCGCAGTAGCGCTGCCCCGGTAGCGAGGGGTCGGGCTGCGCGAAGCATTCGCGGGCGAAGCGCGTCTCGATCTGCAGGGCATCCTCGAAGACCGCGCGAAACAGCGCATCCTTGTTTTTGACATGCGAATACAGCGATGCCTTGCGAATCCCGGCATCGGCCGCGATGTGGGACAGCGAGGCCCCTTCATAGCCATGCTGGGCGAACTGCGCGACGGCGGCATTGAGTACCCGGCGCAGCGCGGGCGTCGTGGCGGATGACATCTCGTTGCTCCAGTGAATCCAGGCCTTGATGACGTTCGCCCGAGGGGGCGTGGCGTCGGGGGGCGGCATCCTAACCCAAAAAGCTACCGACCGGTAGGTAGCTTTTGAGGTCGTCAAAAAATGGCCGCCCGGGCCATTCCTCGATCGGCGCCCTGCGGCGCCTCTCGGCCGGCCCGGCCACGCGCGATGCGATCGTGGCCGGGCCGGCGGGCGTCATGCGTTTCAGAACATGGTGTTCTCGTTGGCCGACTCCTCGGGCACCGGCTGGATCACGTCCCAGTGCTCGACGATCATGCCGTCCTCGACGCGGAAGATATCGACCACGGCCTCGCCGAGGTCTTCCTCGCCGTTGGTCGAGTGGACGTGGAGCCAGACCAGATCGCCATCGGCCGCGCTGCGCACGATCTCGCTCTGGTAGTCCGGGTTGTCCTGGAAGTAGCCCGCGAAGTAGTCCACGAAGGGCGCCTTGCCGTCGGGCACGCCCGGGTTGTGCTGGATGTAGTCCTCCGCGATCACGCTGGCGCTCTCGACGGTCTCGTGCTCGTTGAAGAACTGGTTGTAGAACTCGGTGACCAGCGCCCGGTTGGCTTCCTCGGCCTCGACATCGCGCTCGGGCTGCGCCATGACGGCGGCCGGTGCGGTCAGCAGCAGCGCGGCACCGGCCGCACTCAGGGATTTCAGGATCGACATGGCAGTTCCTCGTGATGTGATGTGGTGGGGAGGGAGGCACGGCCGACGGCTCGCCGGCTGTTGGTCTAAAAGGTGGACCGTGGGCTAAACTTAGGCCAGCCCCGGGGCCGGCGCAAGACGTCATCTTCTCCTGACATGGTCACATCGAGATGACTGTTGGGCCGTTATCCTGCCACTGAACCACTCGTTGAGGGAGATATCATGACAACGCCGTCCGACGACGATGCGGTCGTGCTCGAACAGCCCTGCCCGATTCGCGACGTGCTCGACCGCATCGGCGATCAATGGAGCCTGCTGATCCTGGAGGCCCTGGCCCCCGGTACCCTGCGCTTCAACGCCCTGCGGCGCGAGATCGGCGATATCTCGAGGCAGATGCTCTCGCGTACGCTCAAGCAGCTGGAGCAGGATGGCTTCATCACCCGCACGCTCTACGCCGAGGTGCCGCCGCGCGTGGAGTACGCACTGACGCCCCTGGGGCGCTCCTTCCTCGAGCCGATGCAGCAGCTGGTGGACTGGGCCGAGGCCCATCACCGCACCATCGTCGCCGCTCGCGCTCGCTACCGGGCCGAGCGCGAGCCGGCCTGACGCCGGCGGTGGCCTCAGTCGAGGCCGCCGCCGGCGCTCAGTGACTGGCGCACGAACTCGCGAAAGACCCGCACCCGCGCGGGAGCATTCTGGCCGCCGAGGCTGATCGCATAGAGTCGCCCCTCCGACAGGCTCCAGTCCGCCAGCACCGGGACGAGGGTCCCCTTGGCGGCGTGTGCGGCGGCCACCAGGTCGGGCAGCGGGCCGATGCCGGCCCCCGCCAGCGCCAGCCGCAGCACGCTGGCGTAGTCGCCGGTGCGGATGACCGGGCGGATCCTCAGCTCGCGTGACCGCCCGCGGCGATCCGTGAGCGTCAGCTGCGTGGCGCCCGTGAACTCGTGCGAGACGATCAGGTGGTGTTCGGCCAGCGCATCGGGGGCGTCGACGGGATGGCCATGCGCCGCCAGGTACTCCGGCGCGGCATAGAGCCCCATGCGGAACGGCGCGACCGACGAGGCCCGATAGACCATGTCCGGCAGGTTCCCGTCCTGTGCCCTCAGCGCGAGGTCGATGCGATGCGCCGCGAGATCCAGGGGCGTATCGGTGATCAGCAGCTCGACGGTGATCTGCGGGTGCCGGCGGCGGAACGCCGCGATGATCTCCGGCATGAGCTCGAGGCCGATATCCACCGGTGACGTCACCCGCAGATGGCCCTGGGGCACGTCCTGGGACTGGCGTGCGCCTTCCGCCGCATCGTCCAGCCAGGCCAGGGCCTCCTGTGCCTTGGCATAGAAGGCCAGGCCTTCCTCCGTCGGCGAGACCGCCCGCGGTGCACGCGCCAGCAGGGCAACCCCGAGGCGCTGCTCCAGGCGCGACAGCCGGCGACTGATGCTGCCCTTGCTTTCACCGACCTGCCTCGCCGCGGCCGAGATGGTGCCGAACTCGGCGACGGCACAGAAGGCGCGGATATCCTCGAGGGCCCCGCCAAGAGTTGTCAGATCGTTAACCATGGGTTCCACTCCCGGCGTCTTATGTGTGTGCAGAAACTAATGCATGCTGCGCGCCTGGCCCAGTCCCATGCTGGGCGGGGCGGGTCTTGGTGGCCTTTCCCGCGCCGTCACGCCGACAGGCGGTCGGCCATGGCGGCGCTCGGCGCCGATCCCTCCGGCGGCAATGACGTCCCGCCTTCGCCGAGCGAGCGCGAGCCCTCCGGCATGCCGGCGTCACGCCCCTCTCGCCCCATCCCATCCATAGCCGCAGCGGGCCCTCGGGCACCGCACATGAAGGAGTATGCAACATGGTCACCAGACGATCTTTCCTGCTGGGTGCCGGGGCGGGGCTGGCCACCTTCGGCCTGGGCGCCGGTACCGGCGCCTTTCTGACCGCCGATGGCGGCTGGCGTCGCGGCGCCGACCTGCCCCGCGCCGAGACGGTCGGCGCCTCCGGGTCGCTGCCCGTCCAGGCGGATGTCGTGGTGGTCGGCGCCGGCATCGCGGGGCTCTCCACCGCCCACGCGCTGCGGGATCGGGGGCTGTCCGTCGTGGTCCTGGAGAAGGGCGTGGTCGCGGGCGAGCAATCCTCCCGCGCCTTCGGCTGGATCTACAGCGCGGGCTGGCACCCGGACAAGCTGGAACTGGCGAATCGTTCGAAGACGCTGTGGGCCGACTTCGCCCGGGCCAACGAGCGCGACATCGGTTACCGCCGCACCGGCAACCTGTCGCTCCTCGAGAGCGAGGAAGCGGTGGAGGGCCAGCGGGCCTGGCTGGCCGAGGCGAAGGAGCGGGCCCCCGACATGGACGTGCGGCTCGTGTCCGGCGCAGAGCTCGAGCGGCTGACCCCCGGCGCGGGCAAGGCCTACCAGGCCGCGCTCTATTCGCCCTCGGACGGCATCGCGGAGCCGACCATCGCGGCGCCGCGGATCGCCCGTGCCTTGCAGGCGAAGGGCGTACCCGTCATCCAGCGCTGCGCCGTGCGCAGCGTCGAGACCGAGGGCGGCGCGATCCGTCATGTGGTCACCGAGCAGGGCGTGGTGCGGACCTCGAACGTGGTCGTGGCCGGCGGCGCCTGGAGCCGGCTGTTCCTGGGCAACCTGGGCATGCCCTTCCCCCAGCTGGGCATCGCCTCGCCGCTGATGCGCGTCACCAGGGCGCAGGGCCCCGACGGTGCGGGCTATGCGCCCGATTTCACCTGGCGGCGCCAGATCGATGGCAATTACGTGGTGGGCGCGCTGCGCAACGTGGCGCCGGTGACGCGGGCCAGCTTCGCCGAGCTGCTGAACTTCCTGCCCACGCTGCGTCATGCGTCGGGCCTGGTCACCATGCGCTTCGGGCAGGACTTCTTCGAGTCGCTGCGGATGCCGACCCACTGGTCGAGCGACGAGGTCACGCCCTTCGAGCGCAACCGCTTCCTCTCGGCCAAGCCGTACCAGGACGAGCTGGATCGCCGCTTCGAGGCCCTGCGCGAGGCCTTCCCGGATTTCCGGGCGTCCGCGCCCATCGAGTCCTGGGGTGGCGTCATCGATGCCACGCCGGATTCGACGCCGATCATCTCCGCCGTCGACCGCCTGCCGGGCCTGTCGCTGATCAGCGGCTTCTCGGGCAACGGCCTGACCGTCGGCCCCGCGGCGGGCGAGATGATGGCCCAGATCATCGCCGGCGAAACGCCCACGGTCGATCCGGCGATCTACCGCTACGACCGCTTCTTCGACGGCTCCGACCTGACCTTCCGACACTGAGGTGCTGATGGATTCCCTGCTTCCCCCGATCGGCTTCGGCCTCGACGAGCTGGACGACCGGCAGGTCGCCCGGCTGATCCCCGCCGCCTGGCAGGCGGGCTTTCGCGCCTTCGACACGGCCCAGCTGTACGGCAACGAGGCGGCACTGGGCCGTGCCCTGAGCGACATCGGCATGGCGCGTGACGCGGTCTTCGTCACCACCAAGGTGATGAACCGCTATTTTTCGGAGACGCACTTCCTGGCCTCGGTCGAGCAAAGCCTCGACCGGCTGGCGCTGGATCACGTCGACCTTCTGCTGGTGCACTGGCCCGGCCACGGCATGCCCATCGAACGCCAGATCGAGCTGCTGAACGAGGCGCGTGCACGGGGCTGGACGCGTCATATCGGCGTCAGCAACTACAATGCGACCCAGCTCGCGCGCGCGGTCGAGGTCAGCGAGGCGCCGATCGCGACCAACCAGGTCGAGATCCATCCCTATCTGGATCAGTCGACGCTGCGCCAGCGGGCGCACGCGCTCGGCGTGCCGCTGACCGGTTTCTTCGTGATGGCCATGGGCGCGGTGCCCCGCGACCCGCTGCTGGCCCGCATCGGCGCGGCCCACGGCAAGAACGCGGCCCAGGTGGTCCTGCGCTGGGTGCATCAGAAGGGGGACGTGCCCCTGACCCGCACCACCCGCCCCGAGCGGGTCGCGGAGAATGCCGCCATCTTCGATTTCGCCCTGTCGGACGAGGAAATGGCCATGATCGACGGCCTGGCGCGCCCGCAGGGGCGCATCCTCAGCCCGGCCAATCTGGCCCCGACCTAGGATCGATAAGGGCCTTCTCCAGGGCCGCCCGATGGCATCGGCGGCCACGATGACCCAACCGACCCTTAGAGGTACCCATGATTCACGATTCCAAGCAACGCTATGGCAGCGTCAGCAAGACGTTTCACTGGTCGATGACGGCGCTGATCGCCTGGCAGCTGCTCAAGTTCGGCGACCGCATCGCCGAGGGAGAGCACTGGATCGGCCAGACGCTGGTGCCCTGGCACGTCTCCATCGGGACCCTGCTGCTCGGCCTGATCGTGCTGCGTCTTTTCTGGGTCATCGGCCAGCGCCGCCATCGCCCGCGCCAGCATCCGGCTACCGCCCGGCTGGTGAAGGCCGGGCATGGCCTGCTCTTCGCGGGCATGCTGCTGATGCCGCTGTCCGGCGTGCTGATCATGCTGGGCGGTGGCTACGGGCTGAGCGCCTTCGGCTGGGAGATCGTGCCGGAGGGTGAAGAGATCGCCTGGGCGGCCGGCCTCGGCAGCCTCCATTCGCCGCTGGCCTGGATGCTGTCCGTGCTGATCCTCGGGCATGTCGGCATCGCCCTGTTCCACCATTTCGGCCGGCGTGACGACACCCTCAAGCGGATGCTGTAGGGCGAGCGCCGGCCGTGCCTGTTCTGCTGTCTCTCCGCCGGGGCCGGTGTGCCCCGGGGCTCGACGAAAGGGGCGATTGACCCTCGAGTCCGGTGGCGCTATGTTTTAATAACATGTTAATAAAAAAATGATACCGACGCGGCCACCTGACAGGAGGTCCTGTGATCTCTGCCCATCCCCAGCAAGATTCGTTTTCCGCCTGGCTCGCCGAGCTGCAACGTACCTGCGGCCAGTTCGAGTCACGCCCTCTGCCCGATGACATGCCCTTCCACGGCTCGGTCGGCACACGGCTCGCCGGCAGCCTCGAGGTTGCCGAGATCACCACCAACGCGCAGCGCATCGTTCGCGAGCGGCCGTGCAGCGACCGTGAGGAGGACCGCCACTGCTTCCTGATCGTGCAGCGTCAGGGGCGTGCCCGGCTCATCCAGCAGGGGCGCACCATCGACATGCTGCCGGGCGAGATGGCCCTGCTGGACTCGGCGCGTGACTGCGAGATCCTGCCCCAGGGCTTCATCGAGCACAGCTCCTTCCACCTGCCTCGCGATGCCGTCATCGAGCGTTTCGCCGATCGCCGGGTGCCGTTCGGCAAGCTCAACACCGGCAATGCCAGCGGTCAGATTCTGCAGCTGATCGTCAATCGCGTGGTATCCCGGCAGCTGAGCGAGCCGTTGACCGAAGAAGATGGCATCGGCCTGCGTGATTCGCTGCTGTCCCTGCTGGCGCCGACCTGCCGGGACGACGCCGACGCGGTCACCGAGGCGCCGGCGGAGGGGGAGGAGCTCTATCGCTGTGCCCAGCAGCTGATCGAGCAGCGCCTGCAGGACGAGCGTCTCACGCCGTCCTTCCTGGCCGAGCAGCTGCACATCTCCGTCCGTCGGCTGTATCGGCTGTTCGAGCACCACGGCGACAGCGTCTGCCGCTACGTCCAGCGGCAGCGCCTGGCGCGCTGTGCCGAGGCGCTGTCGGACCCGAGCCGAGCGCGGCACTCGATCACCGAGATCGCCTACCACTGGGGCTTCACCGATTCGGCCCACTTCAGCCGCGCCTTCAAGAAGTCTCACGGCATGTCGCCGCGGGACTATCGCCGTCACCATAGCCTGCATTGACGCGCGGATCGCTCGGCGTGCCCGGGAGGATGCCTCGATGCCGGCCGGCGACAAAAAGCGCCCGATGCCACAGGGCACATCGGGCGCAAGGTGACGCGAAGCCGAGTCACGTCCAATCGATGATCAGTAGGCGATACACACCGACTTGAGTTCGGTGAAGGATTCGACCGCCTCGCGGCCGAACTCGCGGCCGATGCCGGACTGCTTGACGCCGCCGAAGGGCATGTTCGGGTCCAGGGTGACGTGGGTGTTGACCCATACCGTGCCGGCCTCGATCTCCGGGGTCAGGCGCATGGCCTGCGACAGGTCGTTGGTCCACAGGCTGGCGGCCAGGCCGAGGTCGCTGTCGTTGACCATGGCCAGCGCCTCGTCGACGTCGTCGAAGGGGATCACCGACAGCACCGGGCCGAAGACCTCCTCGCGGGCCAGGGTCATCTGCTGGGTGACGTCGGCCAGCACCACGGGCGAGACGTAGTAGCCGGTGTCATCCGGCGCTTCGGCGCCGCGCAGCACGCGGGCGCCCTCGCGCTCGGCGATCTCGAGATAGCTCAGGATGCTCTGCTGGTGGCGCTGGGAGACCACCGGGTTGAGCTGTGCCGTGGGATCCAGGCCCGGCCCCAGCGACATGCCGCTGATCGCCTGGTGCAGGCGTTCGCAGAAGGCCTCGTACTGGCGGCGATGCACGTAGAAGCGCGAGGCTGCGGCGCATACCTGGCCCTGGTTGAGCAGCCCGGCCATCAGGGCCCCTTCCACCGCCTTGTCCAGATCGGCGTCCTCGAGCACCAGCATGGGGTTCTTGCCGCCCAGTTCGAGCGAGAAGTGGGCCATGTGGTCGACGGCGGCGTGACCGATGCGTTTGCCGATATCGGTGCTGCCGGTGAAGGTCACCTTGCGCACGTCGGGGTGCTCCGCCAGGCGCTGACCGGCGGTCGAGCCGCCACCCACGACGACGTTGACGACCCCGCTGGGAATGCCGGCTTCCAGCGCCAGTTCGGCCAGGCGCAGGGCGCTCAGCGGCGTTTCCGTGGACGGCTTGACGACGATCGTGCAGCCCGCCGCCAGCGCCGGGATGATCTTCCACAGCGCGATCATCAGCGGGAAGTTCCAGGGCACGATGCCGGCGACCACGCCGACCGGCTGGCGCAGGGTGTAGGCGTGGAACTCGGCGCCTTCCGGCATGCCGATGGAGACGTCGGTGGTCTTGCCTTCGAGCTTGGTGGCCCAGCCGGCCATGTAGCGGATGAAATCCACCGAGAAGCCGACGTCGACCGCGCGGGTCAGATTGATCGACTTGCCCTGGTTGAGGGTCTCGAGCTGTGCCAGCTCCTCGGTGTGCTGCTCGACCAGATCGGCGAAGCGCAGCAGGATGCGCTCCCGCTCGGCCGGCTTCTTGCCGCGCCAGGTCTTGTCGTCGAAGCGGGCCTTGGCGACCGCCACGGCACGGTCGACGTCGGCGGTCGACGCCAGGGCCAGGCTGGCCAGCGGCTCACCGGTGGCGGGGTTGACCGGTTGAGCCTGGCGCTCGCCCTCGGTCAGGTAATCTCCGTCGATGAAGGAGCCGGTGGCCCGGGAGAGGAAAGCATCGACCTCGGGGAGCGGTGCGATCGGGAAGTCGGTCATGGTGGATGCCTCTTGCAGAGAACGACGGCTCGGAGCCGTGGGTCGGTCATGTCCGAGTCAACGCTAGCACTGGCCAGCGCCACGGGCTTGTACTTGACTGCCAGGCGCATGTCCCTGTCTGCCAGACAGCAGGCGCGATGCCGGGCAGGTGGCTCCCACGGCCGGAGGCACTCTGGGTCAAGCATGATGGCAGCAGCGTTCAATGCCATATCTTGATGACCATTATCATTATGGGGTGAAGGGATTTTTCGAGAGCCGATGCGATAAAACCGCCGTCAGGGAATGGGGGCACGGCCAGTCATTGTTGGCTGGCTTATTGGTTATAAATGGCGATGAACATGCTGGGTGTCATGGATGGCGATTGGATGCTGTTGCGCCAGTGACATCAGGATGGCGGCGGCCTCCCCAGGTTGCATCCCGCTGTCGCCATACTTTAGAGCGCTTTTTCAATGCCAAAAAAAATTCGTTCCATATCTCGGGCCATCAGGGTCATCGAAGCTTTCAACCAGCATGGCGGTGCACTGAGTCTCAATCAGTTGCACTGCATGACGCAGCTGGATCGCGCGACCATTTTACGTATTCTGGTGACGCTGATGGAGGAGGGATGGGTATATCGTGGATTAGGAGATCAACGATATCGCCTCACCTATCAGATACATGAGCTAGGGGGGCATGTCCAACCCCAGAATGAGCTGGCGTACTTGACTTCCCCCATCCTGGACGCCTTTCAAAAGGAGGTGATATGGCCTTCGGATCTGGCGATCTACAATGGCAAGAGCATGGAGATCATCGAAACCACACGGCGTCAGTCCCCCTTGTTTATCAACAAGGGGTTCATGGGATATCGGCCCAACATGCTGCAGTCCGCCGTGGGGCGTGCTTACCTGGCCTGGAGCCATCCTGCCGATCAGGCCGCTATTCTCAAGCGTTTGCGCCAGAGTGAAAGCCCCGAGGATAGGCTGGCAATCGATGAGTCATGGGTGCAGAGGATACTGCAGGAAACGCGCGAGAGAGGCTATGGCGTTCGCGACGAGCGGTATCAGGGAGGTCCTGACGACAGCAAGACCTATCAGGTAAGGGCCGCCGCCGTTCCGGTCATGGTCATGGAAGAGGTGCAGGCCTGTATCAGCCTGATCTGGTTTGAAGCCCTTGTCGCCCCCGAACATCTGGAAAAGGAGCTGCTACCCAAACTCAGAGCCGTTGCCGATCAGGTTGCTGACGAGATACTGCAGCATGAACTTTACTGAGAATGTTCAGGCCATGACATCATGAGGCCGCCTGAAATGCCCGAGTGTGTCTGAATCCCATCAGGCTGCGGGTGGCAGGAAGAACAGAAAACAGCCCTGGCCAAGGGTGGCCAGGGCTGAGGTGGGTGGTATCAGCGTCAAGAACGCGGAGATGGTGTGGCTCGGCCTGATGGATCAGTAGCCGCTGACCCAGTTCGGGATGATGACGTCGTTCTCCTCGGCATATTGCTCCCACAGAGCGCGCATCTCGGCCAGCTTTTCCGGATGTTCCTGGCTCAGGTCATGCCGTTCACCCAGGTCCTCGCCGAGATTGAACAGCTGGACCTCGTCGTCACCATACGGCTTGGGCATCATGACCAGCTTCCAGTCTCCCTGGCGAATATAATATTTGCCGAAGAGCTCGCCGCCCAGCACGCGATCCTCGACCTCGGCATTGCCCGACAGCACCGGCAGCAACGAGGTGCCGGTGATCGGCGCGATCTCGCGGCCCTTGTATTCGGTGCCGGGATGCACGATACCCGCCAGCTCCAGCAGTGTCGGTGCTATGTCCTTGACCGAGGTGAGGCTGTCGTTGATTTCTCCGCCTTCCAGACCGGGCGTTTTGAGGATGGCGATGGAGCGGGTGCCGCCTTCGGTCGGAAAGCCCTTGTGCAGGTTGAATGCCGGTGAGCCGGCCCAGGCCCAGTTCGGGCCGTAAAAGGTGTAGGAACCGACACGACCCATCTGCTCATAGCTGAAATCGTTGGTTTCGTCGATCACCCTGCGAATTTCCGGGAACAGGTCGGCCGGCCAGGTCTCGTCCAGGTCGTGCCCTTCGGCACCATTGTCAGACATGAAAATGACGATGGTATTGTCGTATAGATCGTTCTGTTTCAGGTAATCGAAAACGCGCCCGGTATGCGCGTCAAGTTCATCCACCATGGCCGCGTATATTTCCATTGCCCGAGATTCGACTTTCTGCTCTTCGCTGCTCAGGCTTTCCCATGGGCGTCCCTTGGGAGGACGCGGGGCCCCTTCGGCATCGGCCGGTATCAGCCCCATTGATTTCTGTGCTTCCAGCCGTTCGTTGAATATTTGATCGTAACCGGCATCGTATCGGCCACGATATTTTTCCATGGCATCTTCCGGTGCCTGAAGTGGCCAGTGGGGGGCCGTATAACTGAGCATGCCGAAGAAGGGCGCATTGCTGTCTTTATCGGCTTCGATGTACTCGATCATTCTGTCGGCGTAGAACTGTGACGAGTATTCGAAGTCGTCGGGAAGCTCATCCAATAGCACCCCGTCTTCGGCATAGGGTGCCTTGATTTCAGGAGACGGTGCATAAGACGGCTTCATGTCAGAGAAGTGGCTGGCACCGCCCACCAGAAGTGAAAACGAGTGATCGAAGCCACGATCAGTCGGTCGGCTTCCCTCTTCCTTGCCCAGATGCCATTTGCCGGTTAGATAGGTGTTGTAGCCGGCATCCCTGAACAGGGCTGGAAGAGCGGCGACCCGGTCGTTCAGGTGCCCTTCGTAACCGGGCTGGCCTTCCTGGTTGGGGGCAAGCTCTTCGGCCATGTTACCAAGCCCTGCCTTGTGCGGATCAACGCCGGTCAGCAGCGAGGCCCGGGTCGGCGAGCAGGCCGGTGTGGTGTGAAAGTTGGTCATGCGTATGCCGGAACTGGCCAGAGAATCGAGATTGGGTGTCTCGATTTCACTGCCATAACTTCCAAGGTCAGCAAACCCCATGTCATCGGCTACCACGAGCAGGATATTGGGGTGGTCAGGGTCAGTTGAAGCGGCGAAAGACTGACTGCACATCATCGTGGCGGACAGGGCAAAAGAGGTGGTCAGTGCAAGTTTGGAACGTGTTGTCTTTCTCATTTAGCAACTCCTGCCAGAACCAATATTGTTGGATTTGTCACGTGCAAACAGGCTCGTGAGAAGGGGGTAGTGAAAAATATAGCAGCAGGGATGGCGTTGTAAAACAGGACTTTTCACAATGTGCAAGATGCTCTCGAGGGGCGGCATGAGGGGCGTGAGAAGATGTTTTTCACAATGTGCAATCGGTGTTTGCCGGCTTCGTGTTTTGTCATCATGATGCTCGCGATGGGCGCATTTTCAATTGAATGCGTCATTTAATTACAATAAACCTGTCGGAGCTTTTTGATGAAACGGCCTGGTTCTTTTGGTTGTTCCGTTCTTTTTGCCTTTGGAAGCCTTGCCGGTTCGCCGGCATATTCCGAGAGTGGCGATCTCGCATTGACCTTCCGGACCCACTATGGGCAAGTGGACAGGCATTTTGGTCCGGAAGATAGCGAGGAGGCGAGTTTTACGACAAAAGTCGATTATACGTCGGCTTATTATGGAGGCTTTCTCGGCTTTGATGCGTCCGTGTATTCCGTTTCAAAACTCTACGCCGACAAGAACACGGCCGGACTGCCTTTGCTGGACGATGACGGAAACGGTTTCAGCAAGATAGGGCAGGCCAATATCAAGATAAGGCCGGTAGACGATCTCGAATTTCGCCTGGGGCGTATGCGCGTGATATCGCCCTTGTTGATCGATACCGCCGGCCGCTCCGAGCCCAGCACTCGTGAAGCCTTCAAGATGGATGCTCAGCTCGGCAGTGCCAGCCTGTACGGGATCTACAGCACCGCTGTGTCCAGGGCCGGGAATGATAGCTTTGAAAGCTATACCGAGGATGATGATGGCGTTGCCATTGTGGGCGGGAAGTATCGCTTCGATGATGCACTGAGCGTTCACCTGGCGCATGGTCAGTTGAAGGATGCCAAGCGCCAGACGTACTTCAATGCATCCTATGGTATTCCTCTCGGAGAAGACCGCCTGTCATTCGATCTGCATCACTACATGGCCAAGGGAATCGGCGATCAGTCGAACCTGGCAGACGCGACCGGCCCTGATGGGCAGCTGGATACCTATTTGAGCAGCCTGGCGGTCAGCTATGCGCATGAGGATGTGACCTACTCGGTGTCTTATCAGGGGGTCGGGGATGATCTCTACGAGCCTAGCTGGGATGGGTTCGAGAATGACAGGTCGGTTCTCTGGACCAATAATTCCGTGCAGATCCTCGACTTTTACAACCCGCAGCAGGAGTCGTTGCAGTTTCGAGTGGATTATGCGCCTTCTCTGGTTCCGGGCCTGAGCCTGATGACGCGCTACACCGAAGGTGACTACTCCTCCGCGGGGGAGACGCTGGAGGACAAGGAGTTCAACCTCGAAGCGATGTATGAGGTACAGCAAGGATGGGCGAAAGGGCTGTCGTTTCAGCTGAGGTATGCCGATGTGACCATTGGCGGGGTGGGCGAGCTGGAGGATGTTCGTTTGATTGCCCAGTATGCACTGGATTTCTGATGCGCCGTCTGTGCTGGCGGGAACCGGGGACTCTCCAGCATGGATCGCGACGCTGAGCCGCCTCGTCGGCTCTGCTGTCGTCGTTGCCGGTGCTCGTGGATCGAGCACCTCTGGCGCGCGGCGGAGTCCGTTGGACGGCTCCGCTGCGTGTTGTCGTGCTGCACGTGCCAGGTTGGCCGCTGCCTCTATTCCTCGGGATGCAGGTCCTGCACCTTGCGCAGCAGCTGCATCAGCGTCTTGTAGTTGTCGGGGCCCAGCTCCTGCTGGATGCGCTTGTACTGACGCACCATCTCGTCACTCATCTCGTCGAACAGGGCTTCGCCCTGGTCGGTGAGCGTGACGCACAGCCGGCGCTGGTCGGTTTCCGGCTTCCAGCGCCGGACCAGGCCGTTTCTTTCCAGGCGTACCAGCACCCCGGTCAGGCTCGGGCGCAGGATGCAGGCCAGATCGGCCAGTTCACGGCTCTCCAGGGTGCTCTCCGGCGATTGCTTGAGCATGCGGATGACGCGCCACTGCTGCTCGGTCAGGCCGTAGTGGTTGAGCAGGGGGCGAAAGAACCCCATGGCGGATTCCCGGGCCTGGAGCAGGGCGAGGGTCAGCGAGGGAGCGGGTCTGGGCATGGGTGTTGCGGAATCCTTGCGATGAGAGCGGAGCCGGCGATCGCGCCGGCTCCGATGAGCCAAGGGGGTCAGTGGATACCCAGGCACATGTACTTCACTTCGAGATAGTCCTCGATGCCGTAGTGGGAGCCCTCGCGGCCGAGGCCTGACTCCTTGATCCCCCCGAAGGGCGCGACTTCCGTCGAGATGATGCCCTCGTTGATGCCGACCATACCATATTCGAGGGCCTCGCCGACGCGCCAGGCGCGGCCGAGGTTCTGGGTATAGACGTAGGAGGCCAGCCCGAACGGGGTGTCGTTGGCCAGGCGGACGGCCTCTTCCTCGGTGGAGAAGCGGAAGACCGGCGCCAGCGGGCCGAAGGTTTCCTCGTCGGCGACCAGCATCTCGGGGGTGACCTCGCCCAGCACGGTGGGCTCGAAGAAGCCGCCGCCCAGGGCGTGCGAGTCGCCACCGCACAGCAGGCGGGCGCCCTTGTTCATGGCGTCGTCGATGTGCTGACGCACCTTGTCGACCGCCTTGGCGTTGATCAGCGGCCCCTGCTGGGCCGACTCGTCCTCGGCACCGGCGACCTTGAGGCGCTTCACGGCCGAGACCAGACGCTCGCAGAAGGCCTCGTAGACGCCGTCCTGGACCAGGAGACGGTTGGTGCAGACGCAGGTCTGGCCGCTGTTGCGGAACTTGGAGGCCAGCGCTCCCTCGACGGCGGCGTCGAGATCGGCGTCGTCGAAGACGACGAAGGGCGCGTTGCCGCCGAGCTCCATGCTCAGCTTCTTGATGTCGCCGGCGCACTCGGCCATGAGCCGCTTGCCGATATCGGTCGAGCCGGTGAACGACAGCTTGCGCACGGTGGTGTTACCGGTCAGCTCGCCGCCGATCTCGCTGGCGCGGCCGGTGACCACGTTGAACACGCCGGCGGGCAGGCCGGCGCGCTCGCCCAGTTCGGCCAGCGCCAGTGCCGACAGCGGGGTCTCGGAGGCGGGCTTGAGCACCATGGTGCAGCCGGCGGCCAGTGCCGGGCCCGCCTTGCGGGTGATCATGGCGACCGGGAAGTTCCACGGGGTGATGGCCGCGACCACGCCGATGGGCTGCTTGATCACCACCAGCCGGCGGCCGGCCTTGTCGTGGGGGATCACGTCGCCGTAGACCCGCTTGGCCTCCTCGGCGTACCACTCGATGAAGCTGGCACCGTAGGCGATCTCGCCGCGGCTCTCGGTGAGGGGCTTGCCCTGTTCCCAGCTGAGCAGGCGGGCGAGGTCCTCCTGATGCTCCATGACCAGGTCGAACCATCGACGCAGCACGGCCGCGCGCGCCTTGGCGGTCTGGTCGCGCCAGGCCGGCAGGGCGGCGTTGGCCGCCTCGATGGCCTGGCGGGTCTCGGTGGCGCCCAGCCGGGCGACCTCGGTGATGGTGGCGCCATCGGCGGGATTGGTCACCGCGAAGCGCTCGCCGTTCTCGGCGTCGACCCAGCGGCCGTCGACGTAGGCCTGGTGACGCAGCAGAGAGGAATCGTTGAGTTGCACGGTCGGGGTTCCTTCAGTAAACGCTATCACGAGAGGGGGTGTCGGGCGCCGCGGTGTCCTTGAAGGCGCCGGCGAGCTCCTTGAGCGCACCCATGAGCAGGCTGGTATCCACACCCACGGCGACGAACAGGCAGCCCAGGTCCAGGTAGCGCTGCGCGAGCTCGCGGTTGGCGGAGAGGATGCCGGCGGCCTTGCCGGCCCGCTGGATGCGGGCGATGCCGTCCTCGATGGCGGCCTGTACGTCCGGGTGGCCCGGGTTGCCGCGATGGCCGAGAGAGGCGCTCAGGTCGGCCGGGCCGATGAACACGCCGTCGACGCCGTCCACGGCGGCGATCTCGTCCAGGTTCTCGAGCCCCTCGCGGCTCTCGATCTGCACCAGCAGGCACATCTGTTCGTCGGCCTGATCCAGGTAGCCGGAGATGCTGTTCCAGCGCGAGGCCCGGGCCAGGGCGCTGCCCACGCCGCGCACGCCCTCGGGCGGATAGCGCATGGCGCGCACCAGCTCCCGGGCCTGGTCGGCGCTGTCGACCATCGGCACCAGCAGGGTCTGGACGCCGAGATCGAGGTACTGCTTGATCAGGGCGGTGTCGCCCACCGGCGGGCGCACGATGGGCTGGACCGGGTAGGCGGCCACGGCCTGGAGCTGGGCGAGCAGGCTGTTCAGGTCGTTGGGGGCGTGCTCGCCGTCGAGCAGCAGCCAGTCGAAGCCGGCGTTGGCGGCCAGCTCGGCGCAGTAGCCGTTGGCCAGGCCAAGCCACAGGCCGATCTGGGGATGCTGTTCGGCGATCGCCTGCTTGAAGCGATTGGCGGGAATCTGCATCACGAACTCCTGGTGGCGCCTGACGGGCCTAGAGACCATCAGGCGCGGTGTCGAGGGGTGAGAGGGTTACCGGGGCAGCGGGAAGATGGCGTTGATCTGGCCGGTACCGGAGCTGCCGAACGGTTCGGTGAGCACTTCCACCGGCTGGTCGTAGTCCTCGCCGCCGAGCAGGCCGAGCAGCATGGCGGTGTCGTGCATGCCGCCCTCGCCGTAACAGTGCTGGGCGTATTCCGGCAGCATGGCGCAGAACTCCTTGAAGCGCCCCTGCTTCCACAGCTCGACGACATGCATGTCGACCTGGCGGTCGAACTCGCGCGTCCAGTTGTGGAGGTTATCGCTGGCATCGCGATCGTCGGAGAAGCGATGCGACAGCGAGCCGGAGGCCAGCACCAGCACCTTGCGGTCGCTCTTCTCGATGGCGCGGCGCACCGCGGCGCCGAAGGTGAAGCTGTCTTCCAGGCGGTGCCAGGCGTTCCAGGCCGCCACGGAGACCACCTTGAAGCGCTGGTCCTCGGGCACGTCCATGTGCATGTAGCGCATCGGGACCAGGGTGCCGTACTCCAGCTCGAGGCTGGGGATGTTGTGCGACAGGGTGCGCACGTCGGCGGCGTTGGCCTCGGCGGCGATCGCCTCGCCCAGTGCCGGGCAGCCCGGATACTGGTATTCCATGTCCTTGATGAAATGCGGCAGCTCGTTGCTGGTGTAGATGCCCTCGAAGCTTTCGCCGGCGTTGACATGGAATCCGCTGTTGACCAGCCAGTGGACGTCGAACACGACGGCGGTATCCGCCCCCAGCTCGCGGGCGCGGCGGCCGATCTCCTTGTGCCCGTCGATGGCGGCCTGACGGCAGCCCTGGTGCTTCCCGGGCAGCTCCGAGAGATACATCGACGGCACGTGTGTGATTTTTGCTGCCAGAACGACTTCACCCATGGTGTGTCTCCAAGGTTGTGGCTTGAGCGGCCGCGGTCACGCGAAGTGCAGGCGCACCGATCCGAAGGGGCCGTAGTCGGCATGAATGTCCGTGCCCGGGGGGCACTCGATGGGGCCGATGAAGGAGCCCGACAGCACCACCTGGCCGGCCTCGATCCGCTGGCCATAGGTGGCCATGCGCCGGGCCAGCCAGATCAGACCGGTGACCGGGTCGTCCAGCACGCCGGCGCCCAGGCCGGTCGCCGCCACCGCCTCGTTCTGCTTGACGATGGTGCCGACCCAGCGCAGGTCGAAGGCATCGGGGGCGTGGCGCTCCTGGCCCATGACGATGCCGGCGTTGGCGGCGTTGTCCGATACCGTGTCGAAGATGGCGCGGGGCCGGCCGGTGTCGGGATCCTTGCGCAGGACCCGGGTATCGAGGATCTCGATCGCCGGCGCCACGTAGTCGGTGGCGGCGAGCACGTCCTCGCGGGTGACCTCGCCTTCCAGCGGCGCCTTCATGACGAAGGCGATCTCGGCCTCGATGCGCGGCTGGATGAAGCGCGTCTCGGGGATGGTGGCGCCGTCGTCGAAACGCATGTCGTCGTAGAGCACCCCGCTGTCGGGGGTGTCGATGCCGAGCGCATCCTGCATCACCTTGGAGGTCAGGCCGATCTTCCAACCGATGATCTCCCGCCCCTGGGCGAGCTTCTGGTCCATCTGGGCGGCCTGGATGGCATAGGCGTCATCCAGGGTCATGCCCGGGTGGGCGAGCGACAGCAGGCCGATCTGTTCGCGCGTCGCCTCGGCGGCGAGCAGCGCCTCGGCGGCCGAGGCGACCTGATCGGGCGTCAGGGTCATCATTCGTCCTCCACGCCGTTGACCAGCTTGCCGATGCCTTCGGCCTCGACCTCGACCACGTCGCCGGGCTTCAGCCAGATCGGCGGCTCGAAACGGGCGCCGGCGCCGGTGGGCGTGCCGCAGACGATGACGTCACCCGGCACCAGGGTGGTGAATGTGGAGACGTAGCTGACGATGTAGCGGAAGTCGAACATCATCCGCGAGGTGCGGTCCTGCTGGCGCACTTCGCCGTTGACCCGGGTGGTCAGTTCGATGTCGTCCAGCTGGTCGGCCGAGCGGAAGGGCACCAGCCACGGACCGATGGCGCCGGTGGCATCGAAGTTCTTGCCCTGGGTGACGTTGAACTTGGCATGACGCACCCAGTCGCGAATCGTGCCTTCGTTGCACAGCGTCAGGGCGGCGATGTGCTCGTAGGCCTTCTCGCGGGCGATGCGGCGGCCGCCCTTGCCGATCACGATGGTCACCTCGCCTTCATAGTCGAGCTGTTCGCTCTCGGGCGGGCGCACGATGTTCTCGTTGTGGCCGACGAAGCTGCGCGGGAAACGGATGAACAGCGACGGCTTGCTCGGCGCGGCCTGGCCGTCCTTGTATTCCTCGTTGCGCGAGGGGAAGTTGACGCCGACGCAGAGCAGTTTCTCCGGATTGGCGATCGGGATCAGGAAGGTCACGTCCTCCTCGCGATAGGAGGGGGCGCGGCCTTCGGCGGCGTGGAGCAGTTCGTCCAGGGCGCCGGCCTCGATGACGTCCTTGAGGCCCGGGAAGCGCTGGCCGAATTCCGGCGTCAGGTCGATGATGCCGTCATCGGTGACCACGCCGTAGCGGTCGGCGCCGTTGGCGTGGAAGGCCGCGAGACGGGCGGGGATGGAGTGGGTCATGAGCATTCTCCTGGCGATCCGTCGAAGCCGGAGTCGCCGCTGTCAGTATTGCCGAGATCGCTGCGTTCGGGCAGCGGCCTGTCGGATCGGGGCGCTGTGCCCCGGGCGTCTGCCCGGGGCTCGCGGGGCATCAGCCGAGCTTCGGCACCTGGTGGACCTGGCGCGGGAAGGCGACGTTGACGGTTTCCATGTAGAAGTCGAAGGACCAGTCACCGCCGTCGCGGCCGATACCGGAGGCCTTGACGCCGCCGAACGGGGCCGGCAGGTGGCGGACGTTCTCCGAGTTCACCCACATCATTCCGGCTTCCAGCTCGTCGGTCATGCGCATGGCCCGGTTCAGGTCGTTGGTCCACAGGTAGGCGGACAGGCCGTACTGGGTGTCGTTGGCCAGGCGCAGGGCCTCGTCCTCGTCCTTGAACGGGATGGCGGTCAGCACCGGCCCGAAGATCTCTTCCTGGGCGACGGTCATGTCGTTGGTGGCGTCGGTGAACAGGGTCGGGCGCACGAAGCAGCCTTCCTCGCCGACCTTCTCGCCGCCGGCGGCGATGGTGGCGCCTTCTTCACGCGCCTTGGCGAAGTACGACAGCACCTTTTCCTCGTGCTCGGGGTGGATCAGCGGGCCGACCACGGTCTCGGGGTCGAGCGGGTGGCCGACCTTGATGTTGTTGGCCACCTCGGCGACGCGACGGGTGAAGTCCTCGTAGATCGAGTCCTGAACCAGCAGCCGGGAAGAAGAGGTGCAGCGCTCGCCGTTGAGCGAGTAGATCATGAAGCTGGCGGCGTCGACGGCGCGCTCCAGGTCGGCGTCGTCGAACACGATGACCGGGTTCTTGCCGCCCAGCTCGAAGTGGAAGCGCTTCAGGGTGGGCGCGGCCTGGGCCATGATCATCTGACCGGTGCGGCTCTCGCCGACGAAGGCGATCGCCTTGATGTCCGGATGCTCGGTCAGCGCCTTGCCGGCGTCCTCGCCGAAGCCGTTGACCAGGTTGAGCACGCCCTTGGGCAGGCCGGCTTCCTCGGCGATCTCGACCAGCAGCTTGGCGGTCATCGGCGAGAACTCGGCGGGCTTGTGGACCACGGTGCAGCCGGAGGCCAGCGCCGGGGCGATCTTCCAGGTCGACAGCATGAACGGGGTGTTCCAGGGCGTGATGACGCCCACCGGACCCAGCGGACGACGCGAGGTCACGTTCATCTGGTTGGCGTTGCGCAGCGCCTGACCGTCCTCGGCCTCCGGCGCCTTGTCGGCGAAGAAGCGGAAGTTGGCGGCACCGCGAATCGCGGCCTTCTCCATGAAGCGCAGGGCCTGGCCGGTGTCCAGGCACTCGGTGAAGGCGATCTCCTCGGCGCGCGCCTCGATCGCCTCGGCGACCCGGATCAGGATGGCGCGACGCTCCTTGCCTGGCATCTTGCTCCAGGTCTTGAAGGCCTTGTTGGCGGCCGCGACGGCGCGGTCGATGTCGCCGGCATCGCCGCGGGTGACCGTGGCGAGGGGCTTGAGGTCGACCGGAGACAGCGTCTCGAAGGTCTTGCCGGAGGCGGACGGCACGGACTCGCCGTCGATGTGGTTCAACACGCCCTCTTCGCGGAAACGTGTCAGGTAGGCTTCGGCGCGTGACAGATTGTCGTTCAGCGTACTCATGGTGTTCCTTCCTTTATTGATGGTTCGAGAGTCGGGCGTGAATCGGGGTGTCCTTCCAGCTCAGGTCCGGGTCGATGACGCGGATCTCCAGCGACAGGGCGAAGTGAGGCGTCGCCAGCGGCGTCGCCAGGGCGGCCTGGACGGCCGTGAAGATGCGATCGCCGGCGGCCTGCAGGGCCGGCTTGTCGCGTCCGGCGCCCACCGACAGGGTCAGGGCGGCGAAGTCGTTGTCGGCCAGATCGTCGGCGACGATGCAGTGGTCGGCGGCGAAGGCGCGCACGCGGATGCCGGCCAGCGGAAAGATGCCCGCCTCCTTCATCGCCGTGTAGGCGGCCCGGCAGACGGCATCGATATCGGCGCGTTCGGCCAGCCCGGGCGAGTATTCGATTCTCAGATGCGGCAAGACCTGGCTCCTCCTGACAGTTGGGGACGGCGACTTAGACGAAAGCAGGAGACGCGGCGATCACTAAGTCGTTAACATATTCACGTTATAGGTTAACATATTCATGAAGTCAACGGCGCTTTTCACCTCGCGCCAGGCGGCTTCGGACGCGAAGGAGGGAGTGCCATGCCGGGTTCGTCGATACCCAACATCGATATCGGTGAGGTCTATGACCAGCGCTACGCCGATGCGGAGGTGCACTACGATGCGCTGGGGCGCATGGCGGAGTTTTTCGGCCACAATTCGCCGGCGCATCGCCACGACCGCTTCTTCCAGGTGCACTACGTCAAGAGTGGCATGGTTCGGGGGTATCTGGACGAGCGGCAGTTCCATCTGCAGGCGCCGATGTTCTTCCTCACCCCGCCGACGGTGACCCACGCCTTCGTCATCGAGGAGGGCTGCGATGGCCATGTGCTGACCGTTCGCCAGCAGCTGGTCTGGGACCTGCTAGAAGAGAGCGGCGAGCTTGGCGACGTGCACGCGGTGACACCGCTGTGCGTGGCCACGGGCCGGCTCGGCGGGCGCCATGCCGCCGAGGTGGCACGCGTGGAGATGCTGTTCGACGAGCTGCGCCGCGAGTTCGACGAGGCGCGGCCCGGTCGTGCCCTGGCCATGCAGACGCTGACCCGGCTGATCTTCATCGGCCTGTTCCGGCTGGCGAGCAGTGCCTTGCCCGCACAGCCGGTGCGTCATGAGGACCTCGCCGTGTTCCAGCGCTTCCAGAGGCTGATAGAAGAGCACTTTGCGCAGCACTGGGTGCTGGCCCGCTATGCCGATGCCCTGGGCGTCACCGAGAGCCGGCTGAACGAGATCTGTCGGCGTACCGCCGGCAAGCCCAGCAAATGGCTGGTCCACGATCGCCTGATGCAGGAGGCGCGGCGGCTGCTGATCTTCACCACGGCCTCGGTCAACGAGATCGGCTACCGGTTAGGGTTCAACGATCCCGGCTATTTCAGCCGGTTCTTTGCCCGCCACGCCGGAGTGACGCCGTCCCGTTACCGGCAAGGCAGCTCGACGCATTGAGCGAGTGCCTGCGCCGACGTCACGGGGGCCGGCCACGGGTGCCGAGCCCCGTCTTTCCCGACCCGCAAGGAGCCGATGGCCCTCATGACCACCTCGAGATATCAAGCTTCTCCCCCGCGCTTTCTCATCGTGCTGCTGGCCGGGCTCGTGGCCTTCGGCCCGCTGTCGATCGACATGTACCTGCCCAGCCTGCCGGTGATCGCCGAGGCCCTGGCAGACAGCGAGGCCCGGGTCCAGAGAACCATCAGCTTTTTCCTGATCGGCTTCAGCGTCGGCATGCTGCTTTACGGCCCCTTGTCCGATCGCCTGGGGCGTCGCCGGCCGCTGCTCTTCGGCATCGGGCTGTATGTGCTGGCGACTCTGGGCTGCTTCCTGAGCCAGTCCGTGGATCAGCTCCTGTTCTGGCGGGCCTTCCAGGCCCTGGGAGGTGCGGCGGCGTCGGTGCTGGCGCGGGCGATAGTCCGTGACCTGTTTCCCGTCGAAGCCGCCGCCGGGACGCTGTCACTGATGCACCTGGTCACGATGCTGGCGACCCTGGTGGCACCCCTGCTCGGGAGCCTGCTGATGGAGGTGGGCGACTGGCGAAGCATCTTTGCCTTCCTGGCGGTATACGCGATACTCAGCGGTCTGGCGGTGATGCTCTGGTTGCCCGAGAGCCATGACGGCCGCTCGCAGGCCTCTCGTCCGGGCGGCTTCCTTAACGGCTATCTGGCCGTGCTGGGCAGTCGCCGCGCCGTCGGTTACATGCTGTGCATGGGACTGTCCTTCGCCGGCATGTTCGCTTACCTGACGGCCTCTCCCTTCGTTTACATCGATGTCTTCGGCGTCAGCCCGCGGCAGTATGCCGGGCTGTTCGGGCTCAACATCGTATCGGTCATCCTCTTCACGTCGCTCAATGCCAGGCTGGTGACACGCATCGGTGCCCAGCGATTGCTGGCCTTGGGCGTCGGCGTGGCGGCCGTGTCGGGAGGGGCGCTGGGAGTGATCACCTTCCACGATTGGGGAGGGCTGCCCGCCATCGTGGTCGGGCTGTTCTTCTTCATCGGCGTGACCGGCCTGCTGGGTGCCAACAGCATCGCCAGCCTGATGGGGCTCTACCCTTCGCTGGCCGGTACCGCCGCCGGGCTGGCCGTCGCCGGCCAGTTTGGTCTGGGGGCACTGATGAGTGCGCTGACCAGTGTGCTGCATGACGGCACGCCACTGGCCATGGGCGTGGTCGTGGCCGGCTGCGGGCTGGGCAGCCTGGTGGGGTTGCTGTTGACCCTGCCTGGCGGAGCCGCGCGACAAGGTGCCATTATCAGTGGTGACGGATGAGTTCGCCGAAGCCCCATCCGACGCTGCCGCAGCCGCGTACATGAGGTATCAAGATAAAGCGATTGGCCGGGCACGCCATGGCAGCCAATGCGTTTGATGGAGGGCAGGGCCGGTGAAGCCCTTGCGTTGACGAGCGGCTGCATTCAGCCGGTCAAGTCGAAAAGACCGACATAAAAGAATAAAGACACGACGACCCTGAGGCTAGCGATGAGTGATCTGTGGAACAGCGACCCTGGCAGGGCGCAAGATCTGCAACCCTTGACAAGATTGATTGCGAACATGGGGGACGAGTTCTTTTCGTCGTCATTGCTGGAGTGCCTGGAGCATTGGGTTCAGTCCCAGCATTTCTCCATGATCCGGCTGGACAGGCCCCACCCCACGCTGCTGATGGCCGGCACACGGCATCATGATGCCGACCTGGTCTGGCGATGCTGGCAAGCCTATCACCATTACGACTATCAGAATCATGACCCTCTGCTCTTGCGCATGCATGAGGATCACTTGAGAGTGAACCAGCTCCAGGTGGGACACATGCTGGCGGAAGACATTGACTTTCTGCCTTATCGGAAAGCCATTTACCACGACAATGGCATGAACGCGAGGCTGTCGGCACTGAGCCTGGATGCTCAAGGCACCCCCGTGTTGTTCAACCTCTATCGGCATGCCGAAAGCGGATTCTTCAGGGATCAGGAGGTCGAGGCCTTCGAGCGCCTGGCGCCGGCCCTACTCCAGCTTGTGAAGGGGCACATGGCCATACGCGGTGAAGCGTCCCAGAGTGAACACAATGCGGCAGCGATGCTGCGACAACGGTGTCCGGACCTGACCGACAAGGAGCTGGAAGTCTGTCTGTTGATGCTGAAAGGGATGACGTATGCGGGTATTGCTGCGGAGAGGGGCGTCAAGGAATCGACGGTCAAGACACTACGCAATCGCGCCTTCTCCAAACTGGGAATCAACTACAGGAATCAGCTGTTTGCCATGATGAGCCATTGACGCCCTTGCGAACCGTCAGTAACGAAATAAGGCGAACGGAGAGGCAGGTCCGGCAAGGAAAGTGCTCTTGAGTAGAGGGTAGAAGAGCGTAGCACGATATACCATATTGGATGCCCAGTCAGGCTTCATTTGACTTTCACTATGGCCTTTTTGCTGGGCACCCTTGTTGACCTTGGACGATGCTTTGGCCCGTGGCTTATGCGATCGCCTCGGCATCATTCTCTTCCATGGCGCGCTTCTTGAGGTACGTCCTGGTGGCGATGGCAGGGGCGTCACTGGCGACCGACACCTCGTATACGGATTCGTCGTGCTCTACCAGCCTCTCTTCCAGAATCCCCAGTCCGACGACATCTTCGTGAAAGGCCGCGAAGAGCTGTTCATGCATGAACTCCGTGATCTCCTCGTCCTGGGTCGCGAAATCCCGGCCATGAACCAGGAAGTAATGCATGGTGCCTTGGGTTTCGGGCGTCAGGATGTGGGCCGTGCAAATCTGGAATTCCTCCCGCTCCTCCTCCGGGAGCGCCGAGTCATAGAACTTCCCGCTGACACGGTGCAGTGCAGGAGAGATGAACTCGGAGGTGATGATCCGGGCGGCGGTATCGCGATCATCGAGTCCGGTGCTCTTTCCCCAGACAGGTGACAGCGTGGTGGGCACCACATTCCGTGTCAGCTTGTAATTGCCCTCGTCAAGCTGGACTTCATACGGTGCACGCGCATAGTCCGGCGTGCCAATGGTGTCGGCATGCAAATAGGACAGGTGCGTCAGGTCCATGAGGTTCTCATGCATGCTGACATAGTTGCCTTTGTGATACAGGTAGCCGGACGAGCATTCCCAGTTCTCATCTTCCATCCAGGCCTGTCGCGGGATGCGAGACTCGTCGGCCAGCTCCGGATCGCCCATCCAGATCCACACCACCTGACCCTTTTCCACGACAGGATAGCGATGGATGCCCACGCCCCGGGGGCATTCTTTCTGCGAGGGGACTTCGATCAGATCCCCCTGGCTGTCATAGCGGAAGCCATGATAGCCACAGACGATCGTGTCGCCTTCGAGGTGGCTTTCCGACAGCGGGAAGGAGCGGTGCGGGCAGCGGTCTTCCAAGGCGACCGGGCTGCCGCCCTCCGTCCGGTAGAAGACGACGCGTTTTCCCAGGAGCGTGCGGGCCAGGAGCTCGCGCTGTATCTCGCTGGAGAAGGCGCCGACGTACCACTCGTTGTAAATGAACGGCGTGTCGCGATCCGCCATCCGGCTGCTTGCCTTGCGGGTGCTGGCGATCATTTTCGGTGAAGGACGGGTCATGATGACTCCTCTCGACTTTCGCTAGTTAAAGATCGATTTCCAGTGAGGCGCTTTTGGCACGAGATACGCAGATCAGCATGGTATCTCCGCTGGCCTTTTCTTCTTCCGAGAGGACGAAGTCCCGATGATCCGGTGTGCCGGAGATAACGGTCGTCTCACAGGTGCGGCAGATGCCGGCACGACACGAACAAGGCACCTCGACGCCCTGGTCCTCCAGTGCCTCGAGGATGCTCTCGTCCTGCTGGACACGAATGGTGCGTCCACTTTCGCGAAGTATGACGTCGAATCCGTCTTGCGGGGCGTCGTCGCTGCTTTCCTGAACCGGTACTTCGGGGGCACTGAACCACTCGAAATGCACCTGTTCACCGGGGTGATCGGCCATGACCCTCTTGACGTTCTGCATGAGCGGGTCCGGGCCGCAGCAGTATACGTGCTCGTCGGGAGCCATCTGGCTGGCGATGTCGTCCAGCTCAAGAAAGGCACCCGAATGCTCGTCATTGAAGTGGAAGTTGAGCTGTTCCGCGGAGGCTCCCAGTGATTGGAGCTCTTCGTAGAATGCCGCGCGCTGCCGACTGCGGGTCGTGTAAAACAGGCGCCATTCCTTGCCGTTGTTGATGCACCATCTCACCATGCTCAGGATCGGAGTGATGCCAATGCCGCCGGCGATGAAGCAATAGCGCTCGGCAGACGTCTCCAGCGGGAAATTGTTGCGAGGCGAGGATACCGTCAGGGTATCGCCTTCACGCACATGACCATGAATGTAGCTTGAGCCACCGGCGCTCTCCGCACTCAGACCCACGCCGATCACATAGCGGTGGTTTTCCCGGCTGTCGTTGAGAAGGGAATAATGGCGGACAAGAGAACCGTTCAACTTGACCTCCAGGTGTGCCCCCGGAGAAAAGCCGGGTAGCGGGCGTCCATTCGGGTCGCATAGCTCCAGTACCGTGACATCCTTCGCTTCCGCGATGCGCCGGGTCACCTTCAACGCGAAATGGTCTTTTCTAGACAAGCTCATACTTCCCCCCTGATGCATTCTCGGGCTTCGCCTTTGTTGTGTTTCCCACGATACCGGCTCATGCGAGAAGCCCTGATGGAGCACAAGATGACAAGAAGGCGACGGACTGTCTGTCCCCTGCGGGATGTACGACGAAGGTCATGCACGACGAAGGTCGAAGCGGGGCTCTGTCGCCGTGCGCATGGGCAAGGGGCCGCATGGGAAAAAGGGCGCGTGGGAAAGAAGGGCGCATGACGGGGATCGAGGCGTCAGGCCGTTGTCGCAGGGCCTGACTGACTAACTCGCGGGGAGGGGGACGGTGCGACGACGGGCGGCGCCCCAGAGGGCGCCGCCCGGGGCAGGCACGATATCCGGCCGTCAGGGCCGGATGCGGCCTGCGTGAAGCTCGAGTGTCATGCCGTGCCCATGGCCTTGTCGAAGAACGCGGCCAGTTCTTCCATGGCGTCCAGGGGCAGCACCAGCGAGACGTACTGATCGGGTCGTACCACGACGACGGCACCCTGGCGGTCGATGCCGCGGGCCTCGAAGATGTCCGCCTCGGGATCGATGGCGTAGACCTTCTCGTAGTCGGTCAGCTGGAAGGGACCGACCTTCGGCATGAAGATGTCGGGGATCGTCGGCCCGTGTTCGACCTCGCCATGGGGCTGCTGGTAGATCGCCTTGACGTCGAACAGGCCGTCCAGGTCGCCGCCCGCCGGGGTGTGCTTCACCACCGGCGAGTCCGGGGAGTTCAGCAGCCACTCGGCCCAGGCGGCCAGGCGGGAATCCTCGCCGGCACGGGCGCTGTCGGCGAAGGCATAGACGCGCCAGCGGCCGTCGGCCGTGGCGTGATGCCCCAGGTGCACGGGGTTGCCGTCGCAGACTCGCATGACCGGCGCCGACTTGAATCGCTTGCCTACCGGGAAGCCGGTCGCCAGAGACTGATGTGCCGTGTTGCCGGTGATCATCGACTCCCGGTACTCGGTCATGAAGCCGGCCGGGAACTCGGCGGTCTTGACATAGAAGTCCGCCAGCTCCTGGGGATCCTCGAACTCCTCGGCGGGCTTGGCCATCAGGCTGGACCACTCCCGGTCGAAATCGATCAGGTTCTGGGCGACCTCCTGGCGCTCGCTGGAGTAGGTGCCCAGCAGGGATTCCGGGGCGATGCCGGTGAGCACATGCCCCAGCTTCCAGGCGATGTTGAAGCCGTCCTGCATGGAGACGTTCATGCCCTGGCCGGCCTTGGCGCTGTGGGTATGGCAGGCGTCGCCGGCGATGAAGACGCGCGGCATGCGCGTCCCCTCTTCCTCGGTGGGCACGTCGTCGAACTTGTCGGTGACGCGGTGGCCCACCTCGTAGACGGTGTACCAGGCGCAGTCCTTCACCTCCAGGGTGTAGGGATGCAGGATCTGGTTGGCCTTGGCGACGGTGGCTTCCAGGGTGGTTTTTCGAATCTGGCGGTTGTCGTCCTCGGCCACCTCGCCGAGATCGACGTACATCCGGAACAGGTGACCGCCTTCACGTGGAATGAGCAGGATGCTGCCGCCGCTGGCGGACTGGATGGCGCACTTGGTGCGGATGTCCGGGAAGTCGGTCTCCGCGAGCACGTCCATCACGCCCCAGGCGTGGTTGGCCACCTTGCCCAGGTGCTTGCGCCCGATCGCCTTGCGCACGCCGCTGTGCGCCCCATCGCAGCCCACCACGTACCTGGCCTTGACCGTGCGTTGCTGTCCTTCCTGCTCGCCCGCGACATGCTGCAGCGTCACGGTGATCGGGTATTCCTCGCCATGATCGATGTCGAGCCCCAGGAACTGCAGGCCGTAGTCGGGCTCCAGCCGGGCCGGCGAGTTTTTGGCGAACTCGGCGAAGTAGTCCAGCACGCGGGCCTGGTTGACGATCAGGTGCGGGAACTCGCTGATCCTTCCGCCGTCATCGTCGAGGGCCACGGAGGAGCGAGCGATGCTCGCCGGCCGCTCCGGGTCCGGTGCCCAGAAGGCCATCTCGCTGATCCGGTAGGCTTCCTCGGTGATCCGCCCGGCGAAGCGGAATGCCTGGAAGGTCTCGACGCTGCGGGCCTGGATGCCGTCGGCCTGGCCGATTTCCAGCCGGCCGGGACGGCGGTCGACGATCCGCGTGGTGATGTTCGGGAACTGCGCCAGCTGGGCGGCGGCGATCATGCCCGCCGGGCCGCCCCCGACGATCAGCACGTCGACGTGTTCCGGCAGGGTGTCGGGGCGATCGATGCCGCTGCCGGCGGCCGCCTCGATGCGGGGGTCGCCGGATACGTAACCGTGATGATGGAATTGCATCTTCTCTCTCCTCGTTTGTTCTTCGGGCCGGCCGTCGGGTCGCGAGAGCGCACCACCGAGGCTGACCGTGGTGGCCGCTCGAGCGCTTCCGGCTCGAGACAGGCCGGTGTCAGGACATCTGCCATCCTCACTCACCGCTCACAGGGCGCACAGGTGTTTTCCGGAGGAGAAATTGTACTTTTCACGGGGGAGTCTTAGACCTTGGTCGCTCATGGGGGGCTTGGCTGGCCTCATCTCGAAGCGACGGTTTTCGGCCAGGTCCGTGATCCTTCCTATAGACATTGGTCTACGGCGGCAGGGGCGTTCACCGTGTATGGCTGTTCTTTTCTTGAATGTAGATGGTTGTTTTTATTCGTGTAAATGGCGTCTTCCGGATGGGAGGCAAGGCGTCGGGAGAGCGTTTGACCGGCAGCCCCGGGGCTGCTAAAAAACGTTAAGTTATTAACGTTAAAATATTAATGAAGCCGGGAGCGACGACGCAGGTCGTCATCGATGATCGATGAGAGGCGAGACATCATGAATACAACAAGCAAACGACTGTTCGCGTCACTGACGATGGGCGCCGCCCTGGCATCACCGGCGGTCCTGGCCGCCGATACGGTGACCTTGCGCATCATGCACCCCCTGCCCGCCATGTCCAATGCCCAGCAGGACGTCATCGAGCCCTGGTGCGATGACCTGGAACGCCGGTCCGAAGAGCGGATCCAGTGTCAGATCTATCCCTCGATGCAGCTGGGGGGCGCGCCTGCGCAGCTGCCCGACATGGTGCGCAATGGCGTGATCGATATCACCTGGACCGCGCTCGGCTATTCGGCCGGGCGTTTCCCGCGCAGCGAGGCGCTGGAGCTGCCCTTCATGCTGCCTGACGGCGGCGTCGATGGCAGCGAGATCGCCTGGGATTTCTACCAGCAACATGCCCAGGAGGATTTCGCGGATTACAAGGTGCTGGCGCTCCACAGCGATGGCGGCGGCAGCATTCATACCGCCGACACCGGCGTCAGCGACATGGCCGACATGGAGGGGCTGCGGATCAGGGCGTCGACACGGATGGCCTCGGAGCTGATCGACGCCCTGGGCGGAACGCCGGTCAGCATGCCGCCGGCACAGATCGCCGACACCCTGGCCAAGGGCGTCATCGACGGTGCCATGGCGGTCTGGGAGGTCGTGCCGCCGACCAAGCTGGACGAAGTGACCCACTATCACACCCAGACGGCCGACGATCAGGCGACGCCGACCGTCACTACCCTGGCGATGCTGATGAATCAGCGCAGCTACGAGCGGATGCCTGACGATCTGCGCCAGATCCTGGACGACCTCAGCGGACGTGAGCTGTCTGTCCGCTTCGGCGAGTCCTGGGATCGGGCTATCGAGTCGGTGCGCGGCGATATCGTCGCCAATGACGATCACACGGTGATCACGCTGGGGGAGGAAGAATACGCCGCCATGCGCGAGGCCTCGCGTTCGATCATCGATGACTGGGCGGCGTCGAACGACGGCGGTATCGATCGGCAGTCGCTGGTCGAGGGGCTGCGGCAGATCGTCGAAGAGAAGGCGCCGGACCTGCAATGAGCAGGGCGCTTCCTGGTGGAACTCGGGTCACGAGGGTAGTGAAGATGGAAAGAGTGTTGCGGCGCCTCTCGATCGGTTTCGCGCTGGCGGGAGGCGCCATCGTCCTGGCGCTGATCGCGATGTCACTCGTCTCGCTGGTCGGCCGCAAGCTGTTCGCCGCCCCGATTCCCGGTGATATCGAACTGCTGCAGATGCTGATCGCCGTCGCCGTGACGGCCTTCCTGCCCCTCTGCGAGATGAATGACCACCATATCCGGGTGGACCTGGTCGCCGGCCTCTTCAGGCCGGCGGTCAATCGCTGGCTGCTCGCCGTGAGTCATGTCGCGCTGGCGGGGATCGCTGCCCTGCTGGCCTGGCGCACGGCGCTGATGGCGGCCGACAGCTACAGCTACGGCTCCATCAGCACCATGCTGGGCGTGCCGCTGTGGATACCGCAGTTCGCCATGGTGCCGGGCCTGGTGCTGCTGGTCCTGAATGCACTGTATCGAGGCGCGACGAGTGTCCGTGCCCGGCGGTCCGACGACGGTCGTGAGGTGAATCCATGAGTGGACTGGAAATCGGGGCGATCGTCCTGGCGGCCCTGATGGTCATGCTGGGGCTGCGCATTCATGTCGGCGTGGGGATGCTCCTGGCGGGGGTGGGCTGCTACCTGATCGTCAACGAGGGTGATACCAATGCGCTGCTCTTCACCCTCAACAACCTGGTCTACGCGCGCTTCTCGAGCTACGACCTGGCGGTCATCCCGTTGTTCGTGCTGATGGGGCAGTTCGCGATCCATGGGGGACTGTCGCGGGCCCTGTTCCGGGCCGCCTCGGCCTTCATCGGCCACTGGCGAGGCGGGCTGGCGATGTCGGCGGCCGGCGCCTGTGCCGGCTTCGGTGCCATCTGCGGGTCGTCGCTGGCGACGGCGACGACGATGAGCCAGGTCGCCCTGCCCGAGCTGGAACGCCACCATTACGACAAGCGCCTGGCCGCCGGTACCGTCGCCGCGGCGGGCACCTTGGGCATCCTCATTCCGCCGTCGGTGCCCCTGATCATCTACGCCGTGCTGACCCAGGAATCGATCGCCAAGCTGTTCATGGCCGCCGTGGTCCCCGGGCTGATCGCCATGCTGGGCTACATGGTGGTGATCCGGCTGGTCGCGACCCGCACCATGCGCGACGCCCCGCGGGCGCCGCGGCATGACTGGCGCGAGCGGCTGGACGCCCTCTGGGAGGTGGTGCCGGTCATGCTGATCTTCGTCGTGGTCATCTTCGGCATCTACGGCGGCTGGGCCAACCTCACCGAGGCGGCCTCGATCGGTGCCGCCGCCTGTGGTGGCTACGCCTTCGTGCGCGGCGGCATGCGCGGCGCGGGTTTCTATCGGAGCCTGATCGGCACCGCCGAGGCGACGGCCATGATCTATCTGGTGGTGCTGGGGGCCGACCTGCTCAACAGCGGGCTCGCGCTGAGTCAGCTGCCCGTCGAGCTGGCCGACTGGGTGATGGGCAGTGGCCTGGCACCGCTGAGCGTCCTGCTGTGCATCCTGGTGGTCTACCTGCTGCTCGGCTGCGTGATGGACTCCCTGTCGATGATCCTGCTGACGATCCCGATCTTCTACCCCATCGTCCTGGGGCTGGACCTGTTCGGCCTGGATGCCACGGGCAAGTCGATCTGGTTCGGCATCATCGCGCTGATGGTGGTGGAGATCGGCCTGATCACGCCGCCCATGGGCATGAACCTGTTCATCGTCCAGAAGTACGGGGCCGGGACGTCGCTGGGCACCGTCAGTCGCGGCATCGTGCCCTTCCTGGTCGCGGATGCGCTGCGTATCGGGCTGCTGGTGAGCATCCCGGCGCTTTCCTTGCTGTTTCTCTAGCGAGGCGGGCCCTCGATGGCGGTGTATCGGGAAGCCGTGGCCAGGAACAAGAATGCGCGTTGCGAGGTGGAAATGAAGAACATGCTCTCTCAGCCGTCCAGCCTGTCCTCGCTCCAGGACGAATGCCTGAAAACCCTGGTCGATGTCTTCGATGTGCCGCGGGCGGCATCCTATATGGTGGATCGCCGCTCTCGGATGTTCGGCCTGAAGCATCACGGCGTTCAGGCGGGCATGCAGAGGGATTACATCGACCACTTCCAGCATCACGATCCTCTTCATCCCCACCATGTCAGGCGTCATGCCGACCGGGTCCTGCGTTCCAGCGAGGCGGTCTCGCTGAAGAAAAGGCAGGAGAATCCTTACTATGCCGACTTCTTCAAGCGTTGGGGGATTCTGGAGACGGTGGAAGTCTATCTGCATGTCGGCGGGCGCATAGCGGCGGGGATGACGCTCTTCATGGGGCCCCATCGAGGGTCGCTGTCGAGCGCGGACATGAAGAAGGTGGAACGTCTGCAGGGCTTCATGCAGTTCTCGCTGGAGGCCTGCCTCGAGGCGCCCCGCCAGCGTGATCTTGGCGACATCTGTGACGAGTTTCACCTGACGCCCAGGGAGCGACTGGTCGTGGAGCTGGTGCTGCAGGGGCTGCCCAACAAGCGCATGGCGACGGATCTCTGCTGCAGCCTTTCCACGATCAAGACGCATCTTCAGCACATCTCCGAGAAGATGCAGGTCAACGGCAAGGCGGAGATCGCTTCCTTGCTCTATTCACAGCAACGGTGCCACTGACATCGTTCGGCCGCCCGGCGTTCAGGCATCGAAGGCCGGGCGGTCTCTGATCGATCAGAAGATCGCCAGATAGTGCTTGATCATCTCATCGGACTCGATGATCCACTCCAGATTCTCTCCCTTTGCGATGTACCAGGCCTCTCCAGGTTCGAAGGTTCTGCGTTCACCGCTGACGTTATCCACCAGCGTGACGCGGCCCTTGACCAGGGTGGCATGTTCGGCAAAGTCGTGATCCACCTGGAACCGACCCCGGGTGCAGGCGAAGATGCCAAGGATCTGGGGGGCGCCTTCCTGTCCCACCAGGGCGGCACCGCTGGCTTGAGGGTCTCCTTCCAGTACCTTGGCCCCCAGGTTCGCGACACTGCCGAAGGCGGCAAGCGCGGTATTGTTGGCCGTTTCGTTGAGCACCAGCATGTTGTCTCTCCTCGTGTCGTGCTGAGTTGGTGGATCGTCCATGTCGAGACATGGCATCCGCGTCCGGGGCGGGTCAGTGAAGCTTGGCCTCGATCTGGTGCCAGCACTTTCCACCAGTGACCCAGAGTGCATTGAGAGGGCGAGCGGCGAGTATCCTCGAATGCTTGACTCTGGAAAGGATGTCGAAATGGCCCGCTTCACCGCTGATGGCCTTGGCCAGTGACTTGGCGATCAGGTGGGAGGGCGCCACGCCGAAGCCGGCGTATCCCTGGGCGAAGAAGATGTTCGGGTGGCCGGGCAGCTGGCCGACCTGTGGAAAGAGGTTGGCGCCCAGTGCCATGCGACCGCTCCAGGCGTGATCCACCCCGATATCGGCAAGTTGCGGGAACACCTTGCGCAGGTTCTTGCGAAGGTGCCCTTCCAGGTCTCTCGGCAGGTATTCGAGGAAATGCGTGGCACCGCCGAACAACAGCCGGTTGTCCGCGCTGAGACGGTAATAGTCGATGACGGGGCGGTTGTCGCATATCGCGGCGCGTGCCGGCATGAAGGCCCGTATCTGGTCATCGGTCAGGGGTTCCGTCGCGATGCTGAAGGCATTCGTGGTGACGAAGCGCTCGTCCAGGTGCGACTCGAGACCGTCCAGATAGGCATTGCAGGCATAGACCAGCGTATTCGCGGTGACCTTGCCGCCGGACGTATGCACGACGACCTTGTTGCCTTTCTCGACCCGCTCTACGGCCGTGTTCTGATAGAGGCGGACGCCGAGCGCCTGGGCTGCCGTGGCCTCGCCCTGAACGAGATTGAGGGGGTGCAGATAGCCTGATCCTCGATCCAGCAGCCCGCCGACGTAGGGTTCGCCGCGGACCACCTGATGCAGTGCGTCGCCCTCCAGCAGTCGCGTCTCGAAGGGATAGTCCTGCTGCTTCAGGAAGTCCTGCATTTCCTTCAAGGCGGAAAGCCGCTTCTGATCGTAGGCGACCGTACAGTATCCCCAGTTGAAGTCACACTGGATATCGTACTTGTCGATACGCCCCCTCAGCGTCTGGACGGCCTCCAGCCCCATGCCGAAGAGCTGCGAGAACTCATCGGAGGAGAGGTGTTGCTTGATGAGCTCCGGTTCATGCCCGATGCCGCAGATCACCTGCCCGCCGTTGCGTCCGGAACCGCCCCAGCCGATCTCGTTGGCTTCCAGCAGCACCACGTCGATCCCGCGCTCTGCCAGCTCGATGGCGGTATTGACCCCGGTGTAGCCGCCGCCGATGACACAGACGTCCGCTGTTTGATCCGAGGTCAGGAAGGCGGCATCCAAATCATAGTTCGTCGTTGTCTTGTAGTAGTTTCCTGGATCTTTCATCGTGATACCTGTGAAGCCGGATGTGACGAGGTTGAACCTCTCAAGCTCGTCATGATTCTGAAACGGCACATCCACCTCGAGATATCGGCCATATGGCTGATGTCGCGCAAGGCACCCCCCTGTCGACGCCGCCCCTGCCTTGGCTTCGACCGGCACCGAGTCCCGCGACGCCTGGAGCACGCCCCATGGGGGCGACATGCACTCATCTGGCCGCAGCGGCATGTCGCGATTTCCCAGGCTCCGGGGCGGCTTACGCGCTCAGGGGATGGTCGGCCCGACGGGCGTCATCGATGACGATGGCGGCCGCCTTCTCGGCGACAGCGATCGTCGGCGCATTGGTATTGCCACGAGGCAAGGCGGGAAAGACGGAGCAGTCGATCACGCGAAGCCCCTCGAGGCCATGTACCTTGAGCCGGGTATCGACGACGGATGAGGCGGGGGATGGCCCCATGCGGCAGGTGCCGGACGGGTGATACGTGGTCTTGCAGTACTGGCGGACGAACGCCTCGACCTGCGCCGTGGTGGTGCTCGGGGAATCGATGATGGCCTCCGCTCCGGGGGGAGAGAAGATGTCGTCGACGAGAGCGGCGAGCGAGGTGTCCTTGAGGAAGGCGAGGCCGGCCTTGAGCGCGCGGGCCTGAGCCTCGAGGTCTTCCGGGTCTTCCAGGAAACAGGCGTCGATCTCCAGAGGGGCATCCGGGGATGGCGCCGTCAGGCGAACCTGGCCGCGCGAGCTTGGCTGAAGGTGCCCTACCTTGAGCGTTATGCCATGGGTCTTGCCTTCACCAATGCCGTTGGGGTCGTCCCAGGTATCGAGAGCCGGCAGGAAGTGGATCTGCGTATCGAACCGCCCCTCTCCCTGCGTATCGAGAAAGGCGCCGGCCTCCAGGATGTTGGACGTCATCAGTCCCCGCCGGAACATCAGCCATTCGCCGCCGTGTCGCAGCGCCTTCAGGCCGCGATCTTCTCCATACAGCGAGAGGGGGTCCTTGAGGGTGGCGTTGATGGAGAGGTGAATGTGATCCTGCAGGTTGTCACCAACGGGCAGGGAGGCCCGGCAGTCGATGCCGAGGTCGTCCAGGTGCGAGGCATCGCCGATGCCCGATAGCATCAGGATGCGTGGGCTACCGATGGCGCCCGCGGACAGGATGACTTCGCGACCGGCATGGTAGTGAACCTCTTCTCCGCCCTTGATGCTCGCCACCAGCCCTGTCGCCCGATCGCCCTCGAAGAGAAGCCGTTGTACCTGTGCGGAGGTGATGACCGTGAGGCGGGCGCTATGCTTGACCGGCTCGAGATAGGCCTTGGCGGAACTGCAGCGCTCTCCCTTGAAGGTGGTGGTCTGGTAGTAGCCGACGCCCTGGCGAAGGTTGTCGTTGAAGTCGTTGACATAGGGGAGGCCGATTTCCTGCCCCGACCGAATGAAGGCCTGGGTGAGAGGGTGGCGATAGCGGTTCTCGCTGACCTTCAGCGGCCCCTGCGTACCGTGCAACTCGGAAGAGAGGGCCTCGTTCCCTTCCGATTCGATGAACCAGGGAAGAAGGTCATCGTAGCCCCAGCCTTCGCAGCCGTATTCACTGACCCAGCGGTCATAGTCTTCCCGGTGCCCGCGAACGTAGACCATGCCATTGACGGAGCTGCTGCCACCCAGCAGCTTGCCTTGCGCGATGGACATGCTGCGGTTGCCCGTCGCGGGGTGGGGAGCCGTCATGTACTCCCAGGTCTTGATCGGAATCGCCTTGCCGACGGCGGCGGGCATTCTCACCAGCAGAGAGCTGTCTTGTCCGCCGGCTTCCAGCAGCAGCACACGGGCATCGGTTTGCTCTATCAGCCGGTGAGCCAGGACGCATCCTGCCGACCCGGCACCCACGACGATATAGTCGAAATGCTTGTTCATCTTGTCTCTCCCTGAGTTCGGGCATCGTGGAGATGCCTCCCGGATTCCCAGGGAGACGCTAAGGGATGTATGGGGATTTTATTGACCCTGCCTGCCAGCGCCTTGACTCAGCGTGCCATCGGGAAAATTATCCTTTCCTTATAAGCGGTTAGGCGAATGAGACTTTGGTGGTGCGGCGATCACTCCTGCCAAGGGGCTGTCACGCACGCTGGGATGCCGCCGATGCATGGCGGATACTGGGGGAGGCGTGTGAGGAAGTGGAGAAGATGGAGAGGATGGAGAAGATGGAGAGGATGGAGAAGAGCGTCGCCTGAACGACGCCCTTCACCCTTCATCCCTGACGCATTTCGAGCTCAGCGCGCGTCCGGCTGCTCGCCCGGGGCGGCGCGCCGGAAGGCGTCGAGGGCACGGGCATTGTCGGCGATGCGTCGGATGCGTGGGTAGGCCGAGAGGTCACACTCGAAGCGCTCGGCGTTGAACACCTGGGGCACCAGGCAGGCGTCGGCCAGGGTCGGGGCGTCGCCGTGGCAGAACTGGCCGCTGCCGGCCTCGCGGCTGAGCATCGCCTCCAGCGCGGTGAAGCCCTCATGGACCCAGTGGCGATACCAGCCAAGCCTGGCGGCCTCGTCGACGCCGAGCTCACCGGTCAGGTACTTGAGCACCCGCAGGTTGTTCGGCGGGTGCATCTCGCAGGCCACCAGCTGGGCCAGGGCGCGCACCCGGGCGCGCTCGGCGGGGGCCTCGGGCAGCAGCGCCGGCTCGGGGTGGACCTCTTCCAGGTACTCGCAGATGGCCAGCGACTGGGTCAGCCGCAGACCGTCGTCGGTGACCAGCGTCGGCACCAGCCCCTGGGGATTGTCGGCCAGATAGCCTTCGCCGCGCTGCTCGCCGGCCACCAGGTCGATCGGGGCCTGGTCGTAGGCCAGCCCCTTGAGGTTCAGCGCGATGCGCACCCGATAGGCGGCGGACGAGCGGAAATAGCCGTAGAGCGTGGTCATGGCCGGCCTCCTCAGTTCGCCTCGTGCTTCACGACCCGCTGGTCGATGGCGCCGAAGATGCTCCGGCCCTCGCGGTCGAACATCTCGATGCGCACCCGGTCGCCGAAGTGCATGAAGGGGGTGCGGCTCTCGCCGTGGAGGATCTTCTCGACCATGCGCACCTCGGCCAGGCAGCTGTAGCCCACGCCGCCGTCGACGACCGGCTTGCCGGGGCCGCCGTCGGCGTCGGGGTTGGAGACGGTGCCCGAGCCGATCACCGCGCCGGCGGCCAGGTGGCGGGTGCGGGCGGCGTGGGCGACCAGCTCGGGGAAGCCGAAGATCATGTCCGGGCCGGCCTCGGGCTCGCCGAACTTCTCGCCGTTGAGGTGCACGGTCAGCGGCAGGTGGACGCGGCCGTCCTTCCAGCTCTCGCCCAGCTCGTCCGGGGTCACGCAGATCGGCGAGAAGCTGGAGGCCGGCTTGGCCTGGAAGAAGCCGAAGCCCTTGGCCAGCTCGCCCGGGATCAGGCCGCGCAGGCTGACGTCGTTGACCAGCATGATCAGCTTGATGTGGCCGGCGGCCTGCTCCGGCGTCACCGCCATCGGCACGTCGTCGGTGATCACGGCGAGCTCGCCCTCGAAGTCGATGCCGTGGTCCTCGCTGACCGCCTCGATGTCCTCGGTGGGCGCCAGGAAGCTGTCGCCGCCGCCCTGGTACATCAGCGGGTCGGTCCAGAAGGTCTCGGGCATCTCGGCGTCGCGGGCGCGGCGTACCAGCTGCACGTGGTTGAGGTAGGCGGAGCCGTCGGCCCAGTGGTAGGTGCGCGGCAGCGGCGAGTGCAGGGCGGCCATGTCGAGGTCGAAGGCGCCCTCGGCGCGACCGGCGTTGAGCGCCGTGTAGCGCTCCTCGAGGCGCGGGGCGAGCTCGTCCCAGCGCTCGATCGCCTGCTGCAGGGTGGCGGCGATGTCGGTGGCGCGCACGGCGCGGGTCAGATCACGGGAGACGACGATCAGTTCGCCGTCGCGGCCGACGTTCAGGGTGGCGAGTTTCATGGTGGCGTTCCTGTTATTGAGGTCGTGTTGAGTGCGTTGTCAGGGGGATTGGCGACGGCGGAACTCAGCGCTTGTCCGGATCGAAGTGCGAGGCCAGCCCCTGCCACACGTCGACGTAGTCGCGCTGGCGGAAGTCCGCCGCCAGCGCCGTCTCGGTGGGCTGGAAGACGTAGCGGCTCTCGAACATGAAGGCCAGGGTGTCGCCCTGATACTGGGGCTCGAGCTCGGCCTGGGTGGCCTTGTCGAAGGTCTCGGCGTCGGGGCCGTGGGGCGACATGGCGTTGTGCAGGCTGGCGCCGCCGGGCAGGAAACCCTCCGCCTTGGCGTCGTATTCGCCGTGGATCAGGCCCATGAATTCGCTCATCAGGTTGCGATGGAAGTAGGGCGGGCGGAAGGTGTCCTCGGCCACCATCCAGCGCGGCGGGAAGATCACGAAGTCGAGGTTGGCGGTGCCGGCGGTGTCCGACGGCGAGGTCAGCACGGTGAAGATCGACGGGTCGGGATGGTCGAAGCTCACCGTGTTGACGGTGTTGAAGTTGGCCAGGTCGTACTTGTAGGGCGCGTAGTTGCCGTGCCAGGCCACCACGTCCAGCGGTGAATGATCGAGCCGGGTGCGCCAGAAGCGCCCGGAGAACTTGGCCACGAGCTCGATGTCGCCCTCGACCTCTTCAAAGGCGGCCACCGGGGCCAGGAAGTCGCGCGGGTTGGCCAGGCCGTTGGCGCCGATCGGCCCCAGGCTGGGCAGCTCGAAGGGGCTTCCATAGTTCTCGCAGACGTAGCCCCGGGCCTGCTCGCAGCCCTGGGCCAGGCGCACCTGGAACTTGACCCCACGCGGGATCACCGCGATCTCGCCGTTGCCGATCTCGAGCTCGCCGAACTCGGTGCGCAGCCGCAGGGCGCCGAGCTGGGGCACGATCAGCAGCTCGCCGTCGGCGTCATAGAAGAAGCGTTCGGTCATGTCGCGGTTGCAGGCGTAGAGATGCACGCCGCAGCCGGTCTGGGTGGCGGCGTCGCCGTTGACGGCGACGGTCAGCAGGCCGTCGAGGAAGTCGGTGGGCGTCTCGGGCAGCGGCAGCGGGTCCCAGCGCATCTGGTTGGGGTCGGCGGCGGGGCGCGCCGGCGGCGCGGTCGCCACGCGGCCGGCATCGAGCGGCTCGTAGGCGCTCTGGGCCACCGAGGGGCGGATGCGATACAGCCAGCTGCGCAGGTTGTGCGAGCGCGGCGCGGTGAAGGCCGAACCGGAGAGCTGCTCGGCGTAGAGGCCGTAAGGGCAGCGCTGGGGCGAGTTCTGGCCCTCGGGCAGCGCGCCCGGCAGCGCCTCGCTGGCGAAGTGGTTGCGAAAGCCCGGCTGATGGTCGAGCGATGTTGTCATTGTGTTGCCCTCGCGGGATATGGTTTCAAATGAAACTATATGGGCAGGCTAGCTCCCATTGGTTTCATATGCAACCATCACGCGACCTTGGTAGCACGCCCGACACCGCCCCGACGAGATGCCCATGACGCCCGATGACGCCCCCGCGGAACGCTTCGACCTCGACCAGTTCCTGCCCTATCGCCTCAACCACCTGGCCGATCGCATCAGCCAGGCGCTGGCGCGCCTCTACGAGACCCGCCACGACCTGACCGTGGCCCAGTGGCGGGTGCTGGCCTGGCTGCATCATCGCGAGGAGCTGACCGCCAAGCAGATTCGCGAGGCCACGCGCATGGACAAGGCGCGAGTCTCGCGGGCGGTGCAGGGGCTGGAGGCGCGGGAGCTGATCCGCCGGCGGCCTTCGCCGGAGGACCAGCGCCGCCACGAGCTCAGGCTGACCGCGGCGGGCGAGGCGCTGCTGGCGGCGCTGATTCCCGAGGCGCGGGCCTGGGAGGCGGCGCTGGTGGCGCCGCTGTCGATCGAGGAGTATCGCCAGCTGTTCGAGCTGATGGCTCGGCTGGAGAGTCAGCTGACGAAGCTGGAGTCGTAGGCAGAAAGGCCCGGCGGTGCCGGGCGCGGATCAGGCCGGCAGCTCGTCGGCGGCGGGAATGCGGCCGCCCAGCCGGGCGGTGATTTCCTCGGCGGCCTCGCGGATCTGCGCGCCGAGCTCGTCCAGGCGCTCCTCGGGGATCCGCGCCTTGGGGCCGGAGACCGAGATGGCGGCCAGCGGAGTGCCCTGCTCGTCGTGGATGCAGGCGGCCACGCACTGCAGGCCGATGGCGTGCTCCTCGCGGTCGCAGGCGTAGCCCTGGCGGCGGATCTCGGCCAGGCTCTCGCGCAGCGTCACCGGGTCGTGGAGGGTGTTGACGGTCACCCGTGCCAGGCCGCGTTCGTCGAGCACCCGCTCCAGCTCGTCGTCGGGCAGCCAGGCCATCAGCGCCTTGCCCACGCCGGAGGCGTGCAGCGGCGCCCGGGAGCCCAGGCGGGTGATCATGCGCATCATCTGCGGCGATTCGCTCTGGGCCAGGAACACCGCGGTGCTGCCGTCGCGCACGCCGAGGTTGGCGGTCTCGCCGGTCTGGGCGGTCAGCCGGCGCAGGAAGGGCCGGCTGGCGGCGACGAAGTCGCGGGCCTCGAGGAAGCTGTTGCCGATGCGGAAGGTCTTGACGTCGATCTTCCACAGCCCGAGCTCGTTGTCCTGGGTGATGAAGCCCTGGCTCTGCAGGGCCTGGAGCAGCCGATGGGTGGTGGAGGGGGCGAGGTCGGCCTGCTCGGCGATCTCGGACAGCGCCAGGCCGCCGGGATTGCCCGCCAGGCGCTCCAGCAGGTTGAGTCCGCGCACCAGAGACTGGCTGTGACCGCCGCTGCCCTTGCCGGTTGCCGGGCGTCCCGCCGTTCTGCGCTTGCCTTCACTCACTGCCTGATCTCCTGCTGCGACTGCTCGAGTAGTCTTGCAGCATACCGCGTCATGCTTGGCCTGTCTCGCCAGCGGAAATGGTTTCCAACTCGCCGGCCTGAGCGGAAGGGACAAACGAGACGGCCGCCTCGGGCGAGGCGGCCGGGAGTGCGCCGTGGAATGGCGGGGAACGCGGTCAGACGTCGTTGCGGAACACGCGGTCGCTGCCGGGCAGCACCAGGTTGAGCACGATGGCGCACAGCGCGCCGGGGATCAGCCCGGACTCGATGATCGCCTGGACGTTGTCGGAGAGCCCGGCGTAGAGCCCTTCCTGGGCCGGCAGGCCGATGGCCGCCGACAGCGAGACGCCGATGATCACCATGTTGCGCTTGTTGAAGTCGATGTGGGACAGCATCTTGATGCCGGCGCTGGCGATCATGCCGAACATGATCAGCACGGCGCCGCCCAGCACGGCATTGGGAATGCTCGAGATCACCCCGCCGAGCTTGGGCAGCAGCCCCGCCAGCACCAGGAAGACGCCGCCGATGGCCACCACGAAGCGGCTGACCACGCCGGTCAGCGCCACCATGCCGACGTTCTGGCTGAAGCTGATCTGCGGGAAGGCGTTGAAAACGGCGGCGAACACGCTGGCCAGGCCATCGGCCATCACCCCGCCGGAGAGCTCCTTGTGGGTCGGTTCGCGATCCATGCCCCCGGCGGTGGTGCCGACGATGTCGCCGATCGACTCGGCGCAGGTCACCACCGCCAGCAGCACCACCGGCAGGATGGCGGCCAGGTGGAACTCCAGGCCGATGGTCAGCGGCATGGGCAGCGAGACCCAGTCCGCCGAGGCGATCTGGCCGACGTCCACCAGGCCGAAGACGGTGGCCGTCACGTAGCCCGCGACCAGGCCGATCAGCGGCGCGGCCTCGGACCAGATGCCGCGGCCGAACTGGTGCAGCCCCAGGGTGACCAGCAGCACCAGCGCCGCCAGCAGCAGGTTGTGCAGGGCGCCGAAGTCTTCGGCACCGAAGCCGCCGCCGGCGTAGGCGAAGCCCACCGGCATCAGCAGGGTGCCGAGCATGATCACGAAGGTGCCGGTGACCACCGGCGGGAACAGGAAGCGGAACCAGGGCAAAAAGAGCCCCACCAGCGCCATGGCGATGCCGCCACACAGCGCCGCACCGAGCGCCGCCGGCAGGCCCATGCCCACGGCGATGGGAATCAGCACCGGCACGAAGCCGAAGCTGGTGCCCATGACGATCGGCAGGCGGGCGCCGATCGGCCCCAGCCCCAGCGACTGCACCAGGGTCGCGATGCCGGCCACGAACATCGCCGCCTGAATCATGAAGGCGGTCTGGTCCTCAGGCAGGTCGGCGGCGCCGGCGATGATGATCGGCACGGTGACGTTGCCGACGAACATCGCCAGCACGTGCTGCAGCCCCAGCGGGATGGCCCGGCGCAGGGGCGGCATGGCATTGACGTCGTGGGTGCTGCGCACCCGTGGTGTAGCCGCCTCGCCGGCGGTCTCGGGGGTCGACATGGTGGTGGCTCCTGTTGTCGTTGTTGAAGCGGAAACCCTGTGATGTGTCCTGTCGCTTTACTGGTTACCGTTCGCTACGCCCTCAGCGCCCGGGCCGCGCGGTCGTGGCGGGCCATCAGGTCGGCGAGGTCGACGCCCAGTGGCTGGCCCTCGGCCACCCGCCACCGGCCGGCGACCATCACCCGGTCGGCGCGGTGGGCGCCGCACAGCAGCAGGGCGGCGACGGGATTCTCGGCGCCGGAGAAGCGGGCCTCGTCGAGGCGGAACAGCGCCAGGTCGGCCTGCTGGCCGGGCGCCAGGCCGCCGATGTCGTCGCGGCCCAGGCAGCCGGCCGAGCCGCGGGTCGCCCAGCGGATCACGTCATCGTGGCTGACCTCGCTCGGCGCGTAGCGCAGCCGGCCGAGCAGCAGCGCCTGGCGCATCTCCTCGGCGAGGTTGGAATGGTCGTTGGAGGCCGAGCCGTCCACCGCCAGGCCCACCGGGCAGCCGGCGGCCTCCAGCTCCAGGGTGCGGCACAGCCCCGAGCCCAGCACCATGTTCGACGACGGGCAGTGGGCGATGCCGGTGCCGGCGGCGCCGAGCCGGGCGATCTCGCCGCCGTCGAAGTGGATGCCGTGGGCCAGCCAGGTGCGCGACGAGAGCCAGCCGGTGGCCTCCAGATAGTCCAGCGGGCGCATGCCGAACAGCCGCTCGCAGTAGGCGGTCTCGTCCTCGGTCTCGGCCAGGTGGGTGTGCAGTCGCACGTCCCTGGCCTCGGCCAGCCGCGCGCTCTCCTGCATCAGCTCGCGGCTCACCGAGAACGGCGAGCACGGCGCCAGGGCGATGGTGGTCATGGCGCCGTCGCCGCGCTGATGATAGGCGTCGATCAGCCGCGCGCTCTCGTCGAGGATGGTGCGCTCGTCCTGCACCACCGACTGCGGCGGCAGGCCGCCGTCGTCGCGGCCCACGCTCATCGAGCCTCGGGTCAGGGCGGCGCGCACGCCGAGCCGGCGGGCGGTCGCCACCTGAACGTCGATGGCGTGTTCAAGCGCGCCGGAGAACACGTAGTGGTGGTCGGCCACGGTGGTGCAGCCGCTCATCAGCAGCTCGACCATGGCCAGCTCGCTGGCGACTTCCAGCTGCTCCTCGGTGAGGTTGGCCCAGACGTCGTAGAGCGTCGTCAGCCAGGGGAACAGTTCCTTGTTCAGCGCCGGCGAATAGGCGCGAGTCAGGGTCTGATAGAAGTGGTGGTGGGTGTTCACCAGGCCGGGCAGCAGCACTTGCTGCGAGGCGTCGAAGCTGGCATCGATCGGCATGGCGGGCGTGGCGCCCGCCGGCACGGCCTCGACGATGCGCTCATCGCGGATCACCACCCCGCCGGCGGCGGCGGGATCGCTGCAGGCACGCGGGTGGCGAATCCACAGGGTCTGGGCATTGGCGGTCATGTTGTCCTCCCGAGGGTGCGGTGGACAACAAAGGGTTACCCAAGCCCCGTCAGGCATCGGCGCGGAGTCTTGGTTCAGGTGCCTTTGTTGTGTTGTGTACGGCGCTTGTGTCGCATGCCTGAACAGTATTGTGTACAACCTGGGGCGCTGTCGAGCCCGTCTCACGACGAAAGTCTTAGAAAGTCTAACGGAGCCGGGCGTTTTCGCCCGGCCAACAAAACCGCCGCGTCGAGGACGCGGCGGTGGCGAGGGGCAAGGCCGACGGCGCCCGGGGCGCCGTGACGGCTCAGTGGGTGTCGTCGGCGGTCGGCCGGGCTGCCGGCTTCATCTGCCTCGGATCGCGGCCCAGCGGATGCGGCTCGCCGCGTTCCTTAGCCAGGCGGATCTGTTTCTGGCGCTCGCGGGCGGCGGCGCGGGTCTTCTCCGGCAGCGAGTCGAAGCAGTGCGGGCAGCTGACGCCGGGCTCGTAGGTCTCGGCCTGCTGGTCCTCGGCGGAGATCGGCATGCGGCAGGCGTGGCACTGGTCGTACTCGCCCTCGCTGAGGTCGTGGCGCACGGTCACGCGGTTGTCGAACACGAAGCAGTCGCCGCGCCACATCGATTGGTCCTCGGGTACCTTCTCCAGGTAGTTGAGGATGCCCCCCTTGAGGTGGAAGACCTCCTCGAAGCCCTCGTTGAGCATGAAGCTGGAGGCCTTCTCGCAGCGGATGCCGCCGGTGCAGAACATCGCCACCTTCTTGTGGCGGCTGGGGTCGTAGTGCGCCTTCACGTACTCCGGAAATTCGCGGAACGACTTGGTCTGCGGGTCGACGGCGCCCTCGAAGGAGCCGATGGCGACCTCGTAGTCGTTGCGGGTGTCGATCACCAGCACCTCGGGATCATTGATCACCGCGTTCCATTCCTCGGGATCGACGTAGGTGCCGACGGTGTCGTTGGGATCGACGCCGGGCACGCCCATGGTCACGATCTCGCGCTTGAGCTTGACCTTGGTGCGGTAGAAGGGGTGCTCGTCGCAGAAGGATTCCTTGTGATCGACGTCGGCCAGGCGCGGGTCGCGGGCCAGCCAGGCGAGCAGGGCGTCGATGCCCTCGCGGGTGCCGGACACGGTGCCGTTGATGCCCTCGCGGGCCAGCAGCAGGGTGCCTTTCACGTCGTGCTCGAGCATGGCCTGGCGCAGGGGCTCGCGCAGGTCTTCGAAGTCGTCGAGGGTGACGAACTTGTACAGGGCGGCAACGACGATGCCCCCCGTGGTCTGAGGTGTGGTCATGGTGATCTCCTGGTTGTCGTCCTCGCAAAGGACGGACCGGGTTGGGGTGGCGGCATTCTACCCCTCCGCCGACGCGTGCGCATCCCGAGCCCGGACGCAACGACCCCGGCGCGGGGCCGGGGTCGTCAGCGGGGCGAGAGGGCTGTCGGGCGATCAGCCCTCGAAGCTGGTCTCGGAGTAGAGCACCCGCACGCGCTTGGTGTGGACGACCTGGCTCAGGGCGTCCAGCGCCTTCTGGCCGTAGTCCTTGTTGACGTCGATCACCACGTAGCCGATGCGATCGTTGGTCTGCAGGTACTGGCCGAGGATGTTGATGTCGTTCTCGGACAGCACCTTGTTGATCTCGGACATCACGCCCGGCACGTTGTCGTGGATGTGCAGCAGGCGATGCTTGCCCGGGTGCGAGGGCAGCGCCACCTCGGGGAAGTTGACCGAGGTGATGGTGGTGCCGTTGTCGGAGTAGGTCACCAGCTTCTCGGCGACCTCGATGCCGATGTTCTCCTGGGCCTCCAGGGTGGAGCCGCCGATGTGCGGAGTGAGGATGACGTTGGCCAGGCCGCGCAGCGGGCTGACGAACTCCTCGTTGTTGCCCTTGGGCTCGACCGGGAAGACGTCCACGGCGGCGCCGTTGAGGCGGCCGGCGCGGAGCGCCTCGGCCAGCGCCTCGATCACCACCACGCTGCCGCGGGAGGCGTTGATCAGGATGCTGCCCGGCTTCATCAGCGCGATCTGCTCCTCGCCGATCATCCAGCGGGTGGAGGGCAGGTCCGGCACGTGCAGGCTGACGATGTCGGCGCGGGCCAGCAGCTCCTCGAGGCTACCCACCTGGCGGGCGTTGCCCATGCCCAGCTTGGTCACCACGTCGTAGTAGATGACGTCGAAGCCGAGCGATTCGGCCAGCACCGAGAGCTGGGCGCCGATGCTGCCGTAGCCGACGATGCCGAGCACCTTGCCGCGGGCCTCGTGGGAATTCTTGGCCGACTTCAGCCAGCCGCCCTCGTGGGCACGGGTGCTCTTCTCGGGGATGCCGCGCAGCAGCATGATCGATTCGGCCAGTACCAGCTCGGCCACCGAGCGGGTGTTGGAGTAGGGCGCATTGAAGACCGGGATGCCACGCACCAGGGCCGCGTCCAGGTCGACCTGGTTGGTGCCGATGCAGAAGCAGCCCACGGCCACCAGTTTCTCGGCGGCGCTGAACACGCGCTCGTTGAGCTGGGTACGAGAGCGGAGGCCGATGAAGTGGACGTCGCGGATCTTCTCGATCAGCGTTTCCTCGTCCAGCGAGGTCGGCAGGTGCTCGATGTTGGTGTACCCGGCGTTGAGGAAGTGGTCCACCGCGCTCTGGTGGATGCCCTCGAGCAGCAGGATCTTGATCTTGCTCTTGTCCAGGGACGTCTTGGCCATGGTCGAATCAACCCTTCTACGGTGCGCGCCGCATGCCGCTCAGGCCGGTGCTGGAGCCCTCCGGAAGGGCGGTAGCCTGAACCGCTGTCGGCTCGAAATGAGGTGGCTCATGCTACCACAGCGCGGAAATCCCAGGATGAAAATGCTGCGTCGCCGACTTGAGCCACGTGCATGATGAGGCGCGCAGCGGGACCGTCGGCCGGGATGCGCGGGGCAGACGACCCCCGGGGGGGAGCGTGTATACTGTCGCCCTCATGGTGGGAGCGACCGACGAGGAAAGCCATGGCGGAACAGCAAAGCCGTCCCCCGGACGAGGCCGATGGCCGGACCAGCGACGAGTCCGCGCCGGCAGACTTCGCCGCGACCGTCGAGCGCCTGGAGGCGCTGGTGGAGCGGCTGGAGTCCGGCGAACTGACGCTGGAGGGTTCGCTGGACGCCTTCGAGCAAGGCGTGCGCCTGACCCGTGACGCCCAGCGCCGCCTCGACGAGGCCGAACTCAAGGTGCGCACCCTGACCGAAGGCGAGGGCGGCGGCATCGACTTGCAGCCCTTCGCCCCGCCCGCGGAGGACGATGGTGAACGCTGACACCCTGGTGGCGCGACTGGCCGCCGATCGCGCACGGGCCGATGCCCGCCTGGAGACGCTCTTCGCCCGCCCGACGGTCGCCGATGCCCGCCTCGAGGCGGCGATGCGCCACGGCGTGCTGGTCGGCGGCAAGCGGCTGCGGCCGGTGCTGGTCTACGCCGCCGGCCGCGCCCTGGGCGCCGCCGATGCCGAGCTGGACGCCCCGGCCGCGGCCCTGGAGCTGATCCACGCCTACTCGCTGGTCCACGACGACCTGCCGGCGATGGACGACGACGACCTGCGCCGTGGCCAGCCCACGGTGCATCGCGCCTATGACGAGGCCACGGCGATCCTCGCCGGCGACGCCCTCCAGGCGCTGGCCTTCGAGGTGCTGGCCGAGACCGCCCATCCGCGGCTGCCGGCGATGATCGCCACCCTGGCCCACGCCGCCGGCCGCGACGGCATGGTCGCCGGCCAGGCGCTGGACCTGGCCGCGGTGGGCGGCCACCCTGACGTCACCGCGCTGGCCACCATGCATCGCCACAAGACCGGCGCGTTGATCCGCGCCGCGGTGCGCCTGGGGGGGCTGGTCGCGGTGACCGAGGACGATCCCCGGCTGGCCGCCCTGGAGCGCTACGCCGAGGCCATCGGCCTGGCCTTCCAGGTCCACGACGACGTGCTCGACGTCACCGGCGATACCGCTACCCTGGGCAAGGCCTCCGGCGCAGACGCCGCCCGCGACAAGCCCACCTACCCGAGCCTGCTGGGCCTCGAGGGCGCCCGCGCCCGGGCCGATGAGCTGGTCGAGGAAGGCGTGGCGGCGCTGGCGCCGCTGGGCGACGCCGCCGCGCCCCTGGCCGAGCTGGCCCGATACATGATCGAGCGTGACCACTGAGGCGGCCCCCGGCCGCCCTGACAGATAGAGTCTTCATGAAGCTGTTCGATGACATTCCGCGCGAGCGCCCGGCCACGCCGCTGCTCGACACCCTGGAAACGCCGGCCGCCCTGCGTGCCATGGACGACGCCCAGCTCGCCCGGGTGGCCGACGAACTGCGCGCCTACCTGCTCTACAGCGTGGGCGTCTCGGGCGGCCACTTCGGCGCCGGTCTCGGCGTCGTGGAGCTCACCGTGGCGCTGCATCATGCCCTGGAAACGCCCCACGACCGGCTGGTGTGGGACGTCGGCCACCAGGCCTATCCGCACAAGATCCTCACCGGGCGCCGCGAGGCGATGACCGGCATCCGCCAGTACGGCGGGCTGGCCGCCTTCCCGCGGCGCGCCGAGTCCGAGTACGACACCTTCGGTGTCGGCCACTCCAGCACCTCGATCTCCGCGGCGCTGGGCATGGCGCTGGCGTCCCGGGCCCGCGGCGAGAACCGCCGCGCCTGCGCGGTGATCGGCGACGGCGCCCTGACCGCCGGCATGGCCTTCGAGGCCCTGGCACACGCCGGCCACGTCGACGCCAATCTGCTGGTGGTGCTCAACGACAACGAGATGTCGATCTCCGAGAACGTCGGCGGCCTGGCCAGCTACCTGGCGCGCATCCTCGCCAGCAAGCCCTACACCAGCATGCGCGAGGGCGGCAAGAAGGTGCTCTCGCACCTGCCCGGCGCCCTGGAGCTGGCGCGGCGCACCGAGGAGCACATGAAGGGCATGGTCAGCCCGGCCACGCTGTTCGAGGAGATGGGCTTCAACTATATCGGCCCCATCGACGGCCACGACCTGCCGGCGCTGGTCCACACCCTGCGCAACATGCGCGACATGGACGGCCCGCAGTTCCTGCACGTGAAGACCCGCAAGGGCCGCGGCTTCCTGCCCGCCGAGGCCGACCCCATCGGCTACCACGCCATCACCAAGCTGGAGAAGGGCGAGCCGGAGAAGAAGGACACCCCGCCGCCGCTCAAGCCGGCGCCCGCGCCCTCACCCAAGCCGCGCAACGATTCAGAGCGCCCGAAGCCGCGCAAGTATTGCAACGTCTTCGGCGACTGGCTGTGCGACATGGCGGCGGCGGACGAGCGGCTGATCGGCATCACCCCGGCGATGCGCGAGGGCTCCGACCTGATCCGCTTCTCCCAGGAATACCCGGAGCGCTACTTCGACGTGGCGATCGCCGAGCAGCACGCGGTGACGCTGGCCGCCGGCATGGCCTGCGAGGCCATGAAGCCGGTGGTGGCGATCTACTCCACCTTCCTGCAGCGCGGCTATGACCAGCTGATCCACGACGTGGCGGTGCAGGACCTGGACGTGACCTTCGCCATCGACCGCGCCGGCCTGGTCGGCGAGGACGGCCCGACCCACCACGGCGCCATGGACCTGTCCTTCCTGCGCTGCGTGCCGGGCCTGGTGGTGCTGGCGCCGGCCGACGAGGCCGAGTGCCGGGCCATGCTCAGTGCCGCCTACCATCACGACGGCCCCGCGGCGGTGCGCTACCCGCGCGGCACCGGCCCGGGCAGCGAGATGCCCGAGCACCTGGCGCCGCTCGCCATCGGCGAGGCCGAGCCCCGGCGGCACGCCGGCGGCGAAGGCCCGAAGATCGCCCTGCTGGCCTTCGGCAGCCTCAACGGCCCCGCCGCCGAGGTGGCCGAGCGACTCGACGCCACCCACCTGAACATGCGCTCGGTGAAGCCGCTGGACCGCGATGCGGTGCTGGCCGCCGCGGCCGAGCACGACCTGCTGGTGACCCTGGAAGAGAACGTGGTCGCCGGTGGCGCCGGCAGCGGCGTCAATGAACTGCTGATGGCGGAGGGCCAGCGTGTGCCGGTGCTCAACCTGGGGCTGCCCGACGCCTTCGTCGAACACGGCAAGCCCGCCGAGCTGCTGGCCGAGTGCGGCCTCGACGCCGACGGCATCGAGGCGTCGATTCGCCGCCGGCTGGCGGGCGATGCGACCGAATCGGGAGAAGCCCCATGAGAATGATGATCTTCATCGGCGCCCTGCTGGGCTTCCTGGTCGGCGGCCCCATCGGGCTGCTGGTCGGCGGCGGCCTGGGCTACTGGCTGGCGCGCCGCCTGCGCAAGAGCATGCTCGGCAAGCTGGCCGGCATCCAGGCGCAGTTCCTCGAGTCGACCTTCGCGGTCATGGGCTGCCTGTGCAAGGCCGACGGCCGGGTCTCCGAGGACGAGCTCGAGGCCTCGCGCACCCTGTGGGACCGCCTGCGCCTCAACGAGCAGCAGCGCGCCAAGGCCCGGGCCGACTTCACCCGCGGCAAGGCGGCGGACTTCGATCTGGACGCGGAGCTGGCCAAGGTGCGCCGCATCGTCGGCGCCCAGCCGGCGCTGCGTCAGGTGTTCCTGCAGGTGCAGCTGGCGGCGGTCGCCGCCGACGGCCAGATGCACCCCGCCGAGCACGAGATGCTGATGCGGGTGATGCGCGGCCTGGGCTGCTCCGAGGAGGAGATCGCCCGCATCGAGGCGATGCTCCGCGGCGGCGGTGGCGCCGGCGCCGCGGCCGAGTCCGGGCCGACCCTCGAGGAGGCCTACCAGGTGCTGGGCGTGTCGGCCGAGGCCAGCGATGCCGAGATCAAGAAGGCCTATCGCCGTCTGATGAGCGAGAACCACCCCGACAAGCTCGCCGCCAAGGGCATGCCGGAGAGCATGCGCGAGGTGGCCAAGGAGCGCACCAGCGAGATCGGCAACGCCTACGAACGCATCCGCAAGGCCCGCGCCGCCGCCTGATCGCACGCACCTCACCAGGCACCATCACCACAAGCCCTCGGCCTCGGTCGGGGGCTTCGTGCATCGGCCGGGAGGCGAGATCGTGCTTGCCGGATCGTCCCGCGCCCCCTAGGATGCGCGGCGCCTCGCCGTGACCGCGGCGAGCGACACGACGATCCCGGAGATTCCCCTGATGTCATTCGGAGCCTTTTCCCTCCTGCCGCCCGTGCTGGCCATCCTGCTGGCGCTGGTGACGCGCAACGTCATTCCGGCGTTGTTCTGTGGTGTCTGGCTGGGCGCCACCATGCTGGCGGGCGGCAACCCCGCGGCCGGCCTCTACAACAGCTTCGGCGACTTCATCATTCCCAGCGTCGGCGACGAATGGAGCGTCACGGTGCTGATCTACTGTGGCCTGTTCGGCGTGCTGATCGGCGTGCTGCAGCGCACCGGCGGCGCCCAGGCGATCGCCCGCGCGATCTCCGCCCGGGTCGCCTCCCGGCGCGGCGCCCAGGGCGCCACCCTCGGGCTGGGCGTGCTGATCTTCTTCGAGGACTACTTCAACGCCCTGACCGTGGGCAGCGTGATGCGGCCGATCACCGACCGGCTGCGGGTGTCCCGCGAGAAGCTGGCCTATATCGTGGACTCCACCTCGGCGCCGATGTGCCTGCTGGGGCCGGTCTCCACCTGGGTGGTGTTCGTGATGGGCCTGATCGGCACCCAGCTGACGACCATGGGGCTCGAGGGCTCCGAGTACCTGATCTACCTGTCGTCGATCCCGCTCAACTTCTACGCCTGGCTGGCGCTGGGGCTGATCGTCTTCCTGGTCGTCACCCAGGGCGATTACGGCCCGATGGCCCGGGCCGAGCAGCGCGCTCGTACCACCGGCGAGGTGATGGCCGAGGGCGCCAACCCGCCTTCCGGCCACGAGGTCGAGGAGATGGTCTCGGTGCCGGAACACCAGGCCCGCAAGCGCAACATGCTGGTGCCGATCGGCGTGCTGGTGGGGATGATTCCCCCGCTCTTCCTGTGGACCGGAGGCTACCCCGAGAACGATCTGGTCACTGCCGTGGGCGAAGCCGACGGCGGCCAGTCGATCCTGATCGCCACCTTCGTGGCGGTGGCCGTGGGGCTCGTCATGGGCATGGCCCAGAAGCTGTTCGACTTCCGCGAGGCGATGGAGATCGTGGTCGACGGCATCAAGAGCATGACCCTGGTCTACATCATCCTCACCCTGGCCTGGTCGATCGGCAGCGTGACCACCGAGCTCGGCACCGCCGACTACCTGGTGACCCTGGCCGAGGCCAGCATCGCGCCGAGCCTGGTGCCGGTGCTGCTGTTCCTGATCGGCGCCCTGGTGGCCTTCACCACCGGCACCTCCTACGGCACCTTCGCCATCCTGATCCCCATCGCCATGCCGGTGGCCATGGCCATGGACCTGCCGCTGGCGCTGGCCATCGCGGCGGTGCTCAGCGGCGGCATCTTCGGCGATCACTGCTCGCCGATCTCGGACACCACCATCCTGTCCTCGGCGGGGTCGTCCTGCGACCACATCGATCACGTGCGCACCCAGCTGCCTTATGCGATCACCGCGGGCCTGGCCGGCATCCTGGCGTTCTTCGTCGCCGGCCTGTCCGGCAGCGCCCTGATCGGCGGGGCCACCGGTGCCGTCGCGATGGTGGCCACGGCCCTGGTGCTGCGTCGCTGCTGGGGCCTGCCGGCCGAGCGTGCCGGTGCCTGACCCCGCCGAGCGCTCGCACGCCCACATACGAAGAAGCCCCCGACCGAGGTCGGGGGCTTCTTGCATCGGGACGCCGGGATGCGCTCGCGATCAGGCTAGCGGCGGATGGCTGGGGCGAGGTTCCTTCCTCAGCCCTGGGTGGCCTGGCGGGCCAGCTCGGTAGCATTGTCGCTGGAGGCGATGTGGGTCTGCTGCTGGCGGGCGTTCAGCCGCAGGCGCGCCTGGGCCATGGCCTCGCTGGCGCCCCAGGTGGCGACGACGTCTTCCTGGCTGGCGTCCTGCGCCGCGGCGCTCTGGGCGGAAGCAGTGGACAGCGGCTGCTGGTTCAGCGTCAGGGCGCGTTCGGACGCGTTGTCGGCCTGGGCGGCGAGGGGCAGGGCGGCGAGCAGCAGGCTGGCGGCGATCATCTTGGTTTTCATGGGGTGTCTCCTCTCTCCAATCGGTAGTTGCTTCGTGTGGCATCCGGTGTGTCCCGGGCCGTTCGATGTGGAGAATAATAGTAGCACGCTAAACATAAACAAAGACACAGTTAGCTATAGCGTCGATAAAGCCGGCCTATCCCGACCTGGCTCGACGCCGGCGAGAGGGTGAGAAAGCGCATTCGAGAGACGCGGGCCGCGATGGCGCGGGAAGGGAATCAGCCCGAATAGGGCAGCACGTCGACGACCACGGCGGCGAAGTGGCAGGCGCTGCCGCCCATCACGCACAGGTGCCAGGCCGCGTGGTTGAAGGGGATGGCGCGGACGGCGAAGAACACCAGGCCCAGCGAGTAGGTCAGCCCGCCGCCGACCAGCAACGCCAGGCCGGTGGCGGTGAAGGCGCTGGGCAGTTCACCGGCGGCCAGCACGATCAGCCAGCCCATCAGCAGGTAGTTGCCCATGTGCAGGCCGCCCAGCGTGAAGGGGCGCGCGAGCTTCAGCGCGATGCCGGCCACGGCCAGGGTCCAGATCGCCGCCAGCAGCGGCGCGCCGACGGAGTCGCGCAGGTTGACCAGCAGGAAGGGCGTGTAGGTGCCGGCGATCAGGGCGTAGATCGCGCAGTGGTCGAGCATGCGGAAGGCGCGCTTGAGGCCGGGATGGCGCGTGCCGTGATAGAGGGTGGAGGCGGTGTAGAGCAGCACCAGGGTGGTGCCGTAGAGCGATACCGCGGTGAGCTTGTAGGGGCCGTCGTTCAGCTCGCGGCTGCCCAGGGCGATCAGCGTCACCAGGCCGGCGACGCTGAGCAGCGCACCCACGCCATGGCTGACGCTGTGCAGCAGCTCCTCGAGGAGCGAATAGCCGGGGTCGTCGCGGGGCGAGGGTCGAGGCATGACGGGTACCTCCCTTTGTCCTTCGACGGCGGCGTCGAAGGGGAGGTTCCCGTCAGTTCACTCCGCTGAGACGGTGTCCGAATGTCGTCGAGCGCAGACGCGGCTCGGGCAGCGCCTAGGACTTGCGTTCGATATCCACGTCGCTGGCTTGGGTGAAGTCGTCCAGGGCCATCATGTGACCGAGCTTGCCGGCCTTGGTGGAGAGATAGTGCTCGTTGTGCGGGTTGAGGCCGGTGGTCAGGCTGACCCGCTCGCTGACCTCGACGCCGACCCGGGTCAGGGCATCGACCTTGCGCGGGTTGTTGGTCATCAGCCGGAGCGCGCCGATGCCCAGCCGTTCGAGCATCGGCAGGCAGAGGTCGTAGCGGCGCAGGTCGGCATCGAAGCCGAGCTGCTCGTTGGCTTCCACGGTGTCGGCGCCCTGGTCCTGCAGGTGATAGGCGCGGATCTTGTTGAGCAGGCCGATGCCGCGGCCTTCCTGGCGCAGATACAGCAGCACGCCGCGGCCCTCGGCGGCGATGCGCTTGAGCGCCTCCTGGAGCTGATAGCCGCAGTCGCAGCGCATCGAGAACAGGGCGTCGCCGGTCAGGCACTCGGAATGCACACGGCCCAGCACCGGCGCGCCATCGTCAACGTCACCCAGGGTCAGGGCGATGTGATCCTTGCCGGTGGCCTCGTCTTCGAAGCCGTGCATGGTGAAGGTGGCCCAGGGAGTGGGCAGCCGGGAGGCGGCGATGTAGCGAATCGTCACGGTGTACCTCGATGCATGACCATGGCGTGGCCGATGGGTATTCCCGCATTCTATCAGGACGATGACGGGCTCACGAGCAGCCCGTGCGGTTCCGATGGGGTACAATGTCGCCACATTTTCCGTGGATGAGCGCCCGCATGGAACTCAAGAACGATCGCCTTCTGCGCGCCCTGGCGCGGCAGCCCGTGGACCGCACCCCGGTGTGGATGATGCGCCAGGCCGGCCGCTACCTGCCGGAATACCGTGAGGTACGGGCCCAGGCCGGCAGCTTCATGGACCTGTGTCGCGATCGCGATCGCGCCTGCGAGGTCACCCTGCAGCCGCTGGAGCGCTATCCGCTGGATGCCGCCATCCTGTTCTCGGACATCCTCACCATCCCCGACGCCATGGGCCTGGGGCTCTACTTCGAGACCGGCGAGGGACCCAAGTTTCGCAAGCCGGTGCGCACCGCCGAGGCGGTGGACGCGCTCACCGTGCCCGACGCCGAGCGCGACCTCGACTACGTGATGAACGCGGTCTCCACGATTCGCCGCGAGCTGGGCGGCCGGGTGCCGCTGATCGGCTTCTCCGGCAGCCCCTGGACGCTGGCCACCTACATGGTGGAAGGCGCCTCCAGCAAGGACTTCCGCCACGTCAAGGCGATGCTCTACGACACGCCGGACACCATGCACCGTCTGCTCGACACCCTGGCCCACGCGGTCACCGACTACCTCAACGCCCAGATCCGCGCCGGCGCTCAGGTGGTGCAGATCTTCGACACCTGGGGCGGGGCGCTCTCGACGCCGGCCTACCTGGAGTTCTCGCTGCGCTACATGGAGCAGATCGTCGCCGGGCTGATCCGCGAGCACGAGGGTCGCAAGGTGCCGGTGATCCTGTTCACCAAGAACGGCGGCCAGTGGCTCGAGGAGATGTCGGCCTCCGGCGCCGATGCCCTGGGCCTGGACTGGAGCACGGAGCTGTCCGTCGCCCGGGAGCGGGTCGGCCATCGCGTCGCCCTGCAGGGCAACCTGGACCCCAACGTGCTGTTCTCGCGGCCGTCGGCGATCCGCGCCGAGGTGGCGCGCATCCTCGACAGCTACGGCGAGGGCCCCGGCCACGTGTTCAACCTCGGTCACGGCATCAGCCAGTTCACCGACCCGGATCACGTCAGCGCCTTCATGGACGCCCTGCACGAGCTGAGCCCGGCCTATCATCAACGCATCGCCCATGACTGAGCCGGCTCGGCTCACTGACCTGCTGCGGCGCTGGCACGACCGGCGCCGCCTGTGGGCCTGGCTGGCGCTGGCCGCCGCGCTGACGGTGGCCTGGGGCAGCCTGGTGCCGGGCGATGCGCTGCCGCGCTCGCTGCCCTGGGACAAGCTCAACCACTTCCTCGGCTACGCCGCCATCGCCGGGCTGAGCGGGCTGGCCGGGCTGCGCCTGACACTGGCCTTCGCCGCGGCGGCGCTGTTCGGCGTGGCGATCGAGTTCGCCCAGATCGCGGTGCCCGGGCGCTTCGGCGGCGATCCCGCCGACATCCTGGCCAATACCCTGGGCGCGGGCTGTGCGGTGCTGGTGCTGTGGGGGCTTCGCCGCCGTATCATGCGCTAGACGCCGACGCTTCTGCCGGCCGCCGCGGCGGTCATGGTTTCCTTTCACTCGTCATCCTGAGGGTTTCCGATGAGCACCTCTCTTGATACCGGCCCCGACGCTGGCCTCAATCCCGGTGATTCCGGCTGGTTCACCGAAGTCTTCGACAGCCACGGCAGTGCCTTCTCGCTGAAGGTGTCCGAGAAGCTGCACGAGGTGCAGAGCCCCTATCAGTACCTCGAGGTCTACGCCACCGAGACCTTCGGCCATCTGATGGTGCTCGACGGCTGCGTGATGCTGACCGACCGCGACAACTTCCTCTATCACGAGATGATCGCCCACCCGGCGCTGTTCACCCACGCCGATCCCAAGCGGGTGGTGATCATCGGCGGCGGCGACTGCGGCACCCTGCGCGAGGTGCTGCGCCATCCGGGGGTCGAGAAGGTCACCCAGATCGATATCGACGAGGAAGTGACCCGGGCCTCCGAGCGCTTCTTCCCGGCGCTCGTCGAGTCCAACGACGACCCGCGCGCCGAGCTGCGCTTCGCCGACGGGGTGAAGTGGATCGAGGAGGCGGACGACGACAGCATCGACGTGCTGATCATCGATTCCACCGACCCGGTGGGCCCCGCCGAGGGCCTGTTCAAGACCGACTTCCTGCGCCGCTGCCATCGCGTGCTGCGCCCGGGCGGCGTGCTGGTGCAGCAGAGCGAGTCGCCGCTCTATCACAGCGGCAGCATCATCCGCGAGCTGCGCCATGACATGCGCGAGGCCGGCTTCGACAGCGTGGCCACGCTGCCCTTCCCGCAGCCGGTCTATCCTTCCGGCTGGTGGAGCGTGACCCTGGCCGGCAAGGCGACCGATGTGGCCAGCTTCCGCGAGGTGGAGGCCGCGGCCAGCGAGATGCCGCTCGACTACTACACCGTCGAGGCCCATCGCGGCGCCCTGGCGCTGCCGCCTTTCATGCGGCGGCTGTTGAATGACTGACGCTGACGTGCAGCGTTCATAGCAACGAACCCCGGCCAAGGCCGGGGTTCGTCGTTTCAGGGCGGGGCGCGCGCTGTGCGGCAGACAGCGCCTACAATCGCGGCTCGTTGGCGGGGGCCGGTTCCGCGTGGCCGCCGGCCAGGTCCAGGCTCGGCTCGTCGTGGCGACGCGGTGGCGGTGCCTGGCGCGTCACCCGGGCCGGGCTCAGCACCGCGTCCTCGGCGTCGACCTCACGGCCGCCGGCCACGCGGGCCTGATCGCGATCGTGGACCGCGGGCCGGCGCTCGATCGAGCGGGTGACCACCGCGCCGGCGGAGAAGCCGGTGCGCTGGGCGGCCAGGTGATGGGGCAGCAGCCACAGCTCGGCCAGCAGGCGCAGGGCGACCATGGCCAGCAAGGTGGCGCCGCCGCCCAGGGCCAGCTCGGGCCAGGCCGACAGCCAGTCGGTCTCGGCCAGCCAGGGCGTGTGCGGCGCCAGCCACAGGCCGCCGGCCGCCAGCAGGCCGAGCTGCAGGACGGCGTGGCAGAACAGCAGGGTGCGGCGCGGCAGGGGATGCCGCGGGAACAGGAAATGGCGCATATCGAGTCCTCCGGGAGTCGGCCGTCGGGAGGCCGGGCAGTCGTGCCGGCGCTCCGTGCCGGCGAGGGCGGCATCCTACCCCAGCCGGCGGCCGCGCGGCAGTGTCCGCGGATGCCGACGCCGTTTGACGCTGGGCGTCTGCTTGCCAATGCTGTGGGGATGGGAACGGAGTCTTCCTCCCGCTCATTCACCGCGTTGGCAAGGAGCGACTATGACGACCTATATCGTGGTGGCCGATGCCGCCAGGGCCCGGGTGTTCACCCGCGATGCCCTCAAGCTGGAAGAGAAGGACAGCCTGGTGCACGCCGAGGGTCGCCTGCACGAGGGCGACCTGGTGACCGACCGCGAAGGCGACGTGCACGAATCGTCCGCTACCGCCGCCCGTTCCGCCGGCGGCGAGAGCACGGCCTCCGACCATCACGAGGTCCTGTTCGCCCGTGAGGTGGCCGACCGCCTCTACCGGGCGCGGGTCGAGAACACCCTGGAGAAGCTGATCCTGGTGGCGCCGCCGCGCTTCCTCGGGCTGCTGCGCGACAAGCTCGACGGCCCCACCGCCAAGACGGTCATCCACTCCCTGGCCAAGGATCTGACCAAGGCCAGCGTCGAGGACATTCGCGAGGCGGTGAGCGACCTGCGCTGAGCCGGCGGCGACACGCGGCGACGGTTTTCCGCCCGGGGACGTCAAGTCTCCGGGCGGTTTGCCGATAGGGGCAGGGAACGGCGTTATCCCGCGTCGTCACAACGAACAATGGCTCGGCGCGGCCACGCGCCGGCATCGCACTTCCTTGTCCCGATACGCGAGAATTCCCATGACCCCTCATGTCCCGATGCGCGGGGTGGCCTGGCCGCCTCGCCGACCCCTGCCGAGCGTCCGCCTCGCCGGCGCCTCTTCGCCAGAACGCCAGGAGGCCGGCCATGCAGTTTAAGTCCCTGCGTACCCACGTCGCCCTGCTGGTAGGGCTGTGCATCCTGCTGGTGGCGGCGGTACTGGTCGGCTATGCCACCGTGTCCGCTTCCCGCTCCCAGGCGCTGGTGGCCGATCAGGCCGGCGAGCTGTTGAGGGAGAAAACCGAGCAGCGCCTGCGGGCGCTGGCCGAGGCCCGCAGCGAGGAGATCCAGGGCGAGCTCGAGGGCGCCCTGGCGGTGGCCCGCGGCCTGGCCAACACCAACGCCCTGATGGGCAAGCAGGACGACGAGGGCCGGCCGCGTCTGACCATGGGACGCCGCGAGCTCTCCAACCTGACTCGCGACGCCGTGGTCGAGCATCCCGACCTGCTCGACGCCTTCATCGGCTGGGAGCCGAACGCCTTCGGCGACGATGCCTACTTCGCCGACATCGAGGACGGCGGCTACGGTGACGACGGCCGCTTCATGCCCTGGTGGTATCGCACCGCCGACGGCGAGATCCGGGTGCTCGCGTTGGGCGACGGCATGGAGAGCGAGGAGCTCGACGATCTGGGCATCCGCCAGGGCGAGTATTACCTGTGCCCGAAGGAAACCGGGCGCACCTGCGTCATCGATCCGCACTATTATGACTACGACGGCGAGCGCAAGCTGGTCACCTCCTTCAACGTGCCGATCCAGGTCGACGGCGAGTTCCGCGGCGTGGCCGGCGTGGACTTCGACGTGGCCTTCCTCCAGGGCCTGCTCACCGAGGCCAACCAGGGGCTCTACGACGGCGTGGGTGACATGGCGCTGGTGGCCTCGCGCGGCGTGCTCGCCGCGGCGACCCAGGCGCCCGACGCGCTGGGCCAGGCCGCGGACGACTCTCTCGATGCCTCGACCCGCGAGCCGCTTGCCGCCGCCGCCAACGGCGAGACGATCTATCGCTTCGACGAGGACGGGAGCCATATCGAGCTCTATCGCCCCTTCACCGTCGGCGATGTGCCCGACCCCTGGGTACTGACGATCCGCCTGCCCGAGGACGCCGTGCTGGCGGGCCTGCACAGCCTAGAGGGACGGCTGGTCGAGCAGCAGCGGGCCGACTTCTGGGGCATGACCCTGGTGGGGCTGATCGTGGCCGGATTGGGGCTGCTGGCGAGCTGGCTGATGGGCAGCGCCATCGCCCGGCCGCTGCGCCTGCTGGCCGATCGCATGCGCGAGATTGCCTCCGGCGACGGCGATCTGACCCGCCGGCTGCCGATCCGCGGCCGCGACGAGAAGGCCGAGCTGGCGCGCCAGTTCAACGCCTTCGCCGACAAGGTCAACGACGTGCTGGTCGACGTGCGCGACAGCAGCGAGTCGGTCAACGTGGCGGCCACCGAGATCGCCCAGGGCGGACAGGACCTGTCGCGGCGCACCGAGAACGCGGCCTCCAGCCTGCAGCAGACCTCGGCCTCGATGGAGGAGATCACCGGCACCGTGGAGCAGACCGCCGAGTCGGCGCAGCAGGCGAGTGGCCTGGCGAGTTCGGCCAGCGAAGTGGCACGCCGCGGCGGCGAGGCCATGGGCCAGGTGCGCGAGACCATGCAGGGCATCACCGAGTCGTCGCGCCAGATCGCCGAGATCGTGAAGATGATGGACAGCATCGCCTTCCAGACCAATCTGCTGGCGCTCAACGCCTCGGTAGAGGCGGCCCGGGCCGGCGAGCAGGGCCGCGGCTTCGCGGTGGTGGCCGGCGAGGTGCGCCAGCTGGCCAGCCGCAGCGCCGAATCGGCCAAGCAGATCCGCGAGCTGATCGACACCTCGGCGACCCGTACCGAGGAAGGCGAGCGCCAGGTGCAGGTTGCCGGCGAGACCATGGAGGAGCTGGTGCAGAGCGTCACTCGCGTGGCCGACGTGCTGGGCGAGATCACCAGCGCCACCGGCGAGCAGAGCGACGGCATCGGCCAGGTCAACGTGGCGGTCTCGGAGCTGGACAACATGACCCAGCAGAACGCCGCCCTGGTGGAGGAATCGACCACCGCCGCCGAGCACCTCAAGGCCCAGGCCGAGCATCTCGCCGATCTGGTCGGCGGCTTCACCCTGGCCCAGCGCTCCACCGGCGGCGCCCCGGCCCTCGGCGGTGGCCAGGCACGGCCTGCGGCCCTGCCGCACACGCACCGGGAGGAAGCGCCGGCCTGAAGTGTCGGAGTCTTTCGCTCCCTCTGTTGAACGGAAAAGCCCGGCCATGTGCCGGGCTTTTTGGTGTCTGAAGCAAAGGCGGGGTCGCGTCAGGTGGCGAGCGCCTGAGCCCTGCGGTAGAGCGTACGGGCGCTCTCGACGGCCACGGCCTCGTGGGCGTCGAGTGTCAGCGAGGCGCTGCTGTTTACTCCGCCCTGCCGAGCAGCTTTCATCTGTTGAGCGTAGCGCTTCATCAGATGCTCCAGATTCAGGCGGATCATGGTGAGCTTCAGCTCGAACTCGGCCTTCAGCTCTTCCAGGCCGGCACGCTCGGTGGCATTCGAGCAGTGCTCGATGCGGTCTTGCAGCGTGTTGCCCACAAGCCGCTCGGTCGCCTGGAGTCTGGGGATAAGGTCGTGGGTGATGTCGTGGGCGGAGAGGCGTTCGATCATCGAGACTGCCTGATCGGGAATTGGCGGTTCCAATATCGGCGTATGCCTCATAGGCTTTAGATGTCCACCGAATCGACACCAGCGCCATGCCGATCTCGATGCATGTCTTGGGAACATTGGGGAATGGCCCTAAAGTGCTGCGTCCTTCTGCCGATAGCATCAGGAAGATTCCAAACAGCTTTCATCGCGGAGGCGATTACCATGGCAGCTATTTCAGCACTCGGCGTCGGGTCCGGTCTCGATCTCAATGGCCTGCTCGATCAGCTGCGCACGGCCGAACAGCAGAAGCTTGTGCCGATCTCGGAGCAGAGAACGGAAGAGAAGGCCAAGATTTCGGCCTATGGCAGGCTGCAATCCGGCCTCGAGAAGCTGCAGGGAGCGATCGACAAGCTTAACGACGCCTCGACCTTCACCAACCTTACGGCGAATGTACAGGGTGATGGCATGACGGCTACCGTCGGCGAGGATGCCAGCGCGGGGCGCTACGAGATCACCGTGAATCAGACCGCCCGGGCCGGCAGCCTGGCCAGTGAGGGCGTGAGTGACCCCGGCGCTGCTCTGGTCGGCGCGGGAGGCGACGAACTGACCCTTACGTTCGGTGACGGCAGCACCAGCGGCCCTATCAGCTTGGCGGAGGGCGCCACGCTGGAGGACATTCGCGATGCCATCAACGCGGATGAGACGGCAGGCGTCGATGCCTCCATCATCAATGACGGCACCAGTTCGCGTCTGGTGCTCAGCTCGCAGGAGAGCGGTGCTGCTGCGGGTATCGAGAGCATGTCCTTTGCCAATGGAACGCTGGCCGGTGATGCCAGCACGAAGCAGGCGGGCCGAGATGCTTCGCTCGATATCAACGGCATCGCCATCACCAGTACCAGCAATACCGTTGAGGATGCCATCCAAGGGGTGACGCTGGAGCTGGAGCCCTCGTCAGCGGGGGAGACCATGAGCCTGGTGGTCGAGCCGGATACCGAGTCGCTCAAGGAGTCGGTGCAGGCCTTCGTCTCGGCGTATAATGAGATGAAGTCCACGGTGGGTCGTATGACAGAGGCCACCGGCGACGTGGAGACCGCCGGCGAACTCGTGGGTGATCGAACGGTGCGCACCATCCAGTCGCAGCTCAGTCGTGACCTGACGAATCCTGTCAGCGGTGGCGATCTGGAGATCATGTCGGCCGTGGGCATTTCCCTTGACGAAAACGGCCGCCTGGAGCTGGATGAAGGAAAGCTGGACGAGGTGATCGCCGACAATCCACAGGGGCTGCAGGACTTTTTCGCCGGCACGACCGAGGAAGGCGGTTTTGCCGGGCGCTTGGCGGGCAGCCTCGACAACATGCTCGATAGCGAGGGCATGGTCCAGCGTGCCATCGATACGTCCGAGGGTCAGGTCGGGCGTCTCGAGGATCGTTTCGATCGCACCGAACAGCGGATCGAGCGTACCGTGGAGCGCTATCGCAGCCAGTTCAGCCAGCTGGATGGGCTGATTGCCCAGATGAATTCCACCAGCGCCTACCTCTCGCAGCAGCTTGCCGGGCTCAATATGCAGAATAACTAAGTCGTTCTGCTGGATGATCGCGCATGGCCCCGGCCCTCCGGCCGGGGCCATGTGTTTCGGATGACGGCGATGGCGGAACGAGAGGTGGTGAGGACCAGCAAAAAAATGCTTGTGTCCCCTAAAGTTTCCTCGCTGGACACCGTTATAGGGAGTAACGGCCAACGGCGCCGTTGTGGCAGGGCCAAATGCCGGGCCGTCGATCAAGACCCGAAACGGGCCTCCGCCACTGGAGCCCTCAACAGCTAGGAAGGTAATCACCATGTCCGTGATCAATACCAACATCACTTCTCTGATCGGTCAGAACAACCTCCGTGAATCCCAGAACATGCTGGCCAAGGCCCAGGAGCGCCTGTCCTCCGGCATGCGCATCAACAGCGCCGCCGACGATGCCGCCGGCCAGGCCATCGCCAACCGCATGAGCGCTCAGATCACCGGTATGAGCCAGGCCAGCCGTAACGCCAACGACGGCATTTCCCTGGTGCAGACCATGGAAGGTGGCCTCGACCAGATCAGCGACAACCTGCAGCGTATCCGTGAGCTGGCGGTCCAGGGTGCCAACGACACCAACACCGCGGCTGACCGCTCCTCCATCCAGCTGGAGATCGACGAGCGCGTGTCCGAGATCACCCGCGTCGCCCAGTCCACCAAGTTCAACGGCACCGAGCTGCTGAGCAACGCCACTACCCTGAGCATGCAGATCGGCGCCAACACCACTGCCGCCGACCAGATCGACGTCGATACCGTCAGCATGACTGCGTCGGATCTGAGCGTTCAATCTCTGAGCGTGGCTTCCTTTGCTAGCTCTCAGTCTGCCATCACCGCCGTCGACTCCGCACTGCAGCAGATCGACGATCAGCGCGCGACCCTGGGTGCGACTCTCAACCGCTTCGACTCTGTGGTCCAGAACCTCGAGAGCAACAGCACCAACCTGACCGAGGCGCGCTCCCGCATCGAGGATGCCGACTACGCGGAGGAGGTGTCCAACATGACCAAGGCCAACATTCTCCAGCAGGCCGGTACCTCCATGCTGGCCCAGGCCAACCAGACACCGCAGAGCGTTCTGTCCCTGCTGGGCTAAGCATCACCCGGCACCGCGGCTGATGTCGCGAACACAAGAGGCTGGCCTTCGGGCCAGCCTCTTTGTGTTTCAGGAGCGCAAAACTCCGGAAAGTGGTCGCTCTCAAGGGGTATTCGAGCGAGTGCCGTGGACGGCCAGTCGCTACTGTGGCGAGCATCCCGCGAGACCATCCTAAATCGACCGGCAAGGTGGTGTGCCCATGGCCAGGAAAAAGACAAGTCGTCCATTGAACAACCAATCTTCACAGGCTGCGAATGGCCTGAAGCAGGCTGATGCGAAGGCCTTCGAGTCGGCATTCTCTCGCGGGGACTATCCTCGAGCTCTCAAAGCAGCCAATGCTCTGGTGCAGCATTCACCCGACTCTCCTCAGGTGCACGAGTGGCAGGCCAATGCTCTGGGACGCCTGGAGCGACTGGATGAGGCCGTCGAGGCGATGCAGCGAGCGGTCGAACTCGTCAAGGAGCCGAGCGCCGATCATCGACTGAAGCTGGCGCAGTACCAGGTGTTGGCGGGGAAGGCTGCTCGAGCCGTGGAGGTGCTGGAAAGCGTCGTCGCGGATGAGCCCGAAAATGTTGTGGCCCTGGCCTGGCTAAGCCGTGCTTACCATCAGCTTGGTCAGAATAGCCGTGGCCTGGAGGTCAATGACCGTCTCATGTCGTTGGATGACCGCCATGAGGAAGGCCTTCTGTGGCGCTCTAGAATCCTTGATCAGCTTTCCAGGCACGACGAGACGATGGACACGCTTTGGAAGCTTCAAGAGGTCAATCCGAAACGGGTCGGTGTGCATAATCATATCGCTTCGCTTTTCACTAAAGAGGGCGACTATGATGAGGCTGAAGGACATTTTCATAGAGAAGTCGAGCTGGACCCGGCTAATGGGAAAGTACACTCGAATCTCTGGATGACATCGCACTACAACCCGGCTTATAGCGGCGATGATCTCTTCCGGATGGCCGTCGAGTGGGATAGGAAGTTCGGCGAGCGTTCGTCATTAGGGCGGGCCTCCACGGAACGCGATGCCGGCAAGCGGCTGCGTGTCGGTCTGCTATCGGGCGGTTTCCGTATGCATCCTGTCGGCCAGATGATCCTGCCAGCCCTGCAGAACCTGCCAGCCGATCAGTTCGAGCTGATGTTCTACAGTTCTAACCAGTACATCGACAAGCTGACCCAGGCCATGCAGGTCATGGCGCATCGCTGGCAGTCCATCGAAGGGTTGAGCGATGGCCAGCTGGATCAGAAGATTCGCGACGACGAGATCGACATCCTGATCGATCTCAACGGTGCCGGAGACGGGAGTCGGTATCGTACGTTGACACGTGAGCCCGCTTCTCTGATCGTCAAGTGGGTGGGCGGCCTCGTCGATACCACTGGGCTCGAGAGTGTCGATTACCTGTTGAGCGATCATGTTGAAACCCCAGAGGGTATCGATGATCGCTACACGGAAAAACTGATCCGATTGCCCGATGACTATATCTGCTACCACATTCCCCACCATGCACCTGACTGCAATGCACTGCCAGCCCTTACGAACGGGTATATCACCTTCGGTTGCCTGAACAATCCTGCCAAGCTGTCGGCTCCTCTGCTCGAGGAATGGGCGACTCTGCTCCATGAAGTTCCGAACAGCAAGCTGCTGCTTCGTGGTATTCAGTTCGAGAGCGAGCGTTTCCGAAACAAGATTACGGCCACCTTCACCGGACATGGTATCGGTGAAGACCGGCTCCTGCTGGAGGGGCCGGCCAAGCATGCAGAGTTCCTGGAGACCTATCAGCGGATCGATATCGCCCTGGATACCTGGCCCTACTCTGGTGGCTTGACGACCTGTGAATCGCTGCTGATGGGTGTGCCCGTCGTCACGCGGACAGGGCCGACCTTCGCCGGGCGCCATAGCGCCACGCACCTGGTCAACGCCGGCCTGCCCGAGCTGGTCACCGACAGCTGGGAAGACTTCCGAGCGCGGGTCAAGGAACTGGTCGCCGATCTGCCTAACCTGGCATATATTCGCGCCGCCCTTCGTACCATCCTGCTGGATTCGCCGATCTGTGATGGGCCGCGGTTCGCCAACCATCTGACCACGGCGCTGCGTGCCATCTGGCAGCGCCACTGTGAAGGCAAGGCGCCGGAGGCCCTGAGCTTCAGCAAGAGCGGTGCGGCGCAGTTCGCCGATGAGGATGCGCCGGTCAAGCTGGCGCTTGCCGCGCCTGGCCAGGGCTTCGACTGGCAGCTCGATAGCCCGGTTATGGCCGTGGATAACGGCGCCGTTCTGGCCTCAAGGCCGGATGCTCGCGATCTGCTGGGCAGCGGACGTGTCGTCATGCTGAGCTTCGATCCGGCCGGCAAGATGGAAACGGTGGACCATCTCGCCCAGTATGGCGAGATTCAGCACTTCCCCTATACGGCGCTGGGGAATGGCCAGCCCGCCACCCTTTTTATGAGCGATGAAAGCGAGCCGACATCGCTGTCTCCGGTCGATCCTGTCGAGGATGTGGAGGCCCATGAGATTCCTTCGGTGGCGCTCGACAGCGTCGAAGGGCTGCCGGCCATCGATGTACTCGCTCTGGATGCCCGTCATGATAGCCTCGCCATCCTTGCGAACGCGTCGGAAGCACTGAAGAACACCCTCGCGCTTCAGGTTGGTGTCTTCCTGGAGCCTGCTTCGGAACAGTATCCCGACTTTGCGAAGGTGCAGTCGCTGATGCGCAAGCAGGGGTTTCGATTCCACTGTTTCGTTGGCGAGAAGAAGAAGAGCTGGTTCCCCGATGATATGGTCGCCGAAGCTCGAATGGCCTCCGAAGTGGAGTCTGTCGAGGCGCTTTTCATTCCCGGTTATGAACGCATGAAAAACCTGAGTGATGCGCAAAGGGTCAGGTTCGCCTTTATCCTGCACGCCCTCTTTGGGGCTAAAGATGTGGCATTCCGTGTCTTGAACGATGTGGATGAAAGTCTCGCCGTACAATATCTCGAGGGTGAGCGCCTCGTTAAAGTCCGTGAGGGATCAGGGCTCGAGCCGAATTTGGCGGCTGCTTCGGTGATCGATGAAGAAGACACGATTGCCGGAGAGCTGGAAAAATTAATGAGCGAAGCATATTGAGGTGAGATGATGATGCCGCCGATCAACAAAAAGCCGAGTCTCGAAAAGCGAGGTACGGACCGCCAGGAAGTGTCAGCTGTCTCGGCACGAGAAAGTGAGTTCATGGCACTTTTGAAAACGGCAAAGAAGAACGAGCTGGCCGCCATGGCCAAACTACTTATGCCTTTCATCGCCCAGGCTGAACTAGGGCAGCTCCGTATCTGGGGAGACTCCAGTCGGCTCCATCTGGAGCAAACAACCATCTCCGTAAACGATCTCCTGGTCAATACTCGTTCTGGCCATGTCACCGTCGAGGCGGAGTGTTTCTTTGGCCATCGTTGCATGCTGCTCACAGGCACCCACGACTATACGAAGACCGGGCGTGAGCGCCTTCTTGCGGTGCCAGATTCTGGTCGGGATATCCATGTCAAACATGGTGTATGGCTTGGCTCCGATGTCACGGTGCTTGGACCGGCTGTGATCGGTGAGAATGCCGTGGTCGCTGCCGGCAGCCTGGTGACAGGAGACGTACCGGCCAACACCATCGTGGCCGGGCGACCGGCAAAGCCCGTGAAGAAGATTGACGGGACTGCGCTATGAAGCCGACCAAGAATCTCGTGTTTACCGTAACGCATGGCAGAACCGGCACCACCATGCTGACGGAAGTCTTCAAGATGTTTGATGACACGTTGTCGGAACATGAGCCGGAACCCAATTACGCAACCGTTTTTCCGGCCGTCAAGGATGATCCACGACATGCGTTCGGCTTCCTGGAAAAGAAGCTGGCACATATCGATGGCATCGCTCCGTCGAGCTATGTGGAAACGAGCAATGTCTTCGGCAAGGGCTTTTTGATTCCTCTCCTGAGATTGGGCTTGAGGCCGGGGCTGATCTTCCTGAATCGAGAATTCCGGGAAACGGCAAAGAGCCTTTATAAACGCGGCAGCACGCCGATGCGCACCGAGCGGGGCAGGCATTACTCCGCCGATCCAAGAGTGCCCGGGAGCCTCCCTGTCTTTTCTCCGGAGCAGCTGTCAGACTACCAGTTATGTTTCTGGGGCGTGCTGGATTCCTACTATCGTCAGCTCATGGCTCGCGATATCTATGATGCCGAGGGGGGCGTCTACCACTGGGTGACCGCCACCGACTTCCATGACTTCGAGACGACGCTAGAGGTGGGGCGGAAGTTCGGTCTCGGCGTCAAGGACATCGAGGCGGCCAGAGCGTTCCACGCCTCCGTCACGCAGGAGCACCACAACCCGAACCGCGGCGGGCGAAGCGCCGATGGTATGGAACTGACCGCTCAGGAAGTCGAGGTCCTCGATCGTGTCTCGTTCTTTGCGCCAGGCTTCGTCGATGATGTGCTGGGAAGCCGGTTCATTGACCAGGGAGTCGTTGATGCCATCCACGGGGGAGCGGAGAGCTAAGCACGTGAGCGTTGTCGGGCTTCCTCGTGTGTGGCTCAGATGTCACTCTTATCATTCACCATGCCCACCATCGATATCGCCTTGAGCCTCACCCCCGCCGCCTGCCTGGCCCACTACGAGGGCCGGGCGGGCGTCGTGCATACCCGCAGCTTGGACGGTCGCAGCGTGCAGTTCCCCGCCGAGGCACTTCGCCGAGTGGTGGCCCGGGACGGGGTGAATGGTGTCTTCCGGCTATATTTCTCCCCTGAGGGGCGCTTCGAGGGCATCCTGCGTCTCTCGTCCTAGTCCTTGTGCTCAAGCTTTTCCAGCACCGGCCGATAACCCTCGATCTGGTGAAAGAATGACCCGCGAGAGGCACAGGGATGGCAGAGGACGGTTACACCCGCGTCGACAACCCCATGGAGATCGAGACGCTGCTCGAGACGCTCAGTGAGCCGGGTGGCGCTTCGCTGCAGATCGGTGAGCAGGGCGAGCCGATGCCGGTACTGCTCGCCGATCTGCAGGCGGGCGAGGTGCTCGAGGTGGATATCAGCGCGGTCAGCGAGCTCGCCGGCGAGCTCCGGCAGGGCAAGGCTTTCCGCCTGCTCGGTCAGGCACAGGGCAAGCTGGTGCGCACCCCCGAGATGACCATGGAGCACTGCCGTCAGGACGATGGCCGCGTGCTCTGCCGCTGTGCCTGGCCCCATCGCCTGGAGGTGCTGCAGCGTCGCGACACCTTCCGCGCGCGGCTGCGGCTGGGCATGGAGGTCAGTGCCATCCTGCGCGATGCCGAGGGTAACCGTGCCCAGGGCGATCTCAAGGACCTGTCGCTCGAGGGCTGCCGGCTGGAGCTGCCGCTGTCGGCGACCAACCTGCTGGCCGAGGCGCCGCTGCCGCTGGATATCGCGCTGAGTTTCCCCGATGGCACGCACTTCCAGGCGCGGGGGCGAGCGCGACATCGGCGGGCGGACACCGAGCGCCAGACGTTGACGGCCGGGTTCCAGTTCGAGGGCCATGGTCCTGAACAGGAGCGCCGGCTGTGGTATTTCGTGCGCGAGATCGAGCAGGAGGCGGCCCGCCACATCGAGGGGGGCGAGGCCACGCGGCCGCCCTCACCGCTGTTCCAGGGGCCGGCCGGCGCCGAGCCGAAGGTGGGGCGTCGCGGCGCTCAAGGGTACGCCACGCCGATGACACGCCGCCTGGCCCATGTCGCCGGCTATCTGGACACCCAGCTGCTCGATCTGCGTGAAGGCGGGGAGATCGATGGCGTACAGCTGTCGCGCCATGCCGATCGCCTGTTGCGTCTACACGAGGAGGATCGCGAGGGGCTGCTGTTCGCCTGCGATGCCCTGTATGGCGAATCCTGGCTGGTGGGGCACGGTCTGGGGGTGGCGGTGCGGCTGCTCGATCTGGTCGGCAGAGACTCGGTGCCTCAGGAACTGCGCAAGGCGCTGGTGGCGTCCGCCATGGTCCATGACCTGGGCAAGGCACTGCTGCCGGATGACGTCTGGCAGTCTGCCATGCCCGACGATGGCGGTTCGCCGGAGCTGCATGAACATATCGCCCTGCTGGAAGCGCGGATGGGCGGCTGCCAGTGGCTGTCGACGGCGGTATTCACCTCGGTGGTGCGCCGCATCAGCGAACGCCTGGACGGCAGCGGCTACCCGGCCGGTGTCACCGGCGAGGTGCTCGGCGAGCTGGAACGTGCCGCGGCGGTGGTCGATGCCGTGGATACCCTGCGTCGCCCACTCGGCGAGCGCCCTGCCTGGCGCGTCGGGGCCATCTATCGCTACCTGCTCGATCTCGAGCAGGCCTTCGACTCGCGCTGGGTCAAGCGCTACATCCGCCGCTTCGGTCTCTATCCCATCGGCACCCTGGTGCGCTTCGACGGAGGTCAGCTGGCCTGGGTCCAGGGGCTCGACGATGACGGCCGGCCATCCCGGGTCCAGCTCGCCGGCGGAGTCGAATCGTCCGGCGAGGAACTGCATACGGTCCTGGGTGACAAGGCGCTGGAGGGCGAGGTGCTGAAGGGCGAGGTCACTCGTCGCCTCGGCGAGCCGCGCGAGGAAGTGCGCGTGGCTAAAGTCGCCACGGAGGCCGCCGATATCCCGAATTAGACCGTCCAGCGGGTCATGTTCGCCTGACTCGTGCCCCCGTCGGCTGTCAGACTGGCGACGGTTCACCTGCTGCAGACTGGGCGGGTTATCTTACCGATCGAAGGAGTAGCGGAATCATGGCGGCGATGAAGGGCGCAAATGCCTACGCAAGAGTGGGGGTGGAAAGCGGTGTGAATTCCGCCAGCCCGCACAAGCTGATCGTGATGCTGTTCGATGGTGCCCTGGCGGCCATTCGGGCGGCGCGTATCCATATCGAGGCCGGCAACACCGCGGAGAAGGGCAAGTCGATCAACAAGGCGCTGGATATCGTCAGCGGTGGCCTGGCGCCGGCTCTGGATGCCGAGCGTGGCGGCGAGATAGCAGCGAATCTGGCCTCGCTCTACGACTACATCGCCCGGCAGCTGCTGGCGGCCAATCTGCGTAATGACATGGCCAGGCTCGACGAGGCCGAGCGCCTGCTGGGCGATATCGCCTCGGCCTGGCGCGAAATAGAGCCCCAGGCTCAGGCTGCAGGAGGCTGAGATGACGAGCGCTCGCGAAGCTTCTGTGGAGGCGGTGATCGAAGGCTATCAGACGCTGCTGGAGTGCAGCGAGCGCATGCTGTTTCTGGCGCGCGAGGCCGACTGGCCGGCGCTGCTGGAACTGGAGGCTATCTACGTAAAGCAGGTCGAGCATGTTTCGGAGCTGGACGCACAGCATTCATTGATGGAAGCCGATCAGCGACGCAAGGCGATGCTTCTGGAGGGAATCCTCGAGAACGACCGGGAGATTCGTCAGCGCCTGGCTCAGCGCCGTGACGAGCTGGGCGAGCTGATCGGTACCTCGCAGCGTCAGCGCGATCTGCAACGTGCCTACGGTAGCGGCGGGGGGCGCGTCATCCCGGGTAGCACGCGACACGATCAGGGTGCGTCGTGAGCGGTATCACGCCGCTGATCGATACGCTCCTGCACCAGGTGCTGGGCAAGCGGGTCGATACGCCCGCGCCTCAGCCGCTCAATCAGCCTGTCAAGCCGACCTCGCCGGCCGATGCGCCGCGGGCCTTGCACAGCGACTCACGCCTCGATGCGCGGGCGCCCGGTCCCGCCGTCGGCGAGGTGGCCCGTGGCCAGGGGCGCGAGGCGCCTGCGCCACAGGCGCCATCTGGTAGTGCCCCCGGCTCGGCCCTGACCCACTTCAGCGCCACGGCGCGTACCATTGCCGACCTGCTGGGGCGCTTCCCGGCGCCGCCGTCGGCGGTGTCGCCCGCCGCGCCGCTGCTGGCCGCCGGTGAGTCGGCCACGCCCGAGCAGCTCGCCCAGCGGCTCTCGGGCAGCATTCGCGACAGCGGCCTGTTCTACGAATCCCATCTGGCACGCTGGTATCGAGGCGACATGCCCCGCCAGCAGCTGAACCGCGAGCCGCAGATGCTGCAGCTCCTGCAGCAGCTGCGCTTCACGCCGGTGGCTTCCACATCTGGCGGCTCTTCCTCCGCGGCGCTGTCCGCGGCCGCCGCTGCAACGCCGGCGTCGGTAGCCGCTTCTCCCGCTTTTTCCCCTGCCAATGTCGAAGCGCTGGCCGCGCGCGTCCAGGCGCTGCAGCCGCCGGTCCCCTTCCTGACCCGAGCCGCCATGCCCCGGGGCGAGGCGCCCGTGCTGTTGCCGAGCGTCGCGCCCGGGGCGAATCCCCGGGCGCCGTCGCCCGCGCCCATGATGCCCGGCACCGCGGCCGCACCGGCAGGGAACGAGGCGGCGTCGGCCCGAGGGGGCGTGAGCGCCGCCGATGCGGCACGTGCGGCTTCCGCCTCGATGGCCGATGAAGCCGCTCGTGTCGTCGAGGGGCGTCGCGAACCGGTCGCCGACGGCCTGCAGCACCTGGTGCGCCATCAGCTGGAGATGCTGGCCACCCCCCAGCTGCGCTGGGAGGGTGACGTCTGGTCCGGGGTGTTCATGGCGCTGGTGATCCAGTTGCCACACGGGCGTCGCGACGGTCACCAGCAAGGCGAAGAGGGCGACGAATCGCGCCAGGACGAGTCCGGCGGATGGCGTTCCCGACTGACGCTCGAGGTGGCCGGGCTGGGGCCGCTGGAGGTCTCGCTGTGGATGCGTGAGGTGCGCCTCGATATCGACGTGCAGGTTTGTGACGCCGCCGTCAGGTCGCGGCTGGAGGGCGGGCTGGAGACCCTGCGCCAGCGGCTGTCGGGGCACGGTTTCGATGACGTTCGCCTGCGTCTGACCCTGGCCGCCGAGGGGGCAGAATGACCGAACGATCCCGGGAGGCCCGACGCCAGGCGGTGGCGCTGGCCTATCAGGACGCCGAAGGCGCGCCGCGGGTGGTGGCCCAGGGCTATGGCGAACTGGCCGAGCGCATCGTCGAGGAAGCCCGGCGCCAGGGTGTCTACGTGCATGATTCGCCGGAGCTGGTGGGGCTGCTGATGCAGCTCGACCTGGACGAGGAGATTCCGCCGCGTCTCTATCAGGTGGTGGCCGAGCTGCTGATCTGGGTGCGTGAGCTGGCGGAGGCGCCCGGCGCCACGGAGTAGTGCCGCGACGGTTTCAGTCGTCGCTGTGCTTGTCGTTGAATGGCGCGATACCGCTTTAGATGAGTGCCTTCCTGGTACTTTTTCATTAGGTTGATCTAGGTCAATGGCATTGCACCATTGAGCGTTGGAGACTATACGTTGCACATGCCCCCCATCGAGGGCAGTGTTACAAAAATGAAAACAACAGGCGCTACGCTCTGCCAGACGCAGACGAAGGCTTGCCTATAACAACGAACGCGGCAAAAAGACCGTGACGTGGAATAAGCCAATAAAAGCAGGGAACTATGAAAACCAATCCGCACGTCGCCGAGATTCGCGAACTGAATCTCGGCTATCTGTTGCTCGCCCAACGGTTGCTGCATCACGATCGCGCCGAGGCCATGTTCCGTCTCAAGATCGATGACGAGATGGCCGATCTGCTGTCATCGTTGAGCGCCCAGCAGCTTTCGCGCCTGGCCAACACCAACCAGCTGTTGTGCCACTTCGGTGGCGAGAGCGCCGAGCAGCTGCGCCAGGTGGTCGACAACCCCCGCGATCAGGGGCTCTCCCATATACATTCCTCGCTGCTGATGGCCTCGCGCTCGATGCTGTCGGAAGGAGGTGGCCATGTCGACTAAGAGTCTGCTGGAGGAGTTGGAGCAGGTGCAGCTCGCCATCGACCTGATCGAGCTGGGCGCCCGCCTCCAGGTGCTCGAGACCGAGACCGACCTCAGTCGTGCCCGGCTGATCCGGTTGTTCAAGGAGGTGCGCGGCATGTCGCCGCCCAAGGGCATGCTGCCGTTCTCCACGGACTGGTTCATCACCTGGATGCCCAACGTCCACTCCTCGCTGTTCTACAACATCTACCAGCGCCTGCTCGAGGATCTCGGCTGTCAGCGCATGGAGGCCTTCATCAAGGCCTATCGGCTGTACCTGGAGCAGGTGGCGATCGACGATGCCGAGGCCGTGCTGGGGCTGACCCGGGCCTGGACCCTGGTGCGCTTCTTCGAGAGCGACCAGCTCCAGCTCTCCGAATGCGGCCGCTGTCACGGCCACTTCGTGGCTCATGCCCACAGCCCCTCCCACGACTATGTCTGCGGGATCTGTCAGCCGCCCTCCCGGGCCGGCAAGACTCGCAAGCGACGCGACCAGGCGGCCGCCGCCGATGCCGCATCGGCCAAGGTCGTACGCCAGGCCTGAAGCCGTGCTCCGGGGCGGGGATCCTCCCGCTCCGGCGCCAACTTTCTTTCCCGTTCCCCCTCAAGTCCCCGCCGATTCCGGCCGATAGCCTTCATCAGCAACATCATTCACGTGTTGGCGAAGGAACTCGTTGTGCTGATACCCCTTGGTTATCTGGTCGTCCTGCTTTCGGTCTTCGGTGGCTTCGTGCTGGCCGGTGGCAGTCTTGGCCCTCTCTTCCAGCCTACCGAGCTGCTGATGATCGGCGGTGGCGGTCTCGGCGCCTTCATCGCTGCCAACAACGGCAAGGCACTCAAGGCCTCGTTTCGCATACTGCCGCGGCTGCGGCGCTCCAAGAAGTACGACAAGGCGTTGTACATGGAACTGATGGCGCTGCAGTACAAGCTGCTCGCCAAGATCCGCCGCGACGGCATGCTGGGCATCGAGCGCGATATCGACAATCCCCAGGAGAGCGCGCTGTTCAACGAGCATCCCAAGGTGCTCGCCGACCCGACCATCATGACCTTCCTCACCGACTATCTGCGCCTGATGGTCAGCGGCAGCATGGACCCCATGGAGATCGACGAGCTGATGCTCCATGAGATCGAGGCCTTCGAGCAGGAGGCGCACATCCCCGCCGATGCCATCCACAAGGTCGGCGATGCCATGCCCGCCTTCGGCATCGTCGCGGCGGTGATGGGCGTGGTGAAGGCGCTCAGCGCTTCCAACGCCGACCCCGAGCAGATGGGCGTGATGATCGCCCATGCGCTGGTCGGCACCTTCCTCGGCATCCTGCTCGGCTACGGCTTCATCCTGCCGCTGTCGAGCCGCATCGAGCGTCAGACCAAGGAGGTCGAGAAGGTGCTGCAGTGCATGCGCGTGACCCTGCTGGCCAGCCTGCACGGCTATGCGCCTCAGCTGGCGGTGGAGTTCGGCCGCAAGGCGCTGCACAGCCAGGAGCGTCCCGGCTTCAGCGAGCTCGAGGAATACGTGCGTGAATCCAAGGCGGGTGTGGGCAGCGCATGAGTCAGGGGGACAATCGCCGGCCGATCATCATTCGGCGCAAGAAGGTCGTTCAGGGCCATCATGGTGGCAGCTGGAAGATCGCCCTGGCGGACTTCATGACCGCCCTGATGGCGCTGTTCCTGGTGATGTGGATCCTCTCCACCTCCAGCCCCGAGCAGCGCGAGGGCGTGGCCGACTACTTCAGCACGCCGCTGGTGGCGGCGATCACCAGCGGCGATCGGGCCGCCGTCAGCCAGAACGTGATTCCCGGCGGCGGGCCCGATCCGACCTATCAGGAAGGCGAGCGTGCGCGCATCGACCTGCGCCAGCAGACCCGCCCCAGCGAGCAGCAGCGCCGCGCCTTCCGCGATCTGCAGCGGCGCATCGAGGCGGCGATCGAGGCCGATCCGGACCTCAAGGAGCTGCGTGACCAGCTGCGCTTCGACATGACGCCCGAGGGGCTGCGCATCCAGCTGCTGGACAACGAGCAGCGGCCCATGTTCGAGCTCGGCAGCGCACGGGTGGCGCCCTACATGCACGATCTGCTCTACCTGATCGCGCCGCTGCTCAACGAGCTGGACAACGACCTGAGCATCAGCGGCCACACCGACAGTCTGGCCTATCTCAACGGCCAGCGCGGCTACGGCAACTGGGAGCTGTCCTCCGCCCGCGCCAACGCGTCACGCCGCGAGCTGGTGGCTGGCGGGCTGGATGCCGACAGGCTGCTGCGCGTGGCGGGCTTCGCCGATCAGGTGACGATGCCCGACACCGTGCCGAGCGACCCGATCAACCGGCGCATCGAGCTGCTGGTGCTGTTCGAGGTCGTGTCCGAGCGCATTCGCTCGCCGCGGGTGGTCGATGGCATCGGCCTGCCGTCAACGCTGGGCGGCGGCCGCCAGCCGTCGCCCGACGAATCGCCGATGGAGCGTTTCAACCAACGACTCAACGAGGCCCTGGGCCCGGCATCATCGCCCTGAGAGGCGCCATACACCCTGGGTAGGGAACCGCATGGATATCACCGATTTCTATGACACCTTCTTCGAGGAGGCCGAGGAGCTGCTGGCCGACATGGAGCGCCATCTCCTCGAGCTCGACGTCGATGACCCGGACGCCGAGCAGCTCAACGCCATCTTCCGGGCGGCACACTCGATCAAGGGCGGCGCCGGCACCTTCGGCTTCGACGTCCTGCAGCGCACCACGCACCTGTTCGAGAACCTGCTGGATCACGCGCGCCAGGGCGAGCTGACGCTGCGCCGGGATATCGTCGACACCTTTCTGGAAACCAAGGACATGCTGCACGACCAGATGGACGCCTATCGCAACGGCGACGAGCCCGATCAGGAGGCCTTCGCCCGCATCTGCGAGACCCTCAAGCGCCTGGCGCTCGAGGAGATCGGCCAGTCGCTGGACGGCGGCGAACCTGCTCCGAAGGCTGCCGAGTCTGCCCCGGAGGCCAAGCCGGCTCCCGAGCCGGCCCCTGAGACCGCTCTTGAAACCGCTTTTGAGACCCAGCCGGCGCCCGCCGAGGCGCCGTCCCAGGAGGGCGAGAGCCGCCTGACGGTCTCGCTGCTCAACGTCGGCGACGAGAATCGCGCCCTGCTGGTGGAGGAGCTCGAGCAGCTCGGCACCATCGCGTCGCAGGCGGGCGACGCGGCCTGCTATCGCGTCACGCTGGCCACCTCGGTGAGCGCCGAGGACATCGAGGCGGTGATGTGCTTCATCGTCGAGCCCGACCAGCTCAAGATCGAAACCGCGGAGGCCGAGGCGAATGATGCATCGGCCGCTGGCGAGCGCCGGCTGGTCGTGTCGCTGCTCAAGGTCGGCGACAAGGACCGCGACCAGCTGCTGGGGGAGCTCGGGCAGCTCGGCACCGTCGAGGGGCAGTCGGGCGACGCGGCCTGCTATCGGGTGACGCTCTCCACCTCGGTCAGCGTCGAGGACATCGAGGCGGTGATGGGCTTCATCGTCGATGCCGACCAGCTGAAGATCGAGCGGGAGGCCGAGTCGGCGCCCGCGGCACCGGCCGCCTCCGAGACGCCGGCGGCGGCCGAGCCGGAAGCCTCCGGCCAGGACGCGCCGCAGCCGGCGGCGAAGCCCAAGGCAGAGAAGCCCAAGGCGGCGAAAGCCGACAAGCCCAAGCCGAAGGCCAAGTCCGGTGGCGGCGAGTCCTCCTCGATCCGCGTCTCGGTGGAGAAGGTCGACCAGATCATCAACCTGGTCGGTGAGCTGATCATCACCCAATCGATGCTCGACCAGACCGTCAGCGAGCTCGACAACGTCAACCACAGCGGCCTGCACAACGGCATGAACCTGCTGCAGCGCAACGCCCGCGACCTGCAGGAAGCGGTGATGTCGGTGCGCATGATCCCCATGGATTTCGTGTTCAGTCGCTTCCCCCGCGTGGTGCGCGAGACCGCCGGCAAGCTGGGCAAGGACATCGAACTGGTCACCGAGGGCGCGGCGACGGAGCTCGACAAGAGCCTCACCGAGCGCATCATCGACCCGCTCACCCACCTGGTGCGCAACAGCCTGGACCACGGCATCGAGTCGCCGGACGCCCGCGAGGCCGCCGGCAAGCCGCGCACCGGCAAGCTGACGCTCTCGGCCAAGCACCAGGGCGGCAACATCCTGATCGAGGTGATCGACGACGGCGGCGGCCTGAACCGCGAGAAGATCCTCGCCAAGGCACGGGAAAGCGAGCTCAGCGTCTCCGACAGCATGAGCGACGACGAGGTCTGGCAGCTGATCTTCGCCCCCGGTTTCTCCACCGCCCAGGAGGTCAGCGACGTCTCCGGCCGCGGCGTGGGCATGGACGTGGTCAAGCGCAACATCCAGGGCATGGGGGGCAACGTCCAGATCATGTCCACTCCCGGCGAAGGCACCACCATCCGCATCGTGCTGCCGCTGACCCTGGCGATCCTCGACGGCATGTCGATCAAGGTCGGCGACGAGGTGTTCATCCTGCCGCTGTCCGCGGTGCTGGAGTCGCTGCAGCCGAGTCCCGACGACCTCTACGCCATGGCCGGCGACGACGTGGTGCTCAAGGTGCGCGACGAATACCTGCCGGTGGTGCCCGTGCACGAGGCGCTGGACGTCACCGGCGCCAAGACCGAGCTGGCCGAGACCATTGCCGTGATCGTCCAGGGCGAGGGCCGCCGCTACGCGCTGCTGGTGGACGAGCTGGTTGGCCAGCAGCAGGTGGTGGTGAAGAACCTCGAGACCAACTATCGCAAGGTGCCCGGCGTGTCCGCGGCGACCATCCTCGGCGATGGCAGCGTGGCGCTGATCCTCGACATCACCGACCTGCACCGTCTCAACCGAGCCAAGAAGGAGGCGCGGCGCGACGCCCGTCCCGCCGTCTCCACGACCCTGAATCCCAAGGAGGTAGAGCCGTCATGAGCATCGAGACCACCGAAGCGGCCCTGGCCGCCACCGAGGCCGAAAACCGCGAATTCCTGGTGTTTTCGCTGGGCGACGAGGAATACGCCATCGATATCCTCAAGGTGCAGGAGATCCGCGGCTACGAGAACGTCACCCGCATCGCCAACGCCCCCGAATTCATCAAGGGCGTGACCAATCTGCGCGGCGTGATCGTGCCGATCGTCGACCTGCGCATCAAGTTCCATCTGGAGAACGTCGAGTACGGCGGCCAGACCGTGGTGATCGTGCTCAACGTCGGCGAGCGCATCGTCGGCATCGTGGTCGACGGCGTCTCCGACGTCATGACCCTGACGCCCGAGCAGATCAAGCCGGCGCCGGAGTTCGGCGTGACCCTGTCCTCCGACTTCCTCAGCGGCCTCGGCAGCCTCGAGGACCGCATGCTGGTGCTGGTGGACATCGACAAGCTGCTGACCAGCCAGGAGATGGCCCTGGTCGACAGCGTGAGCGAATAAGCCGGCACGTTCGGGCGCTCACGGCGGGAGGCGACGCGCCCGGCGTGCCGGACCGTCGCGAGGGGGCCGTCATCACGTTCCTGGGCGCTGCGCTTGGCGCCCGGGCATCGACATCCTCGCGCCCGGCGCTCGTCTGCCATCCCCCGGCAAGCAAGTCGCGCTCTGCCAATAACAACACACCCGACAAGAGGTGACGCATGCGCCAGCTGACAACGACAACAAAACTGTGGGCCACCCTGGGCATCATCTGGCTGGCCATGGGCCTGATGATGGCCTGGAGCGCCTGGGAGAATCGCCAGACCATGCTGGAGGAGCGCCGCGGGGCCCTCCAGGATACCGTCCATCTGGCCCAGAGCCTGATCGCGGGCCAGGCCGAGCGGGCCGCGGCCGGCGAGATCTCGACGGACGAGGCCAAGGCCAGGGCCGCGGCGCTGATCGAGGACATGGCGTTCGACGACGGCCGCGGCTATCTCTACGTCTTCGACGACGACTTCTCGATGCAGAGCCATCCGCGCCTGGCTGCAGGCACCGACGTCGGAAGCTTCGTGAACGTCGAGGGTCGCCTGCTGTTTCGCGAGTTCGCCGAGGACGTGGCCAGCGACGACGGCTATGTCGACTACCTGTGGCCGCACACCGAGGGCAGCGAGCCGATTCCCAAGTCGTCCTACCACGAGCGCTTCGCGCCTTGGGGCTGGACGATCGGCACCGGCGTCTACATCGACGACGTCAATGCCGCCTTCATGGCGTCACTGGCCCGCTCGTTGATGGCGCTGCTGATCATCGGCGTGCCGGTCAGCCTGCTGATGGGATGGGTGATCCGTGGCGTGACCCGCTCGCTGGGGGGCGATCCCCGCTACGCCGCCGCCTCGGTGCGGGCCATCGCCGACGGCGACCTGACCCGGGAAGTGCGACTGCGCGGCGGCGACGAGCGCAGCCTGCTGTTCGATATCGAGCGCATGCGCCGGGCCCTGGCCGACACCATCGGCGACATCCATCGCGACAGTGAGGCGGTGCACCAGGACGTGGAAGCGCTGGGCGAAGGCAACGACGAGCTGGCCACCCGCACCGAGCAGCAGGCCGCGGCGTTGGCCCAGACCGCCTCGAGCATGGAGCAGCTGACCACCACCGTGGGGCACAACGCCGAGCACGCCGAGCAGGCGCGCGCGGTGGCCGACGAGACCGCCCAGGGCGCCGAGCGGGGCCGTCAGGCGATGGGCGAGGTGGTCAACGCGATCGACGCCATCAATGCTAGCGCCAGCGAGATGAGCAGCATCGTCGACACCATCGATTCGATCGCCTTCCAGACCAACATCCTGGCCCTCAACGCCTCGGTGGAGGCGGCTCGAGCGGGCGAAGAGGGCCGCGGCTTCGCGGTGGTGGCCGAGGAGGTGCGCCAGCTGGCCAGCCGCTCGGCCGAGGCGACCCGGGAGATCAAGGCGTTGATCGATCGCGCCGATGGCCAGGTCGTGGCGGGCAGCCGGCGGGTCAAGGAGACCGACGAGGTGATCGTCGGGATGGTGGACGACATCCGCCGTCTTTCCGGCCTGGTGGAGGAAATCTCCACCGCCACCGGCGAGCAGCGTCAGGGCATCGAGCAGGTCGGCGAGGCGGTCACCCAGATGGATCGCATGACGCAGCAGAACGCGGGCCTCGTCGAGGGCAACAGCGACGCCTCTCAGCGCCTGGTGGCGCGGGCACGAGGCCTGCGCGAGCGGGTGGCCCACTTCCGCTTCGTGGCGGGGGCCGACGTCGAGACGCCTGCCGCGCTGCCGGCGGCCGCGGCGCGCGAGGCCGAACCGGCCATGGCCTGATACCGAGAATTCGTGATTCGGGGCGGCAAGGACCGCCCCTCCAAGAAAGGGAGTGCGTGGTGAGGAAGCTTCTCGACAACATGACCGTGCGGGTCAGCTGGAGCCTGGTGCTGGCGCTGTTCGCCGTGCTGATCCTGGTGCTCAGCGCCCTGGGGCTCTATGCGGTGCGCTACAGCGAGGATTCGCTGCGCACGCTCAACGAGGTCAACGTGGACCAGCAGTCCTCTCTCAACCGGGCCAATGCGCAGATGCTGTTCGCGCAGACGGAACTGCGCGGCCTGCATGCCCGGCTGGGGCAGGCGGTATGGCCGGAGGAGCGCGAGTCGGTGCAGGCCGAGGCGGCCGCGCTGGGCGCGACCCTCGACGAGATCGAGGCGACCTTCCAGGACTTCCTGGCGCTGCCGCGCCAGGTGGGGCAGGACGCGCTGATCGCGTCGATCGAGGAAGACTTCACGGCCCTGATGAACCAGGGACTCAGGCCCCAGCGTCAGGCCCTGGAGGAAGGCAGCGCCCAGGCCTTCGCCGACCTGAACGAGGACGTCGACCGCCTGACCCAGGCCTTCTACACCGATGCCGTGGCCTTCTTCGAGGCCTCGGAGGCCAACGGCGCCGCTCTCTACGACGACTTCTTCGACCTGTCGCGGCTGATGAAGGGGCTGATGATCGCCGTGCTGGTGATCGCCGCCCTGGCCATCGCGGTGGTGATGTGGGGTGTGACGGCCAACGTCATCCGCCCGCTGGGCCGCCTGGTCGGCTACTTCGAGCGGGTCGAGGGGGGAGACCTGTCCCAGGATATCCCGCAGTACGGCAACAACGAGATCGGCCGCCTCTATCGCTCGCTGGACGAGATGCAGCGGGGCCTGGCGGCGACGATCGGCAGCGTGCGCAGCAGCGGCGAGTCGATCTACGCCGGTTCCCAGAGCATTGCCAGCGGCAACAATGATCTCTCGTCGCGCACCGAGCAGCAGGCCTCCTCGCTGCAGGAGACCGCCTCGAGCATGGAGGAGCTGTCCTCCACCGTCGGCCAGAACGCCGACAACGCCCAGCAGGCCAGCCAGCTCGCCGTCGAGGCCACGCGCACCGCGGAAGAGGGCGGCCAGGTGGTCGGCGAGGTGGTCTCGACCATGCACGAGATCCAGCACAGCTCCCAGCGGGTGGCCGAGATCATCGGCACCATCGACTCGATCGCCTTCCAGACCAACATCCTGGCCCTCAACGCCTCGGTGGAGGCGGCCCGGGCCGGCGAGCACGGCCGCGGCTTCGCGGTGGTGGCCGAGGAGGTCCGCAGTCTGGCCAGCCGCTCGGCGGACGCGTCCAGCGAGATCCGCGGCCTGATCGAGGCCTCGGTGAACCAGGTGGAGGCCGGCACCGCCCGCGTCGACAAGGCCGGCCAGACCATGACCGAGATCGTCGCCGCCGTGCAGCGGGTCAGCGACATCATGGACGAGATCGCCGCGGCCTCCAGCGAGCAGAGCAACGGCATCTCCCAGGTCAACGACGCCGTCACCCAGATGGATCAGGTGACCCAGCAGAACGCCACCCTGGTGCAGCAGGCGGCCAGCGCGGCCACCCAGCTCGAGGCCGAGGCCGGCCGGCTGCGCGACGCCACCGGCCGCTTCCGTCTGCCCTCGGGGGCCGAGGCACCGAGCCACGAGGCCGCCCGCCAGGACGACCTGGCGCGCTGGATGCCGTCGCTGGTGTCCGCCGGTGGCCGGGACGACGGCGCGCAGCGCCAGGATCGCAGCGCCCGGACGCCGGCGCCGCGCGATCAGGACTCGAACGAGGAGTGGGAATCCTTCTGAAGGCCGGTGCGCCGCCGGTGTCATCCGGCGGCGCTCCAACTCCATAACAAATGGCCAGCATCCAGGCACGCCGTAGGGAATTGATGACATGAGAAACAATCAGCCGATCACGCAGCGGGAGGTCGTGCTCGACGACGACCACTTCCTGATCTCGCGCACCGATCTCAAGGGGCGCATCACCTATGCCAACCCGGCCTTCATCGAGGTCAGCGGCTTCTCCAAGGACGAGCTGATCGGGGCGCCGCACAACCTGGTGCGCCACCCGGACATGCCGCCGGCGGCCTTCCAGGACCTGTGGGATACTCTGGCCGCCGGAAAGACCTGGCACGGTCTGGTCAAGAACCGCTGCAAGAACGGCGACTATTACTGGGTCGACGCCAGCGTGTCACCGATCCTCGAGGACGGCGAGGTGGTCGGCCATGCCTCCATGCGCACCAAGGCCGATCCGGCCGACATCGAGCTGGCCGAGACCGTCTATGCGCGGATGCGCGAGGGCCACAAGACCGGCTATCGCCTCGACAAGGGATGGCTGGAGCGACGCGGCCTGCGCGGCGCGCTGGGCCGGCTGAACCTGAGCAGCATGCGCGCCAAGATGGTGGCCATGGTGGCGGTGGCCGGCGGGCTGCTGGCTGTGACCGGGGGCATGGGGCTGTTCGGCATCGACGATGCCGGCCAGCGCCTGCAGACCCTCAACCGCGACGGCCTGCAGGACGTGGCGCGGCTGCAGCAGATCGACCAGGTGATCACCCAGAGCCATCAGAACCTGACCCGTCGCGAGCCCTTCGAACTGATCAACCAACGTGAGGAGGTGATCGCCGGGCTCGAAGAGGCCGAGACGCGTCTCGCGTCGCTGTGGGAGGGGTATCGGGGCGACGGTCGCAACGCCTCCGCGGTGGCCGATGGCTTCGGCGAGGAACTCGATCACTATCGCCAGGCGGGGCTTTCGCATGCGGTATCGCTGCTCAATTCCGACGACAACTTCCAGGTCTTCTCCAACCTGCCGCCTCATGCCAAGGAAATGCGCGACTGGGGCGAGGGGCTGTCGAGTGACGTCAACGAACTGATCGCCGAGGAGCAGCAGGCGGCCACGGCGCTGGCCGACGAGGCGAAGGCGAGCGAGCAGCGCATGACCCTGGTGCTGGCGATGCTGCTGGGCATCGGCCTGCTGGCACTGGGCCTGCTGGGCTGGCTGCAGCTGCGTGCCCTGATCCGGCCGCTGCGCGGCGCGCAGCAGTTCACCCTGCAGATTGCCTCCGGCAACCTCGGCGCCACCCCGCCCCATCGCCGCCGCGATGAGGTCGGGCGCATGCTCGGCGCGCTGGAGCTGATGCGCAAGAGCCTGGGCAGCATCGTCGGTGACGTCAGCAACGGGGTCGAACGGGTGGCCCCGGCCGCCCGGGACATCGCCTCCGGCAACGAGGAACTGGCTTCGCGCACCGAGCAGCAGGCCGCCTCGCTGCAGCAGACCGCCTCCAGCATGGAGGAAATGACCACCACGGTGCAGCACAACTCCGACAACGCCCAGCAGGCCAGCGGCCTGGCCTCGGACAATGCCACCCAGACCGCCGAGACCGGCGAGCTGATGCAGCAGCTGGTGGGCACCATGGGCGAGATCACCGAAGGCTCGAAGAAGATGACGGAAATCATCGACGTCATCGATTCGATCGCCTTCCAGACCAATATCCTGGCCCTCAACGCCTCGGTGGAGGCGGCCCGGGCCGGCGAGCAGGGCCGCGGCTTCGCGGTGGTGGCCGGCGAGGTGCGCCAGCTGGCCAGCCGCTCGGCGTCCGCGGCCCAGGAGATCAAGGCCCTGATCGACGGCTCGGCCCGGCAGATCGAGGGCGGCGCCCAGCTGGTCAAGCGCGCCGAGAGCTCGCTTTCCGAGGTGCTCGAGGCCTCGACCCGGGTCAACGACATCATGGGCGAGATCACCGCGGCCTCCACCGAGCAGAGCAACGGCATCGGCCAGATCAATCAGGCGGTGATGGAGATGGATCGGGTGACCCAGCAGAACGCCGAGCGCGTGCAGGCCTCCGCCCAGGCGGCCACCGAGCTCGATCAGCAGGCCGCCGAGCTGGCCCAGGCCGTGGCCGCCTTCCGCCTGCGCGGCGCGGGCCTGGAACGTGCGCCGTCGCTGAGCGAGCGGCGCGGTGCCGCCGAGCGCCAGCCGCTGCCGGCCGCCTCCGCAAAGGCCCACACCGCGTCCAGTGCCTCGGCCGAGGCATCCCGCGGGGCGATGACCTCGCAGACCCGCACGTCCCAGGCAGCGGACCTCGAGGAATGGGAGGAATTCTAACGTGACACAGGAGCTGCCCTCGTCGGGGCCGGGAAGCTGGGCGGGCGGCGGTCAGTTCGAGCGTGACCTCGAACTGACCGATGCGGACTTCACCCGCATCCGTCAGCTCATCTACCAGCGGGCCGGCATCGTGCTGGCCGAGCACAAGCGGGAGATGGTCTACAGCCGCTTGGCCAAGCGGCTGCGGCATCATGGCCTGACGCGCTTCGCCGACTATCTGGCACGCCTCGAGCGCCAGCCCGATGCCCGCGAGTGGGAGGCCTTCACCAATGCCCTGACCACCAACCTCACCGCCTTCTTCCGCGAGGCGCACCACTTCCCGCTGCTGGCGAGTCACGTGCGCGAACGCCGCGAGCCGGTGCGGGTGTGGAGCGCGGCGGCATCCACCGGCGAGGAGCCCTATTCCATCGCCATGACGCTGGCCGAGGCGCTGGGCTCGCGAGCCGGCAGCGCCGAGGTAGTGGCCACGGACATCGATACCGAGGCGCTGGAGAAGGCACGCGCCGGGGTCTACGCCCTGGAGCAGATCCACAAGCTCGACGAGGCGCGGATCAAGCGTTTCTTCCAGCGCGGCCGCGGCGCCCACGAGGGCCTGGCCCGGGTGCGTCAGGAACTCAAGGACATGGTCGACTACCAGTCGCTCAACCTGCTGGCGCCCTCCTGGTCGATCCAGGGGCCGTTCGACGCGATCTTCTGCCGCAACGTGATGATCTACTTCGACAAGCCGACCCAGGCGCGGATCCTCGAACGCTTCGCCCCGCTGCTCAAGCCCGACGGTCTGCTGTTCGCCGGGCACTCCGAGAACTTTTCCTACACCACCGAGGCCTTCCGGCTGCGGGGACAGACCGTCTACGTGCGCAAGGCGCGTTAAACAACGGGCGCGTTAAAGAACCGGGAGCGCCGGCCGATAGTGACCCCATCGGCCGGCGACGGGGGTGGCATGCCGTCCGCCGCCCGCCCGCATGGAGAGGAGACATCCCTTGAGCGCACCCAAGATCAAGGTGCTGTGCGTCGACGATTCGGCGCTGATACGCGACCTGCTGACCGAGATCATCAATCAGCAGCCCGACATGGAAGTGGTGGCCGTGGCGCCGGACCCGCTGGTGGCCCGCGACCTGATCAAGCGCCACGACCCGGACGTCATCACCCTGGACGTCGAGATGCCGCGCATGGACGGCCTCGACTTCCTGGAGCGGCTGATGCGACTGCGGCCGATGCCGGTGCTGATGGTCTCGTCGCTGACCCAGGCCGGTTCCGAGGTGACCCTGCGCGCCCTGGAACTCGGCGCCCTGGACTTCGTGGCCAAGCCGTCGCTGGGCATTCGCCACGGCATGCAGGCCTATGCCGACGAGATCGCCGAGAAGCTGCGCGCGGCGGCACGCTCGCGGCCGCAGCGCGCCCGTCGCCGTGACGCTCCGGCGCCGAAGACCCTCGAGGCGCCGCTGGTGTCGAGCGAGAAGCTGATCATCATCGGCGCCTCCACCGGCGGCACCGAGGCCATCCGCAGCGTGCTGGAGCCGTTGCCGGCGGGCAGCCCGGCGATCCTGATCACCCAGCACATGCCCGGGGGCTTCACTCGCTCCTTCGCCGAGCGCCTCGACCGGCTGTGCCAGATCACGGTCAAGGAAGCCGAGGACGGCGAGCGCATCCTGCCCGGGCACGCCTACATCGCGCCGGGGGACACTCACCTCAAGCTGGCGCGCAGCGGCGCCAACTATGTCGCGCGGCTGGACAGCGGCCCGCCGGTCAACCGTCACCGGCCCTCGGTGGACGTGCTGTTCCACTCCGCCGCCACCCAGGCCGGCCGCAACGCCATCGGCGTGTTGTTGACCGGCATGGGCAAGGACGGCGCCGCCGGGCTGCTGGAGATGCGCCAGGCCGGGGCCCAGACCCTGGCCCAGGACGAGGCCAGCTGCGTGGTGTTCGGCATGCCCCGCGAGGCCATCGCCCTGGGGGGCGCGGCCGAGGTCGTCGCCCTTGACGCGGTGGCGCCGCGGCTGCTCAAGCTGGTCGCCGCCTCCGGTCGTGCCCAGCGGGTGTAAGAAGGACTGTCATTTCGGCTCAGGAGTCGCCTCGATGCTCAACCTATTGCGCAATTTCAAGATCAGCCGGGTCGTCAACGGCGTGCTGGTCTGCTTCCTGCTGTTTCTGGTGGTGGTGGCGGGCCTGGGCTGGACGGCCAGCCGCACGGCCAGCGAGACCCTCGGGACCCTGGACCGGATCAACGTCGAACAGCTCAACGAGATCAACCGCGCCGACGCGCTGCTGACCGGCGCCCTGGTCGACCTTCAGACCGCTTCCGGCCACTTCCTGATGGGTCGCACCAGCCAGGCCGATACCGCCCTGGCCTCGGCCCAGGACAAGATCGAGCGCGCCGAGGCGCGCTACGAGAACTACGCCGGCGTGTCGCGCACGCCCCAGGGCGAGGCGCTGGGCGCCCGCGTCGAGGCAGACTTCGGCGCCATGCTGGCGCTGGTGCGCGAGGGCTACGAGGCCCTGGACCAGGTGGATACCCAGGGTTTCTCCCAGCTGCGTCAGCGCATGACGGAGCCCAGCGAGGCCCTCGAGGCATCGCTGACCGAGTTCGTGCGCTACGCCGGGGAGCGCGGCGACACCCTGATGGCCGACTACGGCGCCATGGAGAGCCGCTTCGGCGTGATCGGCCTGGCCATCCTGGCGCTGGCGGCGCTGATCATGGGGGGCATCTACCTGACCCTGCGCCGGTTGCTGGTGCTGCCGCTGCGTCAGGCGGTGCGCGATCTCGAAGGCATCGCCGAGGCCGACCTGTCCCGCGAGATCCGGGTGCAGGGGCGCAACGAGATCGGCCAGCTGTTCGCCGCCATGCGCGACATGCAGGACAACCTGGGGCGCATCGTCGGCGACGTGCGCCAGGGCAGCGGCGCCATTCACGGCCGCGCCCGGGAGATCTCCCGAGGCAACGCCGATCTGTCCTCGCGCACCGAACAGCAGGCCGCCTCGCTGGAGGAGACCGCCTCCAGCATGGAAGAGCTCACCGCCACGGTGCGCCAGAATGCCGACAACTCCCGCCAGGCCAGCGGCCTGGCCCAGGAGGCCACCAGCACCGCCGAGCGCGGTGGCGAGGTGGTCCAGCAGGTGGTGCAGACCATGCACGGCATCGCCGGCAGCTCGCAGAAGGTCGCCGACATCACCGGGGTGATCGACTCGATCGCCTTCCAGACCAACATCCTGGCGCTCAATGCCTCGGTGGAAGCGGCGCGGGCCGGCGAGCAGGGCCGCGGCTTCGCGGTGGTGGCCGGCGAGGTGCGTCAGCTGGCCAGCCGCTCGGCCGAGGCGGCCAAGGAGATCAAGGCATTGATCGACGGCTCCGTGACCCAGGTGCAGGAGGGCTCGGCGCTGGTCGAGCAGGCCGGCTCGACCATGCAGGAGGTGGTCGCCTCGGTGCGCCGGGTGACCGACATCATGGACGAGATCTCGGCGGCGTCGCAGGAGCAGAGCGACGGCATCGAGCAGGTCGGTCAGGCGGTGGGCCAGATGGACCAGGTCACCCAGCAGAACGCTGGCCTGGTGCAGGAGGCGGCCTCCGCCGCGTCCGAGCTGGAGGCTCAGGCCACGCGCCTGGAGCAGGCCGTGTCGGTGTTCCGGCTGAGCGGTGGTGAATCCGACGCCCTGCCGGCGGCCGGTCCGGCCGCGCCGCACCGTCAGGCCCCGGCGCCGCGCGCCGAGGCCGCGCCTCAATCCCGGCCCGAGCCGTCCCGCCCCGCCCCGCGGGCGGCGACCACGGCCGAGGACGACTGGGAAGAATTCTGAACATGGCCGGTGGCGTGCCGCCGGCCCCGCAACGCAATTGCCCCGACTAGCAAAAGAAGAGGAATCCCGATGGCGGACAAGAACATGAGCATCCTGGTGGTGGATGACTTCCCGACCATGCGGCGTATCGTGCGCAGCCTGCTCAAGGAACTGGGCTTCACCAACGTCGAGGAGGCCGAGGACGGTCAGGAGGCGCTCAACAAGCTCAAGGCCGGCGGCTTCGAGTTCGTGGTGTCCGACTGGAACATGCCCAACCTGGACGGCCTGGAGATGCTCAAGCAGATCCGTGCCGATGATGATCTCAAGGAGCTGCCGGTGCTGATGGTCACCGCCGAGGCCAAGAAGGAGAACATCATCGCCGCCGCCCAGGCCGGCGCCAACGGCTACGTGGTCAAGCCCTTCACCTCGGCGACCCTCGAGGAGAAGCTCAACAAGATCTTCGAGAAGCTGGGCATGTGATACCCGGCCGGGCCCTCGCGGGTCCGGCATGCAGGAGAGGCGATGATGAGCACCGAGACACAGCCTGGCGACCACCAGGCGAACGGAGACGAACTGGTCCAGCGCATCGGCCACCTGACGCGCATGCTGCGCGACAGCATGCGCGAGCTGGGGCTGGACAAGGAGATCGAGCGGGCGGCGGACGCGATTCCCGATGCCCGCGACCGCCTGAGCTACGTGGCGACCATGACCGAGCAGGCGGCGGAGCGTGCTCTCAACGCCATCGATCGTGCCCAGCCGCTGCAGGACCGCCTCAGCGAGGGGGCCGAGGCGCTGGACGCGCGCTGGGCCGAGTGGTTCGCCGAGCCCAAGGAGCTCGACGACGCCCGCGAGCTGGTCAAGGACACCCGTGGCTACCTGGCCGAGGTGCCCCAGACGACCCAGGCGACCCACAAGGAGCTGCTCGAGATCATGATGGCCCAGGACTTCCAGGACCTGACCGGCCAGGTGATCAAGAAGATGATGGACGTCATCCGCGAGATCGAGCATCAACTGGTGCAGGTGCTGATCGACAGCGTGCCCCAGGGCGAGGCCCGCGACAGCATGCAGCGTCGCGCCGACGGCCAGCGCGAGAGCGAGGCCAGGAAGCGCGACGAGGACAGTCTGCTCAACGGCCCGCAGATGAAGCCCGAGGCCGAGGACGTGGTGGCCGACCAGGATCAGGTGGATGACCTGCTCGACCAGCTGGGCTTCTGAGTCATCGCCGAACACCGTCTGCGCTCGGCCAGCCGGGGTCAGACCCCGGCGTGTCGATGTGACCGGAGACGTGCCCGATGACGGGCCGGGTGGCGTGGCCGGGGTCTGACCCCTGAGCCATGCCTACCGCCGTCCTTTCTTCCCGCTTTCCCCTTCCGGCAAGCGGCCGAGGCGCGTGGATAAGCCCACGAAAATCGGCCCTTTTCGCCTGACCGTTCCTACCTTCCTCCCCGGATAATGGCCAGGGTGCGCACGAGTGCCCGGTGACTGGCCATGGCCGACGACAGCAGCGACGACGAGAAGACAGAAGAGCCCACGGCTCGACGCCTGGAGAAGGCGCGCGAGGACGGGCAGGTGGCCCGTTCCCGGGAGCTGGCCACCTTCATGCTGCTGCTCGGCGGCGTGATCGGCCTCGGAGCCATGGGCGCGAGCCTCTTCGAGCTGGTCGGTGGCGTCATGGAGCAGGCCTTCCTGTTCGAGCGTCGGCAGGCCATGGAAACCATTCCGATGCTGGTCCAGGCGCTGGCACTGGGGCAGCGCACCCTGATCGGCATGCTGCCGCTGTTCCTGTTGCTGGCGGTGATCGCGCTGGTGGCGCCGGCGCTGCTGGGCGGCTGGGTGATCTCCGCCAAGTCGCTCAAGCCCCAGGCCAGCAAGCTCAATCCGTTCAAGGGGCTCAAGCGCATGCTGGGCGTCCAGGCGCTGGTGGAGCTCGCCAAGGCCATCGCCAAGTCGGTGCTGGTGGGCGGCGTGGGCGTGGCCTACCTCTACCTGCACCGCGGCGAGTTCATGGCGTTGATGGGCATGCCCGTCCAGCGGGCCCTGGCCGACGCCATGTGGATGGCCGCCGAGGCCTGCGGCCTGATGGTGCTGACCCTGCTGGTGGTGATCCTGATCGACGTGCCCTACCAGCTGTGGAACCACACCAAGCAGCTGCGCATGTCGAAGGACGAGATCAAGCGCGAGCACAAGGAGTCCGAGGGCGACCCCCAGGTCAAGGGCCGCATCCGCCAGCAGCAGCAGGCCATGGCGCGCGGGCGGATGATGAGCCAGGTGCCGGAGGCCGACGTGGTGATCACCAACCCCACGCACTACGCCGTGGCGCTCAAGTACGAGCAGGCCGGCATGAGCGCACCGCGGGTGGTGGCCAAGGGCACCGACGCCGTGGCGGCCCGCATCCGCGAGGTGGCCGAGGAGGCCGGGGTGCCACGCCTGGAGGCGCCGCCGCTGGCTCGCTCGCTCTATCACCATGTGGATCTGGAGGCCGAGATCCCCGCCGACCTCTATACCGCGGTGGCGGAGGTGCTGGCCTGGGCCTTCGGCCTGAAACGCGTTGCCGAAGAGGGCGGCGAGGCCCCGCCGATCCCCGAGAACCTGCCGATTCCGGACGCCGTGGCGGCGCCGGGAGCGGGCCCTGACACCGACGAGGCACGAGCATGAAGGCCCTGAGCCAATACCTGCCGCGACGCAACCTGATGGCCGACGTGCCGATGAAGCTGCTGGCCGGCCCGCTGCTGATCATCATGATCCTGTCGATGATGATCCTGCCGCTGCCGCCCTTCGCGCTGGACCTGCTGTTCACCTTCAACATCGCCATGGCGGTGATGGTGCTGCTGGTCAGCATGTTCACCCAGAAGCCGCTGGACTTCGCCGCCTTCCCCGCGGTGCTGCTGTTCACCACCCTGCTGCGGCTGTCGCTCAACGTGGCCTCGACCCGCGTGGTGCTGATGAACGGCCACGAGGGCGGCGATGCCGCCGGCAAGGTGATCGAGGCCTTCGGCCAGTTCCTGGTCGGCGGCAACTTCGCCGTCGGCCTGGTGGTGTTCGCCATCCTGGTGATCATCAACTTCATGGTCATCACCAAGGGCGCGGGACGCATCGCCGAAGTGGGCGCTCGCTTCATGCTCGACGCCATGCCCGGCAAGCAGATGGCCATCGACGCCGATCTCAACGCCGGCCTGATCGGCGAGGAAGAAGCCCGTCAGCGCCGCGCCGACGTGTCCCAGGAGGCCGACTTCTACGGCTCCATGGACGGCGCCAGCAAGTTCGTGCGCGGCGACGCCATGGCCGGCCTGGTGATCATGGTGGTCAACATCATCGGCGGCCTGCTGATCGGCCTGCTGCAGTACGACATGGCCTTCTCCGACGCCGCCCGCACCTACGTGCTGCTGACCATCGGCGACGGCCTGGTGGCGCAGATCCCGGCGCTGGTGATCTCCACCGCCGCCGGCGTGACCGTGTCCCGGGTGACCACCGACCAGGACGTCGGCCAGCAGATGATCAGCCAGCTGTTCGTCAATCCCAGGGTGCTGTTCCTGGCCGCCGGCGTGATGGGGCTGCTGGGCCTGGTGCCGGGCATGCCCAACCTGGTGTTCCTGCTGTTCACCGCGCTGCTCGGCGGCCTGGCCTGGTGGATGCTGCGCCAGCAGGAGCGCCAGCTGGTCGAGGAGCAGACCCAGGTCGCCCCGCCGCCGGCGCCGGAGGCGCCCGAGGCCAGCTGGGAGGACGTGCAGCTGGTCGACACCCTGGGCCTCGAGGTCGGCCACCGGCTGATTCCCATGGTCGACGCCCAGCAACAGGGCGAGCTGCTCGGCCGCATCAAGAGCGTGCGCAAGAAGTTCGCCCAGGAGGTCGGCTTCCTGCCGCCGGTGGTGCACATCCGCGACAACCTGGAGCTCTCGCCCAACGCCTACTCGCTGAGTCTCAAGGGCGCCGAGATCGGCCGCGCCGAAGCCTATCCGGGCCGCTGGCTGGCCATCGACCCGGGCCAGGTCTCCGGCGAGCTGGCCGGCACACCGACCCGGGACCCGGCCTTCGGCCTGCCGGCGGTGTGGATCGACACCGAGCAGCGCGAGCATGCCCAGGTCTACGGCTACACCGTGGTCGACGCCAGCACCGTGGTGGCCACGCACCTCAATCACCTGTTGCACCGCCATGCCGCCGAGATGCTCGGCCGCCAGGAGGTGCAGAAGCTGCTCGACAAGCTCGGCGAGGATCAGAAGTCGCTGGTCGAGGAAGTGGTGCCCAAGGCGATCTCGCTCACCGTGCTGCAGCGGATCCTCCAGCACCTGCTCGACGAGGACGTCTCGATCCGCGACATGCGCACCATCCTCGACGCCCTGGCCGAGCACGCGCCCCAGCAGCAGGATCCGGGTGAACTCACCGCCGTGGTCCGCGTGGCGCTGGGGCGCGCCATCACCCAGCAGTGGTTCGCCGGCCACGAGACCCTCAACGTCCTGGGGCTGGACGGCCAGCTCGAGCAGGTGCTGCACCAGGCCATGAACGGCAGCGGTGCCCTGGAGCCGGGCCTGGCCCAGACGTTGATGGACCAGGCCGAGCAGGCCCTGAGCCGCCACGAGGCCAGCGGCGAGCCGCCGGTGCTGGTGGTGCAGCACTCGCTGCGCCCGGTGCTGGCGCGCTTCCTGCGCCGCCGCCTGAATCATCTGGTGGTGATGTCCCAGGCCGAGATTCCCGATGACCGGACCCTGAAGGTCACCACCCTGATCGGAGGACAGTGAGCGACATGAGCGTCATGCGATTCGTCGGCGAAACCAGCCGCGAGGCGATGCGCAAGGTGCGCAGCGCGCTGGGCGACGAGGCCCTGATCCTGGCCAACCGACCCACCGAGACGGGCGTCGAGATCCTGGCCATGGCCGACGAGGCGGCCGAGACCATGGTGGCTTCCTCGCTTCCTGAATCCACCGCGCCGTCGCCCGCCGAGCCCGCCTCCCGGCCGCCGAGCGAGCCGGCTCCCACATCCGCGGCGCCCGACAGCGGCGGCCTGGAGGCCATGAGCGAGCGGCTGCTGCGCGAGATGCAGGACATGCGCGCGCTGCTGGCCCGGGGGGCCGCGTCGCCCGCCGCCCCGACGACATCGTCGTCCGCGGGTCGCGAGACGCTGGCCGAGACCCTGCGCGATGCCGGCTTCGGCCGCGTGGTGATCGACGAGCTGCTGCAGGGCCTGCCGGCCGAGCTGGCCGGCGCCGAGGCCGAGCCCGCCGCGGCCCAGGCCTGGCTGAGCCGCCGCCTGGCCGGTCGCCTGCCGGTGGGCATCGACCCCGAGACCTTCCTCGACACGCCCGGCATCCTGGCGCTGGTCGGCCCCACCGGGGTCGGCAAGACCACCACCACCGCCAAGCTGGCCGCACGCTGCGTGCAGCGCCACGGCGCCGAGCATGTCGCCCTGGTCACCACCGACGGCTTCCGCGTCGGCGCCCACGAGCAGCTGCGCATCTACGCCGAGCTGCTCGGGGTGCCGCTGCATGCGCTGTCGCCCGAGCAGTCCATGGACGAGCTGCTGGCCGAGCTCGCCGGCCGGCGCTGGATCATCATCGACACCGTGGGCATGAGCCAGCGCGACCGCCGCATCATCGCCCAGGCCTCCCAGCTGCAGGGCGGCGCCGAGCGGGTGCGCATGCTGCTGGTGCTCAACGCCGCCAGCCAGCCGGGCACGCTGGAGGAGGTGGTCACTCACTATCGTCAGGCCGCGCGGGCCGCGGGCGTGGCCCTCGACGACTGCCTGCTGACCAAGCAGGACGAGGCCGGCCAGCTGGGCCCGGCCCTGGACACCCTGATTCGCCACGGCCTGCGGCTGCGCTATGTCTCCACCGGCCAGCGGGTGCCGGAGGACCTGGCGCCCGCCGAGGCCGCGCCGCTGGTCGAGGCCGCCCTGGCGGCGGCGCGCCCCGGCGATGACCTACCCGCGGCGAGCGTGAAGAGCGCTCGCCCCGACGCCGACGCGCTGCTCGGCCAGGGCCGCCGCCTCGGCGCCCTGCTCGCCACGTTGCGTCGCCGGCTGACCGGCTTCGCCACCCTCGAGGCCGCCTGGGACCTGAGTGCGCTGCCCGCCTGCCTGCAGGAGGATCACCTCTCGCGCCTGCTGGACGCGCCGCCGCAGCGGGCCGGCATGCTGTGGGCGGCGCGCCGCTCGCTGCCCGGCGCCGACTGGGCGATGCCCGACCTGGGCATCGACGACCGCGGCGGCTGGGTGGTGCTGCCCGACCTGCAGCATCGCCAGCCCGCGGGCTGGCCGGCGCGGCTCGATCAGGCCCGGGAGCGGCAAGGCGTGGCCGTGCATCTGCTGCCCGGCCTGCCCGACGCCGACACCTGGCTGTGGCTGGACGAGACCCGCGCCCCCTGGCTGTGCCAGGTGCGCCCCGCCCAGCGCGTCGTCCACGACGGCGAGCGCCGCTCGCTGTCGAGCCTCGAGCCGCTGGCCGAGGCCGCCGAGACCCGGGATGCGCGCTTCCGCGGCCAGACCGTGCGCGTGCGCTTCGCGCGCCTGGCGGTGGAGGCCGGCCCCGGCGGTCGCCGCGGGCCTGTGGCCTCCTGTGCCATGACCGCCTGGTTCGCCAGCCTGGTGGACCCGGAGAGCGGCCGCGTGCTGGCGCGGCGCCAGTGGCTGACCCCACTGCCGGCCGGCGCCGACGTGCTGCCGCTGCTGATCGGCCAACTCCACGGCGAGGCCCTGCCGCGCCAGGCGCGTCGCGCCTGGGAGCGCCTGCCGTCGCTGCTGCCGGCGGAGACCGACCGTGAGCTGCGCCAGCTGCTGGCCGCCGGGCTGGCCGCCGCGGCGGGCCATCTCGACCAGTCCTCCGATGACGAGGCGGAGGAGCTGCGCGGCGATCTGCTGGCGCTGCTGGGCGGCCGTCGCCGTCGCCGCGAGGGCGCCCTGCTGGAGGCGCTGCTGCAGCTGCTGACGGCACGCGATGCCATTCGCCACGTCGGCGCCGCCGGCCTGGAGGGGCTGCGGTGATGGCCGGCGATCAGGCCGCGGGGCTGCGCGCCTGGGCGGCCAGTCTCGAGCGCCCGGCCGCCGAGGCCGGAAGCGACCTTGTGCCCGAGCCGGCGCCCGCCGTGACATCGGTCACGGCGGCATCGCGGCGCGAGGCGGCAGGCGTCGAGACATCGCCGGCCGAGGCCCCGCCGACCACCCTGGTGGTGGTGGGGCTGCCGAGCACCGCGCCGGAACAGGCCGAGCGGGTGACCGCGCTGCTCGACCACTGGGCCGAGCGAGGCCGGCGCTGGGTCGGCGACCCGCGGCGCTGGAAGGTGGTACCCGTGGCCATCTCGAGCCCGCATCTGGCCGTGCTGGCGCAAGAGCAGCCGCGCTGGGCGCTGTGGGTGGGCGCCGACGGCGAGGCCTTTCGCCGCGCGCTGGGCGTGCTCGGCCGGCTGGCGGAAGGCGGCGGGCCGCGGCGCCTGATCGCCGTGCATCCGCCGGGGATGCCGCGCCGCGGGCTGCTCGACAACCTGCGCCAGGCCGCCGGGCAATACTTCGGCATCGACCTGCTGGTGCTGGCATGAGGCGCCGCCTGATGCTCGGGGCGCTCGCCGCCCTAGCCGCCCTCGCCGGTCTCGTCCCGACGGCCCACGCCGCCGGCAGCTGGGTGGCCGAGGCGCCCTCGGTGCGTGCCGCGATCGTCGGTCGGGAGACCGCCAGCGAGGCGCTGACCCCGCCCGCCGGCACCGAGGGTCGCATCCGCGAGGTGCGCTGGCGCTTCCGCACGCCGCCCGGCCAGGGCGGGCACGCGCGGCTCTGCCATCCGGCCGGCTGCGTGACGCTGCCGGGCCCTCGCGGGCGCAGCACGGCCCTGGCGGGACTGCCCGCCGGCGAGCCGCTGAGTTTTCGCTTCTCGCCGCTGCCGGGGCAGGCCCCGCTGGCGGTCGAGGGGCTGCAGGTGATCGTGAACTTTCAGTAAGGCCCAAGGCCCGTGAGAGCAGAGAGGCGAGGCTGAGCCATGTACACAGCACAAGGCAAGATCGAACAGGACGCGCTGCTGGATGATTACCTGCCGCTGGTGCGCCGTCAGGCGCTGGCGCTGCAGGTGCGTCTGCCGGCGAGCATCGAGCTGGACGACCTGATCCAGGCCGGCACCGTGGGCCTGCTGGAGGCGCTGGGGCGTTTCGATTCGACCCAGGGCGCGAGCTTCGCCACCTTCGCCAGCCAGCGCATCCGCGGCGCCATGCTCGACGAGCTGCGCAGCCGCGACTGGCTGCCGCGCAGCGTGCGGCGTAACGCCCGGGCCGCCGACGAGGCCGCCCGCCGGCTCGAGCAGGAGCTGGGGCGCCCGGCCGAGGAGACCGAGATCGCCGCGGCCCTGGACATGGACCTCGAGAGCTATCGACGGCTGCTCAGCGATACCAACAGCGGCCAGCTGCTGCCCTTCGAGGAGCTGATGGCCGAGGGCGGCGAGGGCCGGCTGCTGGAGGACGGCGTCGCCGAGACGCCCTTCGCCCGGCTGATCGACCACCAGCAGCGGACCCAGCTGGTGGAGGCGATCGAGGCGCTGCCGGAGCGCGAGAAGCTGCTGATGGCGCTCTACTACCAGGAAGAGCTCAATCTCAAGGAGATTGGCGCCGTGCTCGGCGTCACCGAGTCCCGGGTCTGTCAGCTGCACAGCCAGGCCGTGGGGCGACTGCGCGGAAAGCTGCGTGACAACTAACCGCATCAAGCCTGGCCGGTCGAGGCCGATAACCATCCATCGGATGGCGACAGGGCTCGGAGGAAATGAGCTTTCCCGGCGCCAGACTGCTGCGAGGGCGCTGTGAACCCTTCCCTGGGCGCTACTTTTGCCCAGCGGCGCTCTCGCATCCTGCTCCGCTTGCAGGCCCGGTGCTGGCCATCCGTGGCCAGCCCGTTCGACGAGGGTCGCCTCACCCATGGCAAAAAACCCTCGCATCGGCCTGTCCCCGGCGCTCATCGGCCCATATCTCGGGTCACGAACGTCATCCACTTAATCGTCGAAACGCGACAGGGAGTCCCCCATGAACCCGTCCACCCTGATCGGGATCCTGGCCAGCATCGTGATGCTGGCGAGCGTCCTGCTGTTCACCGCCGAGTCGCCGCAGAGCTTCGTCAATCTGCCGGGTCTGGCCATCGTGCTGGCCGGTACTCTGGCCGCGACCTTCATCAGCTATCCGCTCAAGGAGGTGGTGCGGGTGGTGCGCCTGGTGGGCATCGTCTTTCGCCGCGAGAACACCTACATCCGTGACGACATCAAGGAGCTGGTGGACATGTCGCGGCTGTGGTTCAAGGGCGACGTGCGGGCCGTGGAGTCGGCCCTGGAGCAGGCCCGCAATCCCTTCCTGCGCACCGGCATCCAGCTGGTCATCGCCAACACCAAGGAGGAGGAGATCTTCGACCTGCTGCGCTGGCGCATCGCCCGGCTCAAGGCCCGCGAGCACGCCGAGGCGCAGATCTTTCGCACCATGGCCACCTATGCCCCGGCCTTCGGCATGATCGGCACCCTGGTGGGACTGGTGAACATGCTCGAGGTGATGGAGGCCGGCGACCTGAACGTCATCGGCCCACGCATGGCGGTAGCGCTGCTCACCACCTTCTACGGCATCCTGCTGGCCAACCTGGTGTTCAAGCCCATCGCGGTGAAGCTCGAGCGGCGCACCGAGGAGCGCCTGATCGCCATGAACATGGTGCTCGAGGGCATCTCGCTGATCACCAAGCGGCGCCTGCCGTCGTTCATCGAGGAGACGCTCAACTCCTTCGTCGCCAACTATCACGACGAGATCCGCGACCCGGCGAAGGGCAGCGTTCCCAGCGGCGAGGAGGCCGGGCAGCGTGCTTGACCGCGATACCCGCCAGGCGCTGGCACCGCCCGGGCAGGGCGGCGAGGAGGGCGAGAGCTGGCTGATGAGCTATCTCGACGTCCTGACCCTGCTGATCACCCTGTTCGTGCTGCTGCTCTCCATGAGCAGCCTGGCCACGGGGGAGGGGGAAAGCGAGGGCAATGAAATCGCCGCGCCGGCCATGCGGGCCGCGCTGGCGGTGGGCGAAGGGCTCCAGCCGCGCCATGCCGGGCTGCAGCCGCGCTTCCAGGGGCTCGGCATGGACGGCGTCAGCGTCGAGCGTACCCACCAGGGGCTGACCCTGCGCATCGAGGACCGGTTGCTGTTCGACAGCGGCCGCGCCCGGGTGACCGAGGGCGGCCGGCAGGTGCTGTCGCACCTCGCCGAGCGGCTGGTCGACCTCGGCGGCGAGATCTCGGTGGAGGGCCACACCGACAGCCTGCCGATCGCCACCTCGCGCTTCCCCTCCAACTGGGAGCTGTCCACCGGGCGCGCCAGCGCCGTGGTGCGCGCGCTGGCCGAGGAAGGCGTGCCGCGGGACAGCCTGCGGGCCATCGGCTACGCCGACACCCGGCCCCTGGCCGCCAACGACGATGCCGCGGGGCGCGCCGCCAATCGCCGTGTCGAGCTGGTGTGGCAGGAGCCCGAGCCCGGCGCCTGAAGGCGCCGGGGCACCGATTAGCTCTTGGCTATCGTCAGCATCACCCTATTCAATTTAACCAATGAGAGGGGGCTGGGTATTCTGTTCGCGTCTTCCCCACACACGCACTCAAACAGGAGCGACGCGATGTCCCTGCTCAACACCGAAGTCAAACCGTTCAACGCCACCGCCTATCACAACGGCGATTTCGTCGAGGTCAGCGAAGAGAGCCTGAAGGGCCAGTGGAGCATCTTCTTCTTCTATCCGGCCGACTTCACCTTCGTCTGCCCGACCGAGCTGGGTGACCTGCAGGACAACTACGAGGCCTTCAAGGCGCTGGGCGTCGAGATCTACGGCGTGTCCACCGACACCCACTTCACCCACAAGGCCTGGCACGACAGCTCCGAGACCATCGGCAAGCTCCAGTACCCGATGCTGGCCGACCCGACCCACGTCGTGTCGCGCAACTTCGAGGTACTGATCGAGGAAGCCGGCATCGCCGATCGTGGCACCTTCGTCGTCGATCCGGACGGCAAGATCCAGATCATCGAGCTGAACGCCGGCAACATCGGCCGTAACGCCGAAGAGCTGCTGCGCAAGGTCAAGGCCGCCCAGTACGTCCGCGCCAACCCCAACGAGGTCTGCCCGGCCAAGTGGGAAGAAGGCGAAGAGACCCTGGCGCCGTCCCTGGACCTGGTCGGCAAGATCTAAACGGACTGCCGATCCGTGCATCCTTTATTGGATCGCTGACCTGCGGGATTCTCCCGCTCCCCGTTACCCCGCCGAGGCGCTGCGCCTCGATCGCCCAACCAGTCGCGCAAGCGAGATCGGGACCACGTCCCGGCGGGGCCCGATTCCGGTTTTTCCTGACACGCTCCCGGGCGCGAGGCTTCGCGACCCGCACGGGGAAGTCGTGTCTGCGAGTCACATATCATCAAGGATTGCCGCCGTTATGTTGGACGACTCTCTGAAGCAACAGCTGAAAGCCTACCTTGGCAAGGTCACGCAACCCTTTGAGCTGGTCGCCACCCTGGATGACGGCGACAAGTCCAAGGAACTGCACGCTCTTCTCGAGCAGATCGCGGGCCTTTCCGACAAGATCACCCTGTCCACCGAGGGCAGCGACCGGCGCGTGCCGTCCTTCGCCCTGCACCGCGACGGCGAGCCCACCGGTGTGGTGTTCGCCGGCATCCCCATGGGCCACGAGTTCACCTCCCTGGTGCTGGCCCTGCTGCAGGTGGGCGGCCATCCGCCCAAGGCCAGCGACGAGGTCATCGAGCAGATCCGCTCCCTCGACGCCGACCTGCACTTCGAGACCTACTTCTCGCTGTCGTGCCAGAACTGCCCGGACGTGGTCCAGGCGCTGAACCTGATGGCGATCCTCAACCCGCGCATCTCCCACGACGCCATCGACGGCGCCCTGTTCCAGGACGAGGTCGAGGCCCGCGAGGTGATGTCGGTGCCGAGCGTGTTCGTCAACGGCGAGACCTTCGACCAGGGCCGCATGAGCCTCGAGAAGATCCTGGCCAAGGTCGACACCGGCGCCGTCGAGCGCGAGGCCGCCAAGCTCAGCGAGAAGCCCGCCTTCGATACGCTGATGATCGGCGGCGGGCCGGCCGGCGCCGCGGCGGCCGTCTATGCGGCGCGCAAGGGCATTCGCACCGGCGTGGCCGCCGAGCGCTTCGGCGGCCAGGTGCTGGACACCCTGTCGATCGAGAACCTGATCTCGGTGCCGCACACCGAGGGCCCCAAGCTGGCCGCGGCGCTGGAGGAGCACGTCAAGGAATACGACGTCGACATCATGAACCTGCAGCGCGCCGTCGAGCTGGTCCCGGGCGAGCCGGGCGGCGAGCACGAGGTGCGCTTCGCCTCCGGCGCCAGCCTCCGGAGCAAGACCCTGGTGCTGGCCACCGGCGCCCGCTGGCGCGAGATGAACGTGCCGGGCGAGGCCGAGTACCGCAACAAGGGCGTGGCCTACTGCCCGCACTGCGACGGCCCGCTGTTCAAGGGCAAGCGCGTGGCGGTGATCGGCGGCGGCAACTCCGGCGTCGAGGCGGCCATCGACCTGGCCGGCATCGTCGGCGAGGTCACGCTGATCGAGTTCATGGACGAACTGCGCGCCGACGAGGTGCTGCAGAAGAAGCTCGCCAGCCTGCCCAACGTCGAAGTGATCAAGGGCGCGCGCACCACCGAGGTCAACGGCGACGGCAACCGCGTCACCGGCCTGACCTACGAGGAGCGCGCCTCCGGGGAGCTGCGCGAGCTGGCCCTCGAGGGCGTCTTCGTGCAGATCGGCCTGGTGCCCAACACCGAGTGGCTGAAGGACTCGCCCATCGAACTCTCCGAGCGCGGCGAGATCGTGGTCGACGAGCGCGGCATGACCTCGGTGCCCGGCATCTTCGCCGCCGGCGACGTCACCACCGTGCCCTACAAGCAGATCGTCATCGCCATGGGCGAGGGCTCCAAGGCCGCCTTGGGCGCCTTCGATCACCTGATCCGCAGCTGATCGCCCCGCGGTTCATGCTCGACGCCCTCGCCGCCTTGCGGCGGGGGCGTCCTGCGTTGGGCGGGAGAAGAACGGCGAGGGCTCAGCCTGCGCGGCAGAGCGTCTCCATGCGGGCCAGCGCGGCGTCGGCGCCGTTCAGGCTGAAGACCAGGAACCAGTGGTCGTCCTCGGCGCGATGGAGGCGCAGGCGCAGCGTCTCGCCGCCGCGCATCTCGTCGAGCACCTCGTCGGTGTCGGGCAGCACCAGGCGCGCATAGAAGCCGCTGTTGCCGCGCTCGGTGATGAATTCGGCCCGGCTCTGGTGGACCCAGCCCTGATCGATCAGCAGGTCTGCCGGCACCCGGTTGACGGTGCCGGTCTCGGCCTGGACTTCGCCGAGTTCGACGCGCAGCTCGAGCCAGGGGTGATCGCAGGCGCCCGGCGTGGCGTTGACGCTGAACACGCTGTCGCTGTAGCTGTGCTGCTCGATGGCGCGCACGTGGCGTTCGTCGCCCAGCCGCAGCTCCAGCGAGTGCCAGTCGCCGTGGGCCCGGGCGTCGTCGACGTTGTAGCTGCCGGCCAGCGCCGGGGCGGCGAGGGTCATGCCCATCAGCGCGCTTAGCGAGAGAGGCATCAGGCAAGAGAGGAAGGGGCGTGAGGAGAACATGCGGGCATCCATGACCGTGGCGTCGGGAGACTAGCACGCGGTGTCGAAGCTGTCGGCCTTACGAGGCCTGTGAGGCGTCCTCGATATTCAGCAGCTGGATCAGCTCGGCGCGCTGCTGGCCCAGCAGGTCGGCGAGGGTGTAGCGGTCGAGCACCGACAGGAAGGCCGCCAGGGCCTCGCCGAGGATCGGCTTCAGCCGGCAGGCGGGGGTGATGGTGCAGGCGTTGTCGTCGCGGAAGCATTCCACCAGGCCGAGGTCGGGCTCGGTGTCGCGCACCAGCCCGCCCAGCGAGATCTCGGCGGGCGCCCGCTTCAGCCGCAGGCCGCCGTGCTTGCCGCGGGTGGCGGTCAGGTAGCCGAGCCGATTGAGCTCCTGCACCACCTTCATCAGATGGTTGCGCGAGATGGCGAAGCGCTCGGCGATCTCGGCGATGGTGGCGCGCGCCTCTGGATGTCCCTGTGAGTGTTCGTTGCCCTTCACGGCCAGGTAGATCAGCACGCGCAGGGAGTAGTCGGTGAAGTGGGTCAGGCGCATTCCGTTCTCCAGGCGCGGCGAGGCATCTTCTCGATTCTACCATGCTCGTGACGGCGAGCCGGGGAGGTCCATCGACGCAGTCGGCAGCCCTGCCGGAACCGACTTGATCGGCATCAACTTCGGGTGGGACGAGGCCAACGGGCGTGGAAAGGGCTGGCATAATGCGCTCAGGCGGCGATGGCCCGGGCCGCCGCCAGCGTATCCGGAGGTCCGATCATGCCCCAGCCACAGCCGTTCATCCGCCCCCTCGTCGAGAAGTACGACCGCCCCGGGCCGCGCTATACCTCCTATCCGACGGCGCCGCAGTTCCAGGCCGCCTTCGCCGAAGACGATTATCGGGCCCAGGCCGCCCAGAGCCATCGCGTCGCCGCGCCCAAGCCGCTGTCGGCCTACGTGCACGTCCCCTTCTGCGAAAGCCTCTGCTACTACTGCGCCTGCCACAAGATCGTCACCCATCGCCGCGAGCGGGCGGCCGAGTATCTCGCCCTGCTGAAGCGCGAGATCGGCCTCCAGGCCGAACTCTTCGATAGTGAGCGCACGCTTGCCCAGCTGCACCTGGGTGGCGGCACGCCGACCTATCTGAACACTGCCCAGCTCGGTGAGCTGATGGAGGCCCTGGCGGCGGGCTTTCGCTTCGCGCCCCCCGAGGCCCGGGAGTTTTCCCTGGAGGTCGACCCGCGTACCGTCACCCCGTCGCAGCTGCATGAGCTGCGTGCGCTGGGCTTCAATCGCCTGAGCTTCGGCGTTCAGGACTTCGACCCCGAGGTGCAGGCGGCGGTCAACCGCGTCCAGGGCGAGGCCGAGGTGGCCGCCTTGATGACGGCCGCCCGGGACGCCGGCTTCCACTCGGTGAGCGTCGATCTGATCTACGGCCTGCCACGCCAGACCGTGGCCAGCTTCGCGGCCACCCTGGACAAGATCGTCGCCCTGCGGCCGGATCGCATCGCCACCTACAGCTATGCCCATCTGCCCGAGCGCTTCAAGGCCCAGCGGCTGATCCGCGACGAGGACATGCCGCCGCCCGAGCGCAAGCTCGAGCTGCTGGAGCTGACCATCCATCGCCTGACCGACGCCGGCTACGTCTACATCGGCATGGACCACTTCGCGCTGCCCGACGACGAACTGGTCCGGGCCCAGCGCGAAGGTACCCTGCAGCGCAACTTCCAGGGCTACTCCACCCACGCCGACTGCGATCTGATCGGGCTTGGCGTCAGCGCCATCGGCAAGGTCGGCGACGGCTACAGCCAGAACGTCAAGGAGATCGCCGCCTATCGCGAGCGGGTCGAGGCCGGGCGGCTGCCGGTGCTGCGCGGCTACCGGCTCGACGACGAGGATCGCCTGCGCCGCGACGTCATCCACGCCCTGATGTGCCACGGCCGGGTGGACGTCGATGCCATCGAGGCGCGTCACGGCATCGACTTCGCCGGCCACTTCGCCGATGCCCTGAAGGCCCTGGCGCCGATGCGCGACGATGGCCTGATCACGCTGGGCGAGCGCTGCCTCGAGGTGCGCCCGGCCGGCCGTCTGATGTTGCGCAACCTGGCTATGGTCTTCGATGCCTACCTGGACGGCGACAAGGCGCGCTACTCCCGGACCGTCTAGGCGTGGTCCCAGGGGAGCGCGATCGCCCTGTCATCCCGGTACGAGTTTCCTGCCGTCTGCCAGGCAGTCGTATGCCTGATTCCCTCGTCGCGATAATCAGCGGCCCTTCCGATGGTGAAGCCTGCGTTCTGTGACGATGCTTAGCGTGCATGTAACAAAATGTTGTATGGCGTTATGTCGCGTCGACGGCGAGGGCCGGCGGCGGGGGAGGGCGAGATGCAAGGGTTCAAGTTGGCTGCCCTGGTCGTCGCCGTGGGCTGTCTGTCAGCCGCTGGCGTACAGGCGCAGTCGGAAATCGGCGGGCCCGGGGGCGGTACGCTCTCGGAAGACGAGATGGCGAGGGTCGCGAACGACCGACTGACCGGGTCGGCATCGCTGACCGACGCCGAGATCGACGCGTTGCTCGAGGACCTGCCGGCACCGGCCGCCGGTGGCGGCGGTGGCGGCTGCGGCGGGGGACTGCTGGACGGATGTGACGGCACTTTCCTGCCTCTGATCGCCGTCGTGCCGAGCGAGGAGGTCATTCCCGCGCCGACCGTGCCCACCACGCCCACTAGCGCACCCACCACACCAACGAATGGTGACGATGGCGGCGGCGATGGCGGTAATGGTGGCGGGGGTGACGGCGGCGGTAATGGCGGCGGTGGTGGTTCCGGCGGCGGCGGTGGTGGTTCCGGCGGCGGCGGTGGTGGTTCCGGCGGCGGCGGTGGTGGTTCCGGCGGCGGCGGTGGTGGTTCCGGCGGCGGCGGCGGTTCCGGCGGCGGCGGTGGTTCCGGAGCCGGTGGTAACGGTGGCAACGCTGGAGGAGGTGGCGGAGCCGGTGGTACCGGTTCAGGTGCCGGCGGCGGCTTCTGACGCGTGTTGCCTGATGCCAAGCCTGGCGCCCGACCTTCACGGTCGGGCGCTTTCTTTCGTCCGCGGCTCGGGCGGATGATCCATATCATGTGTGCTGAGAGTGATTTTCGTCTATATATGGTAGTCAGACATCGCGCCGTCGGGAGCGGGCCCGTGCCATGCGACCTCCGCCGCCGGGATGCTCCGCGACAGGCGGTCGTGCGCGACCGCTGCCGTTTTCACCGCACATGAGAGAGAATCGATGCGCACCACCACTGCCAAGGATGCGCCCAGCGTCGACGAGGTGCCGCTGCAGGCGCCTTCGCTCGATATCTGGGACAGCAAGTATCGCCTCAAGGACCGTCACGGCCGGCCGGTGGACGCCGACCCCGCCGCCACCCGGGAGCGGGTGGCCCGGGCGCTGGCCGCGGTGGAGGACGACGCCGAGGCCTGGCTGCCCCAGTTCCGCTGGGCGCTGGACAACGGCGCCATCCCGGCCGGGCGCATCGTCGCCAACGCCGGGGCGGAGGCCGTCAAGCCGGCGGTCAGCCTGATCAACTGCACGGTCTCGCGCACCCTCCACGATTCGATGCGTGACATCCTCGAGGGCGTGGTGGAAGCCGGCATGACCCTCAAGGCGGGCTGCGGCATCGGCTATGACTTTTCGACCCTGCGTCCCCGCGGCGCCTTCGTGTTCGGCGCCGGGGCCGGCACCAACGGCCCGCTGGCGTTCATGGATATCTACGACAGGATGTGCTTCACCGTGGCTTCGGCGGGCGGGCGCCGCGGCGCCCAGATGGGGACCTTCGACGTCGGCCATCCGGACGTGCAGAGCTTCATCGAGGCCAAGCGCGAGGCCGGCCGGCTACGCCAGTTCAACCTCAGCCTGCTGATCACCGACGAGTTCATGGAGGCGGTTCGCGCCGACGCCGACTGGCCGCTGGCGTTCCCGCTGCATCCCGCCGAGAAGGACGACGTCGACGACAGCGAACTGATCTACCGCGACTGGCCGGTGGTCGAGGAGGGCTACACCCTCGATGACCAGGGCCGGGTGGCCTGCCGTGTGGTCGAGACGGTCCGCGCCCGCGGGCTGTGGGACACCATCATGCGCTCCACCTACGACTTCGCCGAGCCGGGCTTCATCCTGATCGACCAGGTCAACCGCATGAACAACAACTGGTTCTGCGAGGAGATTCGCGCCACCAACCCCTGCGGCGAGCAGCCGCTGCCGCCCGAGGGCGCCTGCCTGCTGGGCTCGATCAACCTCACGCGCTTCGTGCTCGAGCCCTTCGGCGAGGCGCCGCGCTTCGACTGGGAGCGCTACCGCCGGGTGGTTGCGATCTTCACCCGCATGCTCGATAACGTGGTGGAGATCAGCGGCCTGCCGCTCGACGGCCAGCGCCGCGAGATCGAGGCCAAGCGCCGCCACGGCATGGGCTTTTTGGGGCTGGGCTCGGCGCTGACCATGCTCAAGCTGCCCTACGGCTCGCCGGAGTCGCTGGCCTTTACCGAGGAAGTCAGCCGGGTGCTGGCGGTCGAGGGCTGGAAGCAGGCCCTGGCGCTGGCCAAGGAGAAGGGCATGGCGCCGGTGCTGGCCGAGTCGTTCGAGCTGACGCCGCGCATGCTGCGCGAGCGCCCGGAGCTGGTCCAGGACGGCTATCAGGCCGGCGACCGGGTGCCGGGGCGAATCCTGCACGCCCGCTACAGCCGCTACATGCAGAAGGTCGCCGAGGTCGAACCCGAGCTGGTGGCCGAACTCGCCGAGCACGGCGCGCGCTTCACCCATCACAGCTCCATCGCGCCCACCGGCACCATCTCGCTGTCGCTGGGCAACAACGCCTCCAACGGCATCGAGCCGTCCTTCTCGCATCGCTACTTTCGCAACGTCATTCGCGCCGGGCGCAAGACCAAGGAGCAGATCGAGGTGGTCTCCTTCGAGCTGGCCGCCTATCGCCATGTCGTCGCCCCCGAGGCCGTGGAGAGTGACCTGCCGGACTACTTCGTCACCGCCGACGGCGTCTCGCCGGCCCAGCACGTGGCGGTGCAGGCCGCCGCCCAGGCCTGGATCGACTCGGCGATCTCCAAGACCGTCAACGTGCCCACCGATTTCGCCTACGAGGACTTCCAGGATCTCTACCTGGACGCCTACGACAGCCGGCTCAAGGGCTGCACCACCTTCCGCTTCAATCCCGAGGCCTTCCAGGGCGTGCTGGTGCGCGAGGACGATCTCAAGAATACCGTCTACGTCTTCGAGCTGGAGAACGGCGAACGGCTGGAGCTTTCCGGCGACGAGACGGTGATCTACGAGGGCGAGGAGCACACCGCGGCGAACCTGCACGATGCGCTCAAGGAGGGCACCTATGGCAAGTGGTAAACCAGGGCTCGCGACGGCCGTGAACGGCCGTCCGTCAAACGACACCGCATCGGCTTTCACAGGAGCCCCGTCATGAGCATCGAGATCACCTCCAAGATCCTGTCGTCCCGTGTCCGACAGCCCCAGGACGAGCCGCCGCCGGCCGATGAGGACCCGCTGACGCGGCGCATTCCCTCGCGCCCCGAGGGCACCCTGGAGGCGGTGTCGGAGAAGATCTCCTACGTCGGCGCCGAGGGCCGGCGCAAGGTCTACCTGCTGGTGTCCTTCATGCCGGTGGAGGGCGTGTTGAACGGCGAGCGGGTGGTCATCGAGCGCCCGGTGGAGTTCTTCCTGCCCTCCGGGCAGCTGTCCAGCGAGCACCAGTGGATCACCGCCACCATGCGCAGCCTGTCGCTGGCCGCTCGCGGCGGCTACGTCACCCAGGCGGTGGCCGACCTGCGCAAGGTGGCCTGGGACAAGGGCCGGGTGCGCTGCGGCATGAACCGCTGGGGCAAGCCGATGTTCCACGATTCCGAGGTCGCCGCTATCGCCTGGTCGATCCAGCAGATCCTCTACCGGCGGGGCTTCCTCGACCAGGACGGCCTGCAGGTGCCGGTGGAGGAGCTGGTGGCACGTCACGCCCGGCGCCTGGCCGGCCGGCCCTGGCATCCGCCCGGCCCCGAGGAGCAGGCCGAGGCCGAGCGCGCGGCCGAGGCAGGTCAGGGCGGGCCCACCGTGGTTGGCCAGTGCCCGGAGTGCGGCGGCGATCTGGTGATGATGGACGGTTGCCCGACCTGCTATTCGGGATGCGGCTGGTCCAAGTGCGGCTGAGCGCCGCAAGAAAACGCTCTGCGCTCGCCGAGTCTTCGTTCCAGCACTGATTCGCGCGCCGGACCGATGCTAATCGCCGAGCCGGTCAACGCTCGGCGAGGTGTCGGACGATCCCCGCCACGACCGTCAGCCCCGGCCGATGCCGGGGCTTTCTTGTTGCGCCGCAGCAAGGCAGATCGAATCGAACGTTTAAATGCAAGCCGGTGCGCCGGCTGCCGACTCTGGCTATGTTCGTCCTGCGAATAACAAGCACAAACCTTCTATCTACAGCTATGGAGTCAAGATCATGCGCTATAACAACAAGACGCTGATCGCCCTGTCCGTCGCGACCCTCGGCCTGACGGCGGCAAGCCACGCTTCGGCCGCCACCCTCGACGAGGTGAAGGAACGCGGTAACCTGCGCTGCGGTGTCAACGTCGGGCTGTCCGGCTTCTCCTCGCCGGACGAGAACGGCACTTGGCAGGGCCTGGACGTCGAGACCTGCCGCGCGGTGTCATCGGCCATCTTCGGCGACCCGGAGCAGGTGGTCTTCACCCCGCTGACCGCCAAGGAGCGCTTCACCGCGCTGCAGTCCGGCGAGATCGACATGCTCTCGCGCAACACCACCTGGACCGCCACCCGCGACAACTCCCTGGGCCTCAACTTCACCACCACCACCTTCTACGACGGCCAGGGCTTCATGGTCGCCAAGGACCTCGGCATCGAGAGCCTGGAGGATTTGAACGGCGCCTCCATCTGCATCCAGTCGGGCACCACCCACGAGCTGAACCTGGCCGACTACTTCCCCTCCAAGGGCATCGACATCGACACCGTGACCTTCGATACCCCGGACCAGACGGCCCAGGGCTTCGCCAGCGGCCGCTGTGATGTCCTGACCTCCGACACCTCCCAGCTCAGCGCCCTGCGCCTGCAGCTGCCGGAGCCCGACAGCGTGGAGATCCTCACCGAGCTGATCTCCAAGGAGCCGCTGGGCCCGGTGGTGCGCCAGGGCGACGACCAGTGGCTGGACATCGTCCAGTGGTCGGTGTTCGCCATGATCAACGCCGAGGAGCTGGGCGTGACCAGCGACAACGTCGACGAGATGCAGCAGAATCCGCCCAATCCCCAGGTCGCACGCCTGCTGGGCGGCGACGGCAACTACGGCGAGCAGATGGGCCTCGAGAACGACTGGGCCTACGACATCATCGCCCAGGTGGGCAACTACGGTGAGGTGTTCGCCGCCACCGTGGGCGAGGAGTCCCCGCTCGCCATCGGCCGCGGCATGAACGCGCTGTGGAACGAGGGCGGCATCCTCTACGCGCCGCCCATCCGCTGATCGGCATCGACCCTCCGTTTCCCCTCACCCCCGGCCGGGGGTGAGGGCCGTCTCATCGCATTCGAGGCTCGACATGCTGCGTTCTTCGTCTTCCGAGCGGGGGCCGCTGTGGCGCGACCCCGCCGTGCGCGCGCTGGTGATCCAGGCCCTGCTGCTGCTGGGACTGGCGGCGCTGATCGTGATGCTGGTGACCAACACCCTGGCCAACCTCGAGGCCCGGGGCATCACCACCGGCCTGGGCTTCCTCCAGGAGCGGGCCGGCTTCTCCATTCCCCAGACGCTGATCGCCTACAGCGGCGACAGCACCTACGGCCGCACCTTCGTGGTGGGGCTGCTCAACACCCTGCTGGTATCCGGCCTCGGCATCGTCGCGGCGACGGTCATCGGCTTCGCGGTGGGCATCGCCCGGCTCTCGAGCAACTGGCTGCTGGCCCGGCTGGCCGCCGCCTACGTCGAGATCTTCCGCAACATTCCACTGCTGGTGCAGATCCTGTTCTGGTACTTCGCCGTGCTCCAGGCGCTGCCGAGCCCGCGCCAGAGCCTGTCGCTGTTCGAGGCGCTGTTCCTCAACGTGCGCGGGCTGATGATGCCGGCGCCGGTGGCCCAGCCGGGCTTCGACGCCACCCTCTGGGCGCTGGCCCTGGCGGTGGCCGCGGTGGTGGGGCTGGCGCTCTACGCGCGGCGGCTGCAGGCCCGCACCGGCCAGGCGCTGCCGGTCTACCGGCTCGGCGCGCTGATCCTGGTCGGCCTGCCGCTGGCGGTGTTCCTGGTGACCGGGCGGCCGCTGGCCTGGGACGTGCCGGTGCTGGCCGGCTTCAACTTCTCGGGCGGGGTGACGATCATCCCCGAGCTGATGGCGCTGTGGCTGGCGCTGTCGATCTACACCGCCTCCTTCATCGCCGAGATCGTGCGCTCGGGCATCCAGTCGGTGCCGAGCGGGCAGGTCGAGGCCGCCCGGGCGATCAGCCTTCCCGGCAACATCACCCTGCGCAAGATCGTGATCCCCCAGGCGATGCGGGTCATCGTGCCCCAGCTCACCAGCCAGTACCTGAACCTGATCAAGAACTCCTCGCTGGCCACGGCCATCGGCTACCCGGACCTGGTGGCGGTGTTCGCCGGCACCACCCTCAACCAGACCGGCCAGGCCATCGAGATCATCGCCATGACCATGGCGGTCTACCTGCTGATCAGCCTGGTGGTGTCGGCGCTGATGAACCTCTACAACGCCCGCACCCTGATGAAGGAGCGCTGACATGGCCGAGATGGCGACACGAATCGAGATGATCGAGGCGCGACGGCCGCCGGATCTGCGCCGCGGCGTGCCGGGCTGGCTGCGCGCCAACCTCTTCGACGGACCGCTCAACAGCGTCATCACCCTGTGCGTGCTGGCGGTGCTGGGCTGGGGGCTGTGGCCGCTGGTGCAGTGGGCGCTGATCGACGCCGACTGGCTGGGCTCGACCCGCGAGGCCTGCAGTGGCGAGGGCGCCTGCTGGGTGTTCATCAGCGCCCGCTTCGAGACCATCGTCTACGGCTTCTATCCCGAGGCCGCTCGCTGGCGGGTCGATACGGTGTTCATGATGCTGGGGCTGCTGATCGCCTGGCTGGCGATTCCCCGGCTGCCGGCCAAGCGCTGGGTGGGGCTGTTCGCCCTGGTCGGCTTCCCGGCGGTGGCCTACGTGCTGCTGCTCGGCGGCCACTTCGGGCTGATGGCGGTGCCGACCCGCGAGTGGGGCGGGCTGATGCTGACCCTGACGGTGGCCGTCGTGGGCATCGTCGGCTCGCTGCCGCTGGGCGTGGTGCTGGCGCTGGGGCGTCGCTCGCAGATGCCGCTGGTGCGCGGCGTGTGCGTGGTGTTCATCGAGTTCTGGCGCGGCGTGCCGCTGATCACGGTGCTGTTCATGGCCTCGGTGATGCTGCCGCTGTTCGTGCCTAGCGAGGTGGAGTTCGACAAGCTGCTGCGGGCGCTGATCGGCATCATGTTCTTCTGGAGCGCCTACATGGCCGAGGTGGTGCGCGGCGGCCTGCAGGCCATTCCCAGGGGCCAGGAGGAGGCCGCCAAGGCGCTGGGCATGGGCTACTGGCGACGCATGGGACTGATCGTGCTGCCCCAGGCGCTGAAGCTGGTGATTCCCGGCATCGTCAACACCTTCATCGCGCTGTTCAAGGACACTTCGCTGGTGCTGATCATCGGCCTGTTCGACCTGCTGGCGATCATCCGCGCCGGGCTCACCGACAGCAACTGGCTGGGCTTCGCCACCGAGGGCTACGTGTTCGCGGCGCTGATGTTCTGGATCTTCTGCTTCAGCATGTCGCGCTACAGCCAGTACATCGAGCGGCGCCTGCATACCGGCCACAAGAGCTGAGCGGCAGGCACGGAATAACAAGCACTTAACAAACGCTTTCAAGAACGAGGAACGACCGGCATGGCGACCAACAACACGGCCAGCGCCCCCGTCGACGAGCCGATGATCTCGGTCGAGGGGCTCAACAAGTGGTACGGCGACTTCCACGTCCTGCGCGACATCGACCTGACGGTGGCCAGGGGCGAACGCATCGTCATCTGCGGGCCCTCGGGCTCGGGCAAGTCGACCCTGATCCGCTGCCTCAACCACCTCGAGGAGCATCAGCAGGGCCGCATCGTCGTCGACGGCGTGACCATGACCCAGGACGTGAAGCGCATCGAGCAGATCCGCCGCAACGTCGGCATGGTCTTCCAGCACTTCAACCTGTTCCCGCACCTGTCGGTGCTCGACAACTGCTGCATCTCCCAGACCTGGGTGCAGAAGAAGCCCCGCGCCGAGGCGGAGAAGACCGCCATGGAATTCCTCGAGCGGGTGCGCATCGCCGACCAGGCGCACAAGTATCCCGGCCAGCTCTCCGGCGGCCAGCAGCAGCGCGTGGCCATCGCCCGGGCGCTGTGCATGCGCCCCGAGGTGATGCTGTTCGACGAGCCCACGTCGGCGCTGGATCCGGAGATGATCAAGGAGGTGCTCGATGTCATGGTCGAGCTGGCCCAGGACGGCATGACCATGCTCTGCGTGACCCACGAGATGGGCTTCGCCAAGACCGTGGCGGACCGCGTCATCTTCATGGACCAGGGCCAGATCATCGAGCAGGCGCCGCCGGAGACCTTCTTCAATCACCCGGAATCGGACCGAACGAAGCTGTTCTTGAGCCAGATACTCGGCCACTGAGCCGGTTCTGGTCGGGGCTACAAAAACGGCCCGGACGCCAAGGCGTCCGGGCCGTTCTTTCATGGGAGAGGATGATCAGGCGGCGTCGAGGGGACGCGCCGGGCCGAAGTGCTCGTAGTGGCGACGCTCGTCGGGAATGCCCAGCGCCTTCAGGCTGCGGTCCACGGCGGACATGAACCCCTGGGGGCCGACGAAGTAGCAGCGCGCGCCTTCGGGCAGGTAGCGGGCCAGCAGGTCGCGGTCCACGCGGCCGAGGTGATCGGCGCCGTCGCCGCGTTCCTGAACGCTGACCGCGGTCAGCCGCTCGGGATGCTCGGCGGCCAGGGCCGCGAGCTCGTCGGCGAAGGCGCGCTGCTCGGCGTCCTGGGCGGCGTGCAGGTAGACCACCCGGCGGCCTTCGGCCAGGGCCTGGCGGGCGAGCGGCAGCATCGGCGTCTGGCCGACGCCGCCGCTGGCCAGCAGCAGCGGCTCGTCGCCGGCCACCAGGGTCAGCTCGCCGGCGGGCGGCAGCAGCTCCAGGGTGTCGCCCACGGCCATGGCGTCGTGCAGGTGCCGGCTGGCCACGCCGCCGTCCTCGCGCTTCACCGAGATGCGAACGCTGCGGCCGTTGGGCAGCGCCGAGAGGCTGTAGTGGCGATGGACCGGCTGGCCGTCGATGGTCAGGCGCACGCCGATGTACTGGCCGGGGAGATGCTCGGCCACGGGGCCACCGTCGGTGGGTTCCAGCACGAAGGAGCGGATCACCGCGCTTTCCTGGCGGGTCTCGGCGATGCGGAACTCGCGCGGGCCGCGCCAGCCGCCGGGCTGCTGTTCGAAGGTCCGGTAGCGCTTTTCCTCGAGCTCGATCAGCAGGCCGGCAAGCTCCTCGTAGAGCGCGCCCCAGGCATCGGCGATCTCCGGCGTCACGGCATCGCCCAGCACCTCGCCGATGGCGGCCATCAGGCACTCGCCGACGATCGGGTACTGCTCGGGGCGGATGTCCAGCGACACGTGCTTGCTGACCACCGTGGCCAGCACCTCGTGCACCCGTTCGGGGTCCTGGCGCAGCTGCACGTAGGCGAGCACCGCCGCGGCCAGCGCCCGCGGCTGTCCGCCGTTGGCCTGGTGGGTCTGGTTGAACAGCGGCGCGACCTCGGGGTAACGCTCGAACATCAGCGGGTAGAAGCGCTGGGTGATGGCATCGAGATGCTCGGCGACCACCGGGGCGGTGGCGGCGATCAGGCTTTCCTGGGCTTGAGTCAGCATGGGCGGCTCCTGGGCGAGAGTGGGCGGCGCGTCTCTTTAAGATGCATTTAAAATACCTCTAAAGAGGGGCGGCCCACCAGCCCCCGAGGTGGGCAAGATTGTCGCAGTCGCGTCTTGTCCTGATCTCGGTCAAGAATGGCGGCCCGAGCCTCGCACATCGTCGGGAAAGGGAGGGGCGGCTAGGCTGGTAGGCAGGCGGCGCTTCGGCGGGGAGGGCGCATGGATATCGTCAGGGTCTTCGATGCCAGCTATGCACGAGCCCTGGCCCATGAGGTCGAGGGTCAGGGGTTCTTCGATGCCTTCTACCGACGCTTCCTGGAGGGGTCGACGGAGGTGGCCGGGAAGTTCCGCGGCATCGACATGGATCGCCAGCAGGCGATGCTCAAGAAATCCTTCTATCACCTGATCAGCCTCTACGCGGCCAGCCATGACGGCGACTACCTGGCGCGGGTGGCGATTCGCCACAACCGCGCGCATCTGGACATCCGTCCGGCGCTCTATGATCGCTGGCTGGAGGCAATGATGGCGACGCTGCGAGAGTACGATCCCGAGTGCGGCGACGAGGAGGAGCTGGCCTGGCGGCTGGTGATGGCCCCGGGGATCGCCTACATGAAGTTCCACTACGAACGTGAGGCACCGGTGGGCGATAGGGACGCCGAGGACGACGCATCCGACGGATAAGGACGTTTCTTGATGCCTGTCATGGTCCGGGCCGAACGCCGCGGCGCACAATGCCGATACCCAAGTTCCAGCCTCGGATATGGTGCATGATGGCTCCTCGTTCCCTCACGACACGCCTGCCGGTGGCGGGCCTGGCCTTTCGCCCCTTCTTCCTGCTGGCCGCCCTGTTCGGCATCGTCGCGCTGATGGCGTGGCTGGCCTTCTGGCAGGGCGACGTCCTGCTGCGGCCTTGGGGCGGCATGCTGTGGTGGCATCAGCACGAGATGCTGTTTGGCTTCGGTGCCGCCGTCATCGCCGGGTTCCTGCTCACCGCGGCGCAGAACTGGACCGGCCGTCCCGGCCCGACCGGCCTGCCGCTGCTGGGCCTGGTGGCGCTGTGGGCCGTGGCCCGTGGGCTGCTGGCCTTCCCCATCGGTCTGCCGGAGTGGGGCGTGATGCTGATCGATGTGGGGTTCCTGGTCGCGGTGGCGGGCGTGATGGCGCGGATGGTCATCGCCGCCGGGCGCTGGCGGAATCTGGTCTTCCTGCCGCTGCTGGGGCTTCTGGCCGTGGCCAACCTGGCCATGCACCTGGGAGCCTGGTGGGGAGATGGCGAGCTGGCACGGGCGGGGGCTCGCCTGGCGGTGCTGCTGATCGCTGCCGTGATGGTGGTGCTGGGCGGCCGAGTGATACCGCTGTTCACCGCCAATCGACTGGGCGGCCCCCGGCCCCAGCCCCGGCGCTGGCTGGAGGGGGCGACCCTGGGCAGCATGGCGGCGGTGCTGGGGGCCCAGCTCGCCGTCCTGCCGGGGATGGCGCCGCCCGAGGGCGTGATGGCGGGGGCGCTGGCCCTGGCGGCCCTGGCCAATGCGCTGCGGCTGGCGCGCTGGGGTGGGTTGCGTACGTGGCGAGAGCCGCTGCTCTGGGGGCTTCATGTCAGCTATGCCGCCCTCCCGCTGGGCCTGGGTATGTGGGCGCTGGCGGCGCTCGGCGCCTTTCGCGTCGAGCTGGCGGTGCACACGCTGACCGTCGGGGCCATGGGGACCATGATGCTGGCGATGATGGCGCGGGTCTCGCTGGGGCACACCGGCCGCCCCATCGTGACGCTGCCGGGCATGGGGGTGGCGCTGGGCCTGCTGGCCGTGGCCGGCCTGCTGCGTGGCCCCTTGCTGGCCGCGTTGCCGGGTATCATGCATCTGACCTACAGCCTGACCATCATCCTGTGGTGCCTGGCCTATGCGATCTTCCTGCTGCACTACGCGGTCCCGCTGAGCTCGGCGCGCAGCGACGGAAAGGCAGGCTAGGCGCGATGACAAACGACCGAGTCCGGCCAGTCGTCGAGGCCCCTTCCATGGAACACTATCTGCTGATCAAGCATCTTCACATGAGCATCGCCGGATTCAGCCTGGCCTTGTTCATGCTCCGGGCCTGGTGGTCGGTGCGTGGGTCGCCCAGGCCGGCGCGTCGCTGGGTTCGCGGGCTGCCGCACCTGGTCGACAGCGCCCTGCTGGGGTTGGGTGTCTGGATGATGGTGGGGCTCTCGCTATGGCCACACCAGCAGCCGTGGCTCGCGGCCAAGCTGTTGGGGCTGCTGGTCTACATCGGGCTCGGGAGCGTGGCCATCAAGCGTGGGCGCACGCCGGTGATCCGCGGACTGGCGGCCGGCGCCGCTCTGCTGGCCTTCGCCTTCGTGGTCGGGGCGGCCATCCGCCATAGTCCCTGGTCCTGGCTGGCCTGAGACGCGGCTTCCTATACTGTGGGCGTCATTCGTCGTCAGAAGGAGTCCCACATGCCGAGACAGGAACTTCCCGCCGGTGCCGGCCGGGTCGCCGAACGTCACCCGGAGGTATGGCGCGCCTATGCGGCACTGGGCAAGGCCTGTGCCGAAAGCGGGCCGCTGGATGCCCGCACTCGCCGTCTGGTCAAGCTGGCCCTGGCGGTGGGCGCCGGCTCCGAGGGCGCCGTGCACTCCCATGTCCGTCGTGCCCTGGCCGAGGGCGAGTCGTCGGCGGCGCTGGAGCAGGTCGCGCTGCTGGGCGTTCCGACCTTGGGGCTGCCGGCCAGCGTCGCGGCCCTGACCTGGATCGGCGACATCATCGATGACGACGACTGAGGTGCCCTGCAGGACGGTCCGGGCTATTTCTCGCCCCCCATCTGCACGGCCCACACCGCCGCCTCGACCCGTGAGCGCAGCCCCAGCTTCTTGAGCAGGTGCTTGACGTGAACCTTGACCGTGCCTTCGCTGATCGCCAGTCGACGGGCGATCAGCTTGTTGCTCAGGCCTTCCGCCAGGGCGGCCAGGATCTCGCCTTCACGGGCGGTCAACGAGTCCAGCAGGTTCTCGCCCGGTCCCGGGCGAGGGCCGCTCAGTGCTTTCGCCAGCAGGCCGGCGAGGCGTGGGCTGACCGCCATGCGCCCCTCAGCGGCCTCCTTGATCGCCGCCAGCAGGTCTTCGGGTTCCATGTCCTTGAGCAGATAGCCGTCGGCGCCGGCGCGCAGGGCAGCGACCACGTCCTCCTCGGCATCGGAGACCGTGAGCATGACGATGCGAGCCTCGACGCCGTACTCGCGCAGCGCGCGCAGGGCGTCGAGGCCATCCCGCCGCGCCATGTTCAGGTCCATCAGGATCAGCGTCGGGGACAGGCGGCCCGCGGCCTCGATGGCGGCTTCCCCGTCGGCGGCCTCTCCGGCGATCGCCAGCTCGGGATCCATCTCCAGCAGCTGGCGCACCCCCCGACGGAACAGCGGATGGTCGTCGACGATCAGGATCGCGGTGCTCATGGCGTGTCTCCCGGCAATGAGGTGGCCGTCGTCTCTCGGTGGAGCTGAGGCGTGAAGTGCAGCCTGACCTCGGTGCCCCCTTCGGCCGGCTCGTGCAGCTCGAGGCGGCCGCTCAGGCTGGCGGCGCGTTCGTGCATGATGATGGTCCCGTAGTGTTCCGGCTGGTTCGATGTGCCTCCGAGACCGACGCCGTCGTCGCGGATGCTGACCGCCACGCGGCCCGCCTCGTCGGTGCTCAGGCTGACCTCGCAGCGCTTCGCCCGGGCGTGATGGACGACGTTGGACAGCGCCTCGCGAACGATCTGCAGGGTATGCACCTCCTCGTTGGGTGACAGTGGGCAGTGATCGAGGCGGTAGTCGAGGCGAAGGGACAGCTCACCGCGACGGACGAATTCGCGCACCGTCTCCTCGAGGGCGGCCTCCAGCCCGGCGTCAGACATCTTCAGGCGGAAGGTGTTGAGCAGCTCGCGGAGCTGACGGTAGGCGGCGTTGAGGCCTTCGCGCAGTTCATCGACGATCGCCTCGGTGTCGGCATGGGCCCCGCCGGCCCGGGCCTGGGCCTGCAGGCGGGAGACCTGGATCTTCAGGTAGGAGAGCGACTGGGCCAGCGAGTCGTGCAGTTCTCGAGCGATCACCGCGCGTTCGTCCATCAGCGCCAGCCGGCGCTGCTCGGCGTAGCCCTGGGAGAGCGATAGCGAGGTGGCGATCAGACCGGCGATGGTTTCGACCAGGTCGCATTGCCAGCGCCGAGGCGGCGACTCGGGCGAATATTCGAGCAGCAATACCCCGTAGTTCCGCCCCGCCTCGTTCACCGCGACCCGATACACCCAGGGGGTGTCGCCGTTGCCGTCGAGACAGGGCTGGCAGGCCGGCGCGCGACAGAAGTCGGGGCAATCGTCGGGTCGGGTGGAGAGCCGCAGGTAGGCACGCTCGGCATCGCTCTGGCTCAGGCACAGGGTGACGGGGCCCAGACCGGTGACGGCGGCGAGGTCTTCGAGCACCCGGCGGTAGCTGGCATCGCCGATGGGGGCGCCGTTGAGCTGGCGCGCGGCCTGGTAGAGCACCTCGAGCGTCTCGTTGCTGCGCTCGAGCTCGGCGGTCTTGGCCTCGACGCGCGCCTCGAGCTGACCGTAGATCCGGGACAGGCTGTCGTTCATCTGGTTGATGGTGCGCGACAGAAGGCCCAGTTCGTCGTCGGCCGCGTAGCGGGTGCGGCCGCTGAAGTCGCCGCGCCGTGAGCCATCGACGACCCTGAGCAGGTCACGCAGCGGCGGCATGACATCGGTGGTCAGCTTGTACATGGCCAGGAACACCAGGCCCAGGGTCAAGAACAGGATGACCCCCTGGAACAGGCGCATCAGCTGGATTCGCGACTCGGCCTCGCGCTGGAGCTGGTCGACCAGGCGGTCCACCTGGTCGACGAAGTCGCCGACCGGCAGCGTGGCCGGAACGCCTGCTGCTTGCATCCGCGGCCGCAGCCGGTCGTGCCATTGCGCGATGACGGTGCGGTACTGGCGGTTCAGCGGATGCCGTGGATCGTCCGCCAGGCGTCCGGTGATCGCCGGCGAGGCGAGGCTGCGCTCGAGTTCGGCGATCTGCGCCCGGCGAGCCTCGCTGTCGGCATCGGCCCGCTGGGTGGTGCTCAGCAGACGATAGGCCTGCATGCGCAGGGCGCCGGCCTGGTTGATGGCGGCCGCGTCGCCACGGGCGTTCTCGGCGATGATGATCGAGCCGAGCATGCTGGTCAGCGCCAGCAGCACGATGCCGGCCATCGCCAGGCCGGCGCGGAAGGACAGGGAACGGGGCATGACATCCGGCATCGCGCCAGGGGCGCCGCCTACCTCCAAAGAGTCGCCTTTGTCACCACGCCCGATGCAACACCGGGCGGCAGAAGCAAATGCTAGTTGAATCAGTGGGTTGTGAAAAAACTCCTGCTACCTCCAAAGAGGTAGACACGGCTAGGGTCGGGGATGGCGCTCCGAAGCGCCTTGACCCAGGTCAACGGCCTCGCCTCACCGCCGGCGCTAAGGTCCTCCTACCGCGTCTTTCGCACCTTCGGTCCGGTGGAAGGGCGCTCCCGGAAGCCTTTCACCGAGCCAGAGGGGGAGATCATGGCCAACCCCACCCCATCGACCAGGCGCGCCCAGAATCGCGCACTGTTCCTGTCCACGCTGGCGTTCACGCTGTGCTTCGCGGTGTGGACGCTGTTCTCCATTCTCGGCCTGCAGATCAAGCAGGAGTTCGCCCTGTCGGATACCCAGCTCGGCCTGCTGATGGCGACCCCGGTGCTTACCGGGTCGATCAGCCGCCTGTTCCTGGGCATCCTCACCGATCGTTTCGGCGGGCGCTGGGTGTTCAGCCTGCTGATGCTGGCTACGGCGGCCTGTGTCTACCTGCTGACCTTCGCCACCAGCTACCCCATGCTGCTGCTCGGCGCCCTGGGGGTCGGCCTGGCCGGCGGTTCCTTCATCGTCGGCGTGGCCTACACCTCGGCCTGGTTCGAGCAGGAGCGCCAGGGCACCGCCCTGGGGATCTTCGGGGCCGGCAACGTCGGCGCCGCGGTGACCAACTTCGGCGCGCCCTTCCTGCTGCTGGCGCTGGGCTGGCAGGGGGCAGCAGTGGTCTATGCCACGGTGATCGCGATCATGGGCGTGGCTTTCCTGCTGCTGGCACGGACCGATCCGCAGAGCGAGCGTCGCCGCGCCGATGCCGTGCCGCTCAAGCAGCAGCTGGCACCGCTGGTCGAGGTGCGCGTGTGGCGCTTCTCGCTGTACTACTTCTTCGTGTTCGGCGGCTTCGTCGCCCTGGCGCTGTGGCTGCCCCACTACCTGGTCGAGGTCTACGGCCTGAGCATCACCGCCGCCGGCATCGTCGCCGCGCTGTACACCATTCCGGCGTCGCTGTTCCGCGTCCTTGGCGGCTGGATGTCCGATCGCTACGGCGCGCGGCGGGTGATGTACTGGACCCTGATCGCCTCGGTGGCGTGCAGCTTCCTGCTCAGCTATCCGCCGACCCGCTACAGCGTGCAGGGTGTGAACGGCACCCTGGAATTCTCGTTCGCCATGAACCTGGTCGGCTTCGTCGTGCTGATCATGGTGCTGGGCTTCTTCATGTCGCTGGGCAAGGCAGCGGTGTTCAAGCACATCCCCAGCTACTATCCGCAGCACGTCGGCGCGGTCGGCGGGGTGGTGGGCATGATCGGGGGGCTCGGCGGCTTCTTCCTGCCGCTGACCTTCGGCATGCTCAACGACGTGGCGGGCATCTGGCAGAGTTGCTTCATGCTGCTGTTCGCGGTGTCCGCCGCGGCGCTGGTGTGGATGCATTACGCCATCCTGCGTGCCAGCCGTCAGGAGTGGCGGGCCGGCCGCGAGGTCACCGACCTGCCGGAGCTCGCCACGCCCAGCCGTTTCGTGCTGCAGGACTGGCGCCCGGAGGATCCGGATTTCTGGGCCGAGAAGGGCAAGCGCATCGCCACCCGCAACCTGTGGATCTCGATTCCCAATCTGCTGCTGGCCTTCTCGGTGTGGATGGTCTGGTCGGTGGTGGTGGCCAAGCTGCCCCAGGTGGGCTTCGACTACACCTCCAACCAGCTGTTCTGGCTGGCCGCGCTGCCGGGGCTGTCGGGCGCCACGCTGCGCATCTTCTACAGCTTCATGGTGCCGATCGTCGGCGGCCGGCGCTTTACCGCACTGTCGACCGCCTCGCTGGCGCTGCCGGCGCTGTGGATCGGCTTCGCCGTGCAGAATCCCGACACCCCCTATCTGGTGATGCTGATCCTGGCGCTGCTGTGCGGCTTCGGCGGCGGCAACTTCGCCTCGAGCATGGCCAACATCTCGTTCTTCTATCCCAAGCGCGAGAAGGGCAACGCCCTGGCGCTCAATGCCGGGCTGGGCAACCTGGGCGTCAGCGTCATGCAGTTCCTGATCCCGCTGGCGATCACCGCCGGGGTCTTCGGCGCCCTTGGCGGCGAGCCGCAGACGTTGAGCGACGGTGAGCGCCTGTGGCTGCAGAACGCCGGCTTCGTCTGGGTGCCGTTCATCCTGCTCGGCGCCGTGGCGGCCTGGTTCGGCATGAACGACATCGCCAGTGCCCGCTCCTCCTTCAAGGATCAGGCGGTGATCTTCAAGCGCAAGCACAACTGGCTGATGTGTGTGCTCTACACCGGCACCTTCGGCAGCTTCATCGGCTACTCCGCGGGTTTCCCTCTGCTGGCGTCGAACCAGTTCCCGGAGGTCGACGTGCTGCAGTTCGCCTTCCTGGGGCCGCTGGTGGGCGCCCTGTCCCGGGCCGGCACCGGCTGGGTCTCGGACCGCTTTGGCGGGGCCAGGGTCACCCTGTGGGTGTTCGCGGCGATGATCGCCTGCGTGGCCGGGGTGCTGTTCTTCCTCGGGATCAAGGACCAGCCGGGCGCGTTCTGGGGCTTCTTCGCGATGTTCCTGCTGCTGTTCTTCTTCACCGGCGTGGGCAATGCCAGCACCTTCCAGATGATTCCCGAGATCTTCCGCCAGGAGGTGGCGCGACTGATGCCGACCCTCGACGAGGCGGCTCAGCGTCAGCAGAGCGAGAAGGAAGCCGCGGCGACCATCGGCTTCACCTCGGCGATCGCCGCCTACGGGGCCTTCTTCATTCCCAAAACCTTCGGCAGCTCCATCGCGCTGACCGGGGGGGCCGAAATGGCGCTGTACGGCTTCATTGCCTTCTACGCGATCTGCGTGGCCCTGACCTGGTTCTACTACACCCGCCGTAACGCCGAGATCCGCCTGCAGGCGCCCGAGCACGCGGCGCAGACGCCAACCGCCTCGCCGAGCCGCTGAGGAGAGAGCATCCATGAGTCACTTTCTGGACCGCCTGAAGTACCTGACCCGCCGCCCCGACGACTTCGCCGGGGGACACGGCGAGACCCGCGACGAGACCCGCGACTGGGAGGACGGCTATCGCGCGCGCTGGCAGCACGACAAGGTGGTGCGCAGTACCCACGGGGTCAACTGCACGGGGTCGTGCAGCTGGAAGATCTACGTCAAGAACGGCCTGGTCACCTGGGAGACCCAGCAGACCGACTATCCGCGTACCCGCCCGGACCTGCCCAACCACGAGCCCCGCGGCTGTCCGCGCGGGGCCAGCTACTCCTGGTACCTGTACAGCGCCAACCGCCTGAAACATCCGCTGATCCGCAAGCCGTTGCTGGCGCTGTGGCGGGAGGCCCTTGCGGAGCATGGTGACCCGGTGAACGCCTGGGCCTCCATCGTCGAGGACCCGGCCAAGGCCAGGCAGTACAAGCGCGCCCGCGGCATGGGCGGCTTCGTGCGCGCCGACTGGGACGAACTCAACGGCCTGATCGCCGCTTCCAACGTCTACACCGCCAAGCAGTACGGGCCGGACCGCATCATCGGCTTCTCGCCGATTCCGGCCATGTCGATGGTCTCCTACGCCGCCGGCAGTCGCTATCTGTCGCTGATCGGCGGCGTGTGCATGAGCTTTTACGACTGGTACTGCGACCTGCCGCCGGCCTCGCCGATGACCTGGGGCGAGCAGACCGACGTGCCGGAGTCCGCCGACTGGTACAACTCGGGCTACATCATCGCCTGGGGGTCCAACGTACCCCAGACCCGCACCCCGGACGCCCACTTCTTCACCGAGGTGCGCTACAAGGGCACCAAGACCGTCGCGGTCACCCCGGACTATGCCGAGGTCGCCAAGCTCACCGACGAGTGGCTGTCCGCCAAGCAAGGCACCGACGCGGCCCTGGCCCTGGCCATGGGCCACGTCATCCTCAAGGAATTCCATCTCGACAACCCCAGCGCCTATTTCACCGACTACGTGCGCCGCTACACCGACATGCCCTGCCTGGTGGAGCTCGAGGTTCGCGAGGACGGCAGCCACGTGCCCGGCCGGCAGCTGCGCGCCAGCGACTTCGCCGACGGCCTGGGTCAGGACAACAATCCCGAGTGGAAGACCCTGGTCTGGGACGAGCTCGGCGATCGCCTCGTCGTGCCGCGCGGCTCCATCGGCTTCCGCTGGGGCGAAGCGAACGGCGACGACGAGGACGAGAGCAAGGGCAAGTGGAACCTCGAGTCTCTCGACGCCGACGGCACCGAGATCCGGCCGAGGCTCAGCCTGGCCGAGGCCCATGACGAGGTGGCTCGGGTGGCCTTTCCCTACTTCGGCGGGATCGAGCATCAGCACTTCGATCATGTGAAGAGCGGCGGCGCCAGCGACGAGCTGCTGTTCCACTGCCTGCCGGCCAAGCGGATGACCCGGGCAGACGGCCGCGAGGTGCTGGCGGTCACCGTCTTCGACCTGATGTGCGCCAACTACGGCATCGACCGCGGGTTTAGAAGCAAAGAGGGCGAGGACGACGGCGCCACCGCCTTCGACCAGGTCAAGCCTTATACCCCGGCCTGGCAGGAGAAGATCACCGGCGTGTCCGCCGATCAGTGCCTGCGCATCGCCCGGGAGTTCGCCGACAACGCCGACAAGACCGGCGGGCGTTCCATGATCATCGTCGGTGCCGGGATGAACCACTGGTACCACATGGACATGAACTACCGTGGCCTGATCAACATGCTGGTCATGTGCGGCTGCATCGGCCAGAGCGGCGGCGGTTGGGCGCACTACGTGGGCCAGGAGAAGCTGCGCCCGCAGACCGGCTGGCTGCCGCTGGCCTTCGGCCTGGACTGGCAGCGGCCGCCGCGGCAGATGAATTCCACCTCCTTCTTCTACAACCACTCCAGCCAGTGGCGCTACGAGAAGCTCGAGGTCAAGGAGATCCTCTCGCCGCTGGCCAAGGCCGAGGACTACTCCGGCAGCCTGGTCGACTTCAACGTGCGCGCCGAGCGCATGGGCTGGCTGCCCTCCGCGCCGCAGCTGGCCACCAACCCCCTGTCGCTGGCCGGCCAGGCCGCCGAGGCGGGCCAGGCCACCGCGGACTACGTGGTCGACCGGCTCAAGGCCGGCGAGCTGCGCTTCGCCGCCGAGGATCCCGACGACCCGCAGAACTTCCCGCGCAACCTGTTCATCTGGCGCTCCAACCTGCTCGGCAGCTCGGGCAAGGGCCACGAGTACATGCTCAAGTACCTGCTGGGCACCCGCCACGGCATCCAGGGCAAGGACCTGGGCGAGGCCGGCGGCCAGACGCCCGAGGAGGTCGTGTGGCGCGAGCAGGCGCCTGAGGGCAAGCTCGACCTGCTGGTGACGCTGGACTTCCGCATGTCCACCACCTGCCTGTACTCGGACATCGTGCTGCCCACGGCGACCTGGTACGAGAAGGACGACCTCAACACCTCCGACATGCACCCCTTCATCCACCCGCTGACCGCGGCCACCGACCCGGCCTGGGAGTCGCGCAGCGACTGGGAGATCTACAAGGGCATCGCCAAGGCGTTCTCCAAGGTCTGCGTGGGCCACCTGGGCGAGGAGACCGACCTGGTCACCCTGCCGCTGCAGCATGACTCCCCCGCCGAGCTGGCCCAGCCCGAGGTCCGCGACTGGAAGAAGGGCGAGTGCGAGCCGGTCCCCGGCAAGACCCTGCCGGCGCTGGTCGAGGTCAAGCGTGACTATCCGGCCACCTACGAGCGCTTCACCTCGGTGGGGCCGCTGCTCGACCGCCTGGGCAACGGCGGCAAGGGCATCGGCTGGAAGACCGAGAAGGAGGTGGAGCTGCTCGGCAGGCTCAATCAGGTGAAGTCCGAAGGGCCGGCCAAGGGGCGACCGCGCATCGAGTCGGCCATCGACGCCGCCGAGGTGATCCTCACCCTGGCGCCCGAGACCAACGGCCAGGTGGCGGTCAAGGCCTGGGACGCGCTGTCGGCGATCACCGGCCGCGACCACAAGCATCTGGCCGTGCCCAAGGAAGAGGAGAAGATCCGCTTCCGTGACGTAGTGGCCCAGCCGCGCAAGATCATCTCCAGTCCCACCTGGTCGGGCCTCGAGGACGAACACGTCTCCTACAACGCCGGCTACACCAACGTCCACGAGCTGATTCCCTGGCGCACCGTCAGCGGCCGCCAGCAGTTCTACCAGGATCATGCCTGGATGCGCGCCTTCGGCGAGAGCCTGCTGGTCTATCGGCCGCCCATCGACACCAAGGCCGCGGTCGGCCTGGCCGATGACAAGGGCAACGGCAACCCGGAGATCGCGCTCAACTGGATCACGCCGCACCAGAAGTGGGGCATCCACTCCACCTACTCCGACAACCTGCTGATGCAGACCCTGTCCCGGGGCGGGCCCATCGTCTGGCTGTCCGAGGACGACGCGGCGTCCATCGGCGTCGAGGACAACGACTGGATCGAGCTCTACAACGCCAACGGCGCCATCGCCGCCCGGGCGGTGGTCAGCCAGCGGGTCAAGAACGGCATGGCGATGATGTACCACGCCCAGGAGCGCATCCTGAACATGCCGGGCTCCGAGGTCACCGGCACCCGCGGCGGCATCCACAACTCGGTCACCCGCGTGTGCCCCAAGCCGACCCACATGATCGGCGGCTACGCCCAGCTCTCCTACGGCTTCAACTACTACGGCACCGTCGGCTCCAACCGCGACGAATTCGTCATCGTGCGCAAGATGAAGCGCATCGACTGGCTGGACGGGGAAGGCAACGACTACGCGCAGGAGGCCGTGAAATGAAGATTCGCTCCCAGGTAGGCATGGTCCTGAACCTCGACAAGTGCATCGGCTGCCACACCTGCTCGGTGACCTGCAAGAACGTGTGGACCAGCCGCGAGGGCGTCGAGTACGCCTGGTTCAACAACGTCGAGACCAAGCCGGGCATCGGCTATCCCAAGGAGTGGGAGAACCAGCAGAAGTGGCACGGCGGCTGGCTGCGCCGCAAGGACGGCCGCATCGAGCCGCGCATCGGCGGCAAGTGGCGGGTGCTGGCAAACATCTTCGCCAATCCCGACCTGCCGGAGATCGACGACTACTACGAGCCGTTCACCTTCGACTATCAGCACCTGCATACCGCCAGGCCGGGCGAGCACCAGCCCACGGCCCGGCCGCGTTCGCTGATCTCCGGGCAGCGCATGAACAAGGTCGAGTGGGGGCCGAACTGGGAGGAACTGCTCGGCACCGAGTTCGCTAAGCGACGCCGCGACGCCAACTTCGAGCAGGTGCAGGCCGACATCTACGGCCAGTTCGAGAACACCTTCATGATGTACCTGCCGCGGCTGTGCGAGCACTGCCTGAACCCCACCTGCGTGGCGTCCTGCCCCAGCGGGGCGATCTACAAGCGCGAGGAAGACGGCATCGTGCTGATCGACCAGGACAAGTGCCGCGGCTGGCGGATGTGCATCTCCGGCTGCCCCTACAAGAAGATCTACTACAACTGGAAGAGTGGAAAGTCCGAGAAGTGCATCTTCTGCTACCCGCGCATCGAGGCCGGCCAGCCGACGATCTGCTCCGAAACCTGCGTGGGACGCATCCGCTACCTGGGCGTGCTGCTCTACGACGCCGACCGCATCGAGGAGGTGGCCGGCGCCGCGGATGAGCGCGACCTCTACCACCGCCAGCGCGAGATCTTCCTCGACCCGAATGACCCCGAGGTGATCGCCCAGGCCCGCCGCGACGGCGTCGCCGACAGCGTGATCACCGCGGCCCAGCAGAGCCCGGTCTACAAGCTGGCCATGGAATGGGGCCTGGCGCTGCCGCTGCACCCGGAGTATCGCACCCTGCCCATGGTCTGGTACGTGCCGCCGCTGTCGCCGATCCAGTCCGCCGCCGAGGCGGGTCAGGTGGAATACGACGGCGTGCTGCCGAAGATCGAGTCGCTGCGCATCCCGGTGAAGTACCTGGCCAATCTGCTCACCGCCGGCGAGGAGGCGCCCGTGGTGCTGGCCCTCAAGCGGCTGATGGCGATGCGCCTCTACATGCGCGGCAAGCACGTGGAGGGTGCGGCCGACGCCGCGGTGCTCGACGAGGTCGAACTCAGCGAGGCCCAGGTCGAGGAGATGTATCGCTACCTCGCCATCGCCAACTACGAGGATCGTTTCGTCATCCCCACCGCCCATCGGGAAATGGCCGTCGACGCCTTCCCCGAGCGCGGCGGATGCGGCTTCAGCTTCGGTGACGGCTGCCACGGCGGCGACAGCGAGGCCAGCCTGTTCGGCGGTCGCAAGCAGACCACCACTCTGGTGCAGCCGGTGGCGGTCTTCGATCCTCATGCCCGGAGCGAGGACCGGCACGAAGAGAAGAGCGAGGAGGCCCGTCATGACTGATGCCGCCCGTGTCCAGCCCGAACCGGCGGACGACATGCTGAGCCTGCGGGTGCTGGCCCGGCTGCTGGATTATCCCGACCGTGAGCTCCAGGCCGCCGTCGGCGAGATGAACGCGATCCTCGACGCCGAGCGGCGGCTGCCGGGCAATCTGCGCACCGCCCTGATGGACTGGTGCCGACGCCTGGCCGCGGCCGATCTGCTGGACCTGCAGGCCGAATACGTGGCGCTGTTCGACCGTGGCCGGGCCACCTCGCTGCTGCTCTTCGAGCACGTCCACGGCGAGTCCCGGGACCGTGGCCAGGCCATGGTCGACCTGCTGGCCGAGTATCGCGCCGCCGGCTTCGAGCTCGACGCCCGGGAGCTGCCCGACCACCTGCCGTTGTTCCTGGAATATCTCTCCACCCGGCCTGAGGCGGAGATCGGCCGCTGGCTGGGTGAGATCCGCCACATCCTGGCCAGGCTCACCGCCCGCCTCGAGGAGCGTGAGGCCGATCACGCCCTGGCGATACTGGCGCTGCTGGGACTGATCGGCGCCGAGGACGACGTGAACGCGCATCGCGAGCCGGTGAGTCAGGAGGCCCGGGACGATACGCCCGAGGCCCTGGACGCCGTCTGGGAAGAGGAGGCGGTGCGCTTCTCGGCCGCCTCGGATCAGGACTGCGCCCTGCAGTCGGCGGAAGGCCGGCGCCTGGTCGAACGCAAGAAGGCGACGCAAGACGAGGCGGTCCGGATCCTCGACCCGGGCCACCCGTGGCAACAAGGAGAACCGTCATGAGCTACATGCACACCCTGCTGTTCGGGCTCTATCCCTATCTGGCCGGCAGTGTCTTTCTGGTCGGCAGCCTGCTGCGCTTCGATCACGCCCAGTACACCTGGAAGACCGGCTCCAGCCAGATGCTCAGCGCCAGGCACATGCGCCTGGCCAGCAACCTCTTCCACGTCGGCATCCTGGTGATCTTCTTCGGCCATCTGGTGGGCCTGCTGACGCCGCACTGGGTCTATGCTCCCTTCATGAGCGCCGGCACCAAGCAGCTGGTGGCGATCGTGGTGGGCGGCATCGCCGGCGTGATGTGCCTGGTAGGCGGCGCCATGCTGGCCTGGCGGCGACTGACCAACGCCCGGGTCCGGGCCTCGTCGGGGCCGATGGACACCGTCATCATCCTGCTGCTGGTGCTGCAGGTGACGCTGGGGCTCGCGACCATCATCCCCGCCCTGGGCCACCTGGACGGCGGCGTGATGCTCGCGCTCGCCCACTGGGCCCAGGCCATCGTCTTCTTCCAGGGCGGCGCCGCCGACCATCTCGTCGGCGTCGGCTGGATCTACCAGCTGCATATCCTGGTGGGGCTGACCATCGTGCTGGTCTTCCCGTTCACCCGCCTGGTGCACGTCTGGAGTGCGCCGCTGGGCTACCTGATGCGGCGCTACCAGATCGTCCGTCGACGGGCCTGAGGGAGTCATCGGGAGAGAACACCATGCAGAAGATCGATATCGAAACGGTACCGGGCGGCGCGACGCCGCCCACCATCCGGGTCGGCGAGGCGGCGATCGAGCACGCCGAGATCGCCCGGGAAATGCAGTACCACCCGGCCGACAGTGCCGGCGGTGCCCGGCTCAAGGCGGCGCGCGCCCTGGTGGTGCGCGAGCTGCTGCGCCAGCGCGCCGTGCAGCTGGGGCTGGCGGGGGAGGGCGAGGCCGACATCGAGAGTGCCATCGCCTCGCTGCTGGAGCGCGACCTGGAGGTCCCCGAGCCCGACGAGGCGGACTGCCGGCGCTTTTACGCCGCCCACCCCGAGCACTTCAGCGAGCCGACCCGACGGCGGGTGCGGCACGTGCTGCTGGCGGCGGCGCCGGACGATGCCGAGGCCCGGGACGCCGGCTATCGACGCGGACAGGCGCTCCTCGAGCAGCTACGAGAGGCGCCGCAGCGCTTCACCGAGCTGGCCCAGCGGCATTCGGATTGTCCCTCGAAGGACCAGGGCGGCGAGCTGGGGTGGTTGGCCCCCGGCCAGACGGTGCCGGAACTGGATCGTGCCCTCCAGCACCTGGCGACCGGGCTCCACGCACGGCCGCTGGCCTCCCGCTACGGCTGGCACCTGGTGAGTATCGACGCCCGCGAGGAGGGCCGGGCGCTGCCCTACGACGCGGTCGCCGAGCGGGTCCGGCACAGCCTGCGTGAACAGGCCACCCGCCGCGCCTTGCGCCACTACCTGCTGGCGCTGGAGGCAGAGGTCGGCGTGGAGGGGATCGCGCTGGACGACGATGCCGCGGGCAGCCTGATGCAGTGATGTCCAGGCCGATGGCGGCCGTCGGTGTCAGTGAAGAGATGAAAGAGGACGTCGCCATTCCGGTAGGGCGAAACGCCCGGCTCTGCTTAGATGGAAGGCGACCCTTTCACCACCCGAGGATGCCTCATGACCGCCACCGCCACGGACGTCGTCTCCGCCGACGAGATCCGCGACCGCTTCTCCCGGGCCATGTCGGCCATGTACCAGGCCGAGGTGCCGCAGTACGAGACCCTGCTCGCGCTGGTCGACGAGGTGAACCGCGAGACCCTGGCGGGTGATCCGGCCCTGGCCGAGCGCCTCGAGGCCTTCGATGAGCTGGGCCGCCTCGGCGTGGAGCGCCACGGCGCCATCCGCGTCGGCAGCGCCGAGGAGCTGGCCATGCTGCGCCGGCTGTTCGCGGTGATGGGCATGCATCCGGTGGGCTACTACGACCTCGCCGAGGCCGGGGTGCCGGTGCATTCCACCGCCTTCCGCCCGGTCGACGACGCGGCACTGGCGCGCAACCCCTTCCGCCTCTTCACCTCGCTGCTGCGCCTGGAGCTGATCGAGAGTGCCGAACTGCGCGAGCGCGCCGCGGCGATCCTGGCCGAGCGCGACATCTTCACCCCCGAGGCCCGGGAGCTGATCGCGCTGGCCGAGCGTCAGGGCGGGCTCACCGACGAGCAGGCCGATCGCTTCGTCACCGCGGCGCTGGAGACCTTCCGCTGGCACCGCGACGCCACCGTGGATCTGGCCACCTACGAGGCGCTGCACGCCGAGCATCGGCTGATCGCCGACGTGGTCTGCTTCCGCGGACCGCACATCAACCACCTGACGCCGCGCACCCTGGACATCGACGAGGTCCAGCGGCGCATGCCGGCGGCCGGCATGAATCCCAAGGCGGTGATCGAGGGCCCGCCGCGCCGCGACTGCCCGATCCTGCTGCGCCAGACCAGCTTCAAGGCGCTGGAGGAGCCGATCCGCTTCGCCGGCGATCGCCAGGGCACCCACACCGCGCGCTTCGGCGAGATCGAACAGCGCGGCGTGGCGCTGACCGCCGAGGGCCGGGCGCTCTACGACCGCCTGCTCGCCGCCTCCAAGGAAGGCACCGCCGGGCTCGCCCACGAGGCGCACCAGCAAGCCCTGGCCGAGGCCTTCGCCGACTTCCCGGACGACGAGGTCGAGCTGCGCCGCCGCGGCCTGGCGTTCTTCGAATATCGGCTCACCGACGCCGGGCGCGCCTCCGGCCCGGTCGACGCCTCGGATCCCGAGGCACTGATCGCTCGCGGCCTGGTGGTCGCCCGGCCGATCACCTACGAGGACTTCCTGCCGGTCAGCGCGGCGGGCATCTTCCAGTCGAACCTGGGCGACGGCGGCGGCGAGGCCTACGCCGGCCACGCCAACCGCGCGGCCTTCGAGGCCGCCCTGGGCGCCACGGTGACCGACGAGCTCGCTCTCTACGCCGAGCGGGAGCGCGCCTCGCTGGCCGCGGTGCGCGAGGCACTGGCCGGCTAGGCCGGCTAGGCCGGCTGGCCCGACGCGACCGGCTCGGGCGCCGCCTTGCCCCGCGGGGGCGTCGCTCGGCTATGATGGGGTTCCGCCCATGGACCGGGACCCCGCATGCCGCTCCTGTCTCTCCTCGATGCGCTGTCGCCGCTGTCCGGCGCCCTCGACCTCACGCTGATCGCTCTGTCGGTGCTGACCTCGGCCTTCACCGCGGCCTTCGGTGCCGGCGGTGGGGTGCTGATGATCATGGCGCTGGCCCAGGTGATGCCGGCGGCCGCGCTGATTCCGGTGCACGGCATGGTGCAGCTGGGGTCCAACGTCGGCCGCGTGGGCATGACCTGGCGCCACCTCGACCGCGCCACCCTGCTGGCCTTCCTGCCCGGGGTGGCGCTCGGTGCCCTGGCGGCCGCCTGGCTGCTGATCCGCCTGCCCGCCGGGGTGCTGGAGCTGTGCATCGCCGCCTTCGTGCTCTTCACCCTGTGGGGCCCGGGGCTGCCCGGGCGCGCCCTGGGCCGGCTCGGCACCCTGATCGTCGGCGCGGCCACCACCCTGCTCTCGAGCCTGGTGGGGGCCAGCGGCCCGGTGGTGGCGGCCTTCATCAAGCAGCGCCAGGAAGGCCGCCTGGCCAAGGTGGCGACCTTCTCCGCCTGCATGGTGGCCCAGCATCTCACCAAGGCCTTCGTGTTCGGCGCCGCCGGCTTCGTGTTCCATGACTGGCTGGGACTGATCCTGGCCATGGTCGCGGCGGGTTTCCTGGGCACCTGGCTGGGCCTGAACCTGCTGAAGCGGCTCTCCGATCGCCGCTTCGACGACCTGTTCCGGCTGGTGCTGACGCTGCTCTCGCTGCGCCTGGCCTGGCTCGGCGCCTCGCGTCTCTGGGGTGGCTGAGCGGCGCGTTCGAGCCGCACGTTGAAAGGCGTTCCCGCAAGGCGCCGTCATCCTCGGCGGACTTGGCGTATCTTGAAAGACATCGCCGGCACATCGTCGGCCCGACTCGTCGCTGCCGAGGCCACCCATGCGCCGTTCCCTCTCCCTTCGCGCGCTGACCGCCGTGTCCATCGTCGGCCTGATGCTGATCGTGGCCGGGGTGCTGCTGTGGCATGGCGTCCGCGGTGCCGACAATATGATGGTCCGCGCCGTGGAAGACACCGGCCGCCAGCTGGCCGTGACCACCGAGGAGCGGGCGCGGCGGCTGATCGATCCGGCCCGGGTGGTGGTGACGCTGCTGGCCCAGGACGACCTGGCGTCGCGCCAGCGGCTCGTCGATCGCCTGCGGCACCTGCCGCTGCTGGCCGCCTCGCTGGAGGCGCACTCGGCGGCCAGCGCCGTCTACGTGGGCTACGAGGATGGCGACTTCCTGCTGCTGCGTCCGGCCGGGCGGGTGCCGCAAGAGCGGCTGCCCGAGGTGCCTGACGCCGACGAGGCGGCCTATCTGGTGCAGGCGGTCGACCGCGATGCCAGCGGCAACGCCCAGGCCGAGTGGCGGCTCTACGACCGCGACCTGAACCTGCTGGGCCGGCGGCTTCAGCCGGGCGACGCCTTCGATCCCCGGGAGCGGCCCTGGTATCGGCGGGCGATGGCGGCCAGCGGCGCCTGGCTCACCGAGCCCTATGTCTTCTTCACCACCCGCGAGATCGGCATCACCCTGGCCCGGCGCAGCCGCCACGGGCGGGCGGTGGTGGGGCTGGACGCCTCGCTGGCCGATCTCGGCAGCGAGATGGACGCGCTGGGCATCACGCCCGGCACCCGGCTGGCGGTGGTGTCCCGCGACGGCCGGCTGCTGGCGCATCCCGACGTGGAGGCGCTGCTCGCCGAGCATGGCGGCTCGCCGCGGCTGGCGACGCTGGATGAACTGGACGACCCGGTGCTGCGGCGGCTCGGCCGCCTGACCCGGGACGAGGGCGCCTCGCTGGGCGCCGCGGCCCCGGGCGAGGCGGCCTCCGACGACGCCTCGTCCGGCGCCTCGGCCCGCTTCCGGGTCGACGGCGAGGACTGGTTCGGCATGCGGCTGCCGTTCCGTATTCCCGGCGTGGAGCCGGCCACGCTGCTGATGGTGGTGCCGGAGCGCGAGCTGCTCGCCGGCACCCGTGAGCTGCTGTGGCAGCGCTCGCTGGTGGCCGTGCTGCTGGCCCTGGCGCTGCTGCCGCTGGGCGTGTGGGTCGGCCATCGGCTCAGCCGCCCGCTGAATGCCCTGGCCGAGCAGGTCCGGGCGCTGGGCGATTTCGACTTCTCCGCCTGCCGCGGGGTGCGCTCGCCGGTGCGCGAGGTGCAGCAGCTGAGCGGCGCCCTGACGGGCATGGCCGAGGGCATCGCGGGCTTCCAGCGCATGACGCGGACGCTGAGCCGCGAGCCGCGGCTGGACACGCTGCTCGCCACCGTCCTCGAGGACCTGCTGAACATCACCGACAGCCGCCACGGCGCCATCTACCTCGAGGACGAGAGCGATCCCACCCGCTTCGCCTGCGAGGCCGAGCAGGGCCAGGGCGATCCCGACGATCCGCTGCCGGCGTGCCTGACCCTGAAGGCCCCCGACGAGAGCGGCATGGCGGCGCTGGAGCGCCGGGCCGCGGCCAGCGGCTATCTGGTGCAGCCGCTGTGCAATCGCAGTGGCCATCGCATGGGGCTGCTGATACTGGCGCTGCGCGCGTCGGGATCGGGCGGCGATCGTTCCTGGCGGCGCTTCGTCGAGGAGCTCTCCGGGGCGGCGGCGGTGGCCATCGAGACCCGCCGCCTGCTGGAGGGCGAGAAGCGCCTGCTGGACGCCATCGTCGAGCTGATCGCCGGGGCCACCGACGCCAAGTCGGCGCATACCGGCGGCCACTGTTCGAGGGTGCCGCAGCTGGCCGAGATGCTGCTGGAGGGCGCCCACCGCTCGAACAGCGGCCCCTTCGCCGACGAGACGCTGGATGACGACCGTCGCACCGCCTTTCACCTGGCGGCCTGGCTGCACGACTGCGGCAAGCTGACCACCCCCGACGAGGTCATGGAGAAGGCCACCAAGCTGGAGGCCCGCTACAACCGCATCCACGAGATCCGCACCCGCTTCGAGGTGCTGTGGCGCGACGCCGACGTCGCCTACTGGCGCGGGCTCGCCGAGGGCGGCGACGAACCCGCGCTGGCCGAGGCGCGCCGCCGCCGGCAGGCCGAGCTGCAGGAGGCCTTCCGGCTGGTGGCCGAGCTCAACCGCGGCGGCGAGGCGCTCGACGAGACTCGCCTGGCGCGGCTCGAGGCGATCGCCGACTGGCGCTGGTGGCGCCATTTCGACGACCGGCTCGGCGTGTCCGAGGAGGAGGCCGCACGACTGGCGCGCGAGCCCGAAGCCCCGCCCCCCGCGGAGGAGCGGCTGCTGGCCGATCGCCCCCGGGACCGCCTCGACTGGGTCGTTGCGCCGCCGCCGGTGGCCGAGGACGATCCGCGCAACCGCTGGGGCTTCGCCATGCAGCCGCCCGAGGTGGCCGGCGACCAGGGCGAGCTCTACAACCTGCGGGTGGCCCGCGGCACGCTCAACGACGTCGAGCGTTTCCGCATCCAGGAGCACATCGTCCAGACCATCATGATGCTCGAGTCGCTGCCCTGGCCGGCCCATCTGCGGCGGGTGCCGACCATCGCCGGCAACCACCACGAACGCATGGACGGTCGAGGCTATCCGCGTCGGCTGGTGCTGGCCGAGGCCAGCCTCGAGGAGCGCATCATGGCGGTGGCCGACGTGTTCGAGGCGCTGACCGCCGCCGACCGGCCCTACAAGCCGGGTCTGACGCTGTCGCGCTCGCTGTCGATCCTGGCCGCCATGGCCCGCGACGGCCACCTGGATCCCGACGTCTTCGCCCTGCTGCTCGACAGCGGGGTGTGGCGCGACTACGCCGAGCGCTTCCTGGCGCCGGCGCAGATCGACGAGGTGGACATCGACGCGCTCAAGAACGAGGCTGGATGTCCGACAATGAAAAGTGGAAATGGCGCCTCGGGCCGCGTTTCGCCCTGTACAGGGCAGGCCCCTGGGTCATAATGCACTCATAAAGCGCGTCATTCTTCAGGGGAACACCGATGCTGCCGACTCCGATTTCCGGCTGGCGAGTGAGTCTGCTCGCCGCCCTCGTCATGGCCAGCGTGCTGCTGGCACCGCTCGCCCAGGCCGAGAATCCCCGCTATGCGGGCATCGTCATCGACGCCGACTCCCACGAGATCCTCTACGCCGAGAACGCCGATGCGCCGCGCTATCCGGCCTCGTTGACCAAGATGATGACCCTCTACATGCTGTTCGAGGCCATCGAGGGGCGCAGCATGAGCCTGGGGCAGCCGCTGCCGGTGTCGCGGGCGGCGGCGGCCATGCCGGCCACCAAGCTATACCTCAAGCCGGGCGACAGCATCCCGGTGGAGACCGCCATCGAGTCGCTGGTGGTGCGCTCGGCCAACGACGTGGCGGTGGTCGTCGCCGAGGCGCTGGGCGGCAGCGAGCGCCACTTCGCGCGGATGATGACCGAGCGCGCCCGCGAGCTCGGCATGCGCCACACCACCTTCCGCAACGCCTCCGGCCTGCCGGACGATGCCCAGGTCACCACCGCCCGCGACATGGCGGTGCTGGCCCGTCGGCTGATGCTCGATTTCCCCCAGTACTACCACTACTTCTCGCTGCAGGACTTCACCTGGCGCGGCAACACCTACCGCGGCCACAATCGCCTGCTGGCCAACTACCCGGGCGCCGACGGCCTCAAGACCGGCTTCATCCGCGCCTCCGGCTTCAACGTCGCCACCTCGGCGGTACACGACGGCCGGCGCATGCTCTCGGTGGTGATGGGCGGTTTCACCGCCGCCTCCCGCGACGAACACATGGCCGACCTGCTGAATCGCGGCTTCGCCCGTGCCGCCCTGGCCGACGGTCACGGCTGGCTGGCCCGCACCGAGATCGCCGACGAGCGGCTGATGCCGCTGCCGGGCCGCACGCTGCCGCCGGCCGGACAGATGCTGGCGAGCCTCGACAGCGCGGCGCCGGCACCGGCCGCGACGGTATCCGCCCGGGCGCCCGAGCCGGCCTCGACGCCGGCGGCCAGCGAGCCGAGCCGCGCCGCCGCGCCGGGGCCGGTGGTGCAGGAGGTCGCCGCCCCCTCGCCGGACGAGGCGATCGTGGCCTCGGCGCCGAGCGCCGACGCGGCCGTCGGCGGTGCGGCGGAGGCGGATCCGCTGACCGCGCTGATCGACCGCGACGAGCGGACCGGCGGCTGGGGCGTGCAGGTCGGCGCCTTCAGCGACGCCGATCACGCTCGTCGCCTGGCCGACCGCGCCGCGGCCCGCCTGGCCGCGGAGCTGGATGACGCCCGGGTCGACGTGCCCTGGGTGGCGCAAGCCGGCGTCTACCGGGCGCGGCTGGTCGATCTGGGCGAGCGCCAGGCCCGCAGCGCCTGCCAGCGTCTCCAGTCCCAGGGCATGGACTGCATGGTGGTCCAGGCCTCGCTCTGACCCTCGGTTCCGGCCCCTCTCACCGCCCCGACGGTCAGGCCGTCGGGGCGGTGTCGTTTCCCCTCCCTCGACGCGCGCACGGAGGCGCTGCATGGCTCCCTCTCTGAAAGGCATCCTGTTCATGTGCGGCGGCGTGCTGTGCCTGGCCCTGGGCGATGCCCTCACCAAGTGGCTGGGCGCGGTGCATTCGCCGCTGCAGATCATCTTCTTCCGCACCCTGGTGTCGCTGCCGCTGATCGTGCTGATCGCGCGCTTCAGCGGCGGCCTGCGCACCCTCGGCACGCGGCGTCCGGGCGTGCACCTGCTGCGCGGCCTGATCTTCACCGCCACCATGATCACCTTCATGTGGGGGCTGGTGCTGCTGCCGCTGGCCACCGCCACGGCGATCGCCTTCGCCGCGCCGCTGTTCGTGACGCTGCTGTCGGTGCCCTTGCTCGGCGAGCGGGTCGACCGTCCGACCTGGCTGGCCACGCTGCTCGGCTTCGTCGGGGTGCTGGTGGTGGTGCGGCCCGGGGCGGCCGGTTTCCAGCCCGCCATGCTGGTGGTGGTCGCCGCGGCGCTGTTCTATGCCCTGACCATGATCACGGCGCGCCGCTACGGCGAGGGCGAGCAGCTGTGGGCCATGGTCTTCTATACCACCCTGGTGCCCTGCCTGGCGGCCTCCCTGACCCTGCCCTGGGTGTGGCAGACGCCGGCGCCGCTGCACTGGCTGGGCTTCCTGGCCGCCGGGGTGCTCGGCGTCGGCGCCATGGTGGGGATCACCCAGGCCTTTCGCTACGCCCCGGCGGCCATCGCCGCGCCCTTCGACTACACGGCGCTGCTGTGGGCGACCCTGCTGGGCTGGGGCTTCTGGGGCGAGATGCCGGATCCCTGGGTGTTCGCCGGCGGCAGCCTGATCATCGCCAGCGGCCTGGCCATCGCCTATCAGGAGCGGCGCGTCGCGCTGAACCGGCGGCCTTCCCTGTGACGCAGGTCGCATCGGCGACCCGGCGGCCCCGCGCTCTTTCGCGCGGGGCCGCCTGCGTTCGGGGATGGCCGTCCAGGCGTCAGCGGTGGAAGGGCGGGAAGGCGCGGGCGGCGGCCTCCGGGTCCGGGGTGCCACAGATCGCCGAGACCACCGCCAGGCCATCGGCGCCGGCATGGCGTACCGCCTCGACGTGCTCGACCTTGAGCCCGCCGATCGCCACCGTGGGCAGCGGGCTGGCGGCGGCCAGCGCGGCGAGGCCTCCGAAGCCCAGCGGCGCGGCATGGTCCTGCTTGGTGGCCGTGGCGAACACCGGGCCGAGGCCCAGGTAGTCGAGGCGCCCGGCGTCCAGCCGTGCCAGCTGTTCGTGGGTCTGCACCGAGAGGCCGAGGATGGCGTCCGGGCCCAGCGCGGCACGGGCATCGGCGACCTCGCCGTCGTCCTGGCCGATGTGCAGGCCGTCGGCCCGACTGGCCAGCGCGACCTCGAGGCGGTCGTTGATGATCAACGGCACGCCGCTGCCGGCCAGGGCGGCCTTCAGGCGCCGGGCCAGCGGGATCAGCTCGGCGTCGGCGGCGTGCTTGTCGCGCAGCTGGACGAGGCTGACGCCGCCGCGTACCGCGTCCCGCACGGTCTGCTCCACGCCGTGGTCGGCGCACAGCTCGGGGTCGGTGACCAGGTAGAGGGACAGATCAAGGCGCATCGGTGAGCTCCAGGTGGATACGGTCGGCCAGCGGCGTGGCGAGGGTGTCGGGGGCGAGGCCGTAGAGGGCGTCGAGGAAGGCCACGGCGAAGCTGCCGGGGCCGGCGGCGGTCTCGGCGGCGAGCTCCCCGGCCGCGGCGTAGGCGGTCAGCGCCGCCACGGTGGCCGCGAACGGGTCCTCGGCGCCGGCCAGGAAGGCGCCGACCACGCCGGTCAGGGCGCAGCCCATGGTGGTGACGCGAGGCATCAGCGCATGGCCGCCGGAGACCCGCGCCAGGCGTCGGCCGTCGGTGACCAGGTCGACCTCGCCGGTGACCGCCACCACGGTGGCATGCTCGCGGGCCAGCGCCACGGCGGCGCGCTCGGCGCTGTCGGCGCTGTCGGTGCTGTCCACGCCGCGCCCGCCGCCGCCCTGTCGGGCCAGCGCCAAGATCTCCGAGGCGTTGCCGCGGATCGCGGTCGGCCCCAGCGCCAGCAGCCGGGCGCCGGCCTGGCGACGAAAGCGGGTGGCGCCCACCGCCACCGGGTCGAGCACCCAGGGCGTGCCGGCGTCATTGGCGGCGCGGGCGGCGGCGTCCATGGCGTCGAGCCAGTGGGGCGAGAGGGTGCCGATGTTCAGCGTCAGGGCGGTGGCCAGGCCGGCGAACTCGGCGGCTTCCTCGCGGGCGTGGACCATGGCGGGCGAGGCGCCCAGCGCCAGCAGCGCGTTGGCCATGAAGTTCATCGCCACGTGGTTGGTGATGTTGTGAACCAGCGGGGTGGTGCGGCGCACGCGCGCCAGATGCGGCGCGGGATCGAGGGAATGCATCGGGCCTCCTGGCGACGGGAGGCGCGGCCGCGCAGGGAGCCGGCACGACTCCCTCCGCCGGCATTATCCGGGTCAGGTGGTGAGGGTGCCTCTCAGCCGCGGCGGATCATCGCCCCGGCGCCCCTGTCGTCGGGCCTCACTATCCCTCTTCGCCCGGAGCATGTAAAGCCGGCGGGCGTCGCCTCAGGCGGCCAGCTGGAGCACGGCCAGGGTCAGCAGGCTGGCCTGGGAGACGGTCTGGAGATCGGCGGTCATGCCGTTGCCTTCCTCCTCGGGTTCGAGGCGCAGCGCCGCGTTCAGGGGGCGAAGCAGCAAGGCGGCGCCGGCGGCCAGGGCGACCAGCGCCAGTGGCAGGCTGCCCACGCCCCAGGGGCTGATCAGCCATTCGACGACGAGCAGCAGCACGCCGCCCAGGGCCAGCCACAGGGGGCGGCGCAGGGCGGCGTCGAGAGAGGTCGGGGGCATGGCGTGCATGTCGATGTCTCCTTTCCGGTTGTCGTTGGGCGATCCAGCCCACCACCGTAACGGCGTTGGCTTAAAGTCGGCTTACACCAACGCTAAGGGAGCGACATGACGATGCCGTGTCAGGCGCGGGGCAGCCGCACGCTCACGCGCAGCCCGCCACCGGGGGCGTCGCCCAGCGTCAGGCGGCCGCCGTGGCGCTGTACCAGACGGTCGACGATGGACAGCCCGAGGCCGGCCCCGGCCCCCGCACCGCCGCGGTGGAAGCGCGCCAGCGCCTGCTGGCGGCCGTCCTCGGGGATGCCGGGCCCGCTGTCGTCCACCCGCAGCACCAGCGCTCGCTCTTCCGCCGTCAGTGCCACGTCGATGCGGCTGCCGGCGGGGGAGTGACGGATGGCGTTGCCGACCAGGTTCTTGATCAGGGTGGTGACGGCGCCGGGCTCGGTGGTCAGCGCCCAGTCGGCCCCCTCGTCGGCCTCCAGGTGCAGGCTCTGGTCGTGGTCGGTGGCCAGCGGCATCAGCTCGGCCAGCGACTCGCGCACCTCGTGCAGCAGGTCGATGCGCTGATCCGGGGCGCCTTCCTGCTCCGGGTCCAGGCGTGCCAGGGTCAGCAGCTGGCCGACCAGCCGGGTGGCGCGGGCCAGGCCGTCGCGCAACAGGGTCAGCGCCTCGCGCCGATCCGCCGGATCCTCGGTGGCCAGGGCGTTCTGGGCGTGCAGGTCGAGCACCGTCAGCGGGGTGCGCAGCTCGTGGGCGGCATCGGCGATGAAGCGTTTCTCGCGGGCCCGCAGGGTGCGGATCCGCGCCAGCAGGCCGTTGAGGGCGCCGACGATGGTGGCCAGCTCGCGGGGCAGTGGGTCGTCGGGCAGCGGGTTCAGGCGCTGGGGGTCGCGGGCTTCGATCTGGGCGGCCAGCCGTGACAGCGGCCGCAGCCCCCAGCCGATCGCCCACCACAGCAGCACCGCCAGTGCCGGCAGGCCCACGAGGTCCGGTACCAGGGTGCGCAGGGCGATGCCCCGGACCAGCTCGCCGCGCACGTCGCCGCGCTCGCCGACCAGCACCCGCAGGTCGTCGTCGCCGAGGACGAAGACGCGCCACTCGCGTCCGTCCAGGGTCGCGTCGCCGTAGCCGGCACGACGCTCGGTGAACGGCGCGGTCGGCGCGCCGGCGGAGCGCAGCAGCAGCAGCTCGTCGCGCCAGACCTGGAAGGCCACCTCGCCTTCGTAGCGGTGGCCGCCGTCGGTGCCCGGCGTGTTGCGGCGCAGGGCGTCGTCGAGGCTCGCCAGCAGCGCCTCGCGCCGGGCCTCGGGCAGCGGCGTGCGCACCAGGCCTTCCATCAGCCGGGCCTGCTGGGCCAGGCGGGCGTCGAATAGCGCCGCCACTTCGCGGGCGGCGTCGCGATAGCTGGTCACGCCGATCGCCAGCATGCACAGCGCGACCACCAGCAGCGCGATGCCCAGGGTGCGGCGGCGGATGGAGCTCATGGGATCCTGTTCCCGGGGGCCTCGTCCGCCGGGGCCTTGTCCATGATGTAGCCGATGCCGCGCAGGGTGCGGATCAGCTCCGGGGCCAGCTTCCTGCGCAGGTGGTGAACGTGGACCTCGATGGCGTTGCTCTCCACGTCCTCGTCCCAGCCGTAGAGCAGGCGGGCCAGGGTGTCGCGGGTGAAGGCGTGGCCGGGGTGGCTGAGGAATTCCTGCAGCAGGGTGAACTCGCGGCGCGACAGCGTGACCGGCTGGCCCTGGTAGGTGACGCGGCGGTTCTCCGGGTCGAGCACCACGCCGCGGTGGCGCAGCTCGCTGCTGACCAGGCCCTGGCTGCGGCGCAGCAGGGCGCGCAGCCGTGCCTTGAGCTCGTCGACCTCGAAGGGTTTGGTCAGGTAGTCGTCGGCCCCGGCATCCAGGCCCTGGATGCGCTGCTCGATGCCGTCGCGGGCGGTCAGCACCAGCACCGGCACGCGATGGCCGCCGCGGCGCAGCCGCGTGAGCAGGTCGATGCCGTCGAGCCGGGGCAGGCCCAGGTCGAGGATGACGGCATCGAAGGGCTCCTCGTCGCGCAGGGCGTTGAGGGCCTCGATGCCGTCGCCGAGGATGTCGACGGTGTAGTGCTCGGGTTTCAGCGCCAGGCGAATGCCCGACGCCAGGCTGGGATCGTCTTCCACCAGCAGTATGCGCATGGGCCTTCCTTGTCGGTGCTCCGGTCATGCCGATACTCGCCTCGGAGGCCGCGCCTGTCGACCCTGGCGGCTCAGGGTGGCGGGGCGATGAAGCGGCGGATGGTGGGCAGCTGGCGGCGCAGGGCGCGATCGATCAGCCCCGGCCACAGGGCGTTGAGCCGCGCGAAGATCGGTTCGGCGCGGCCCAGGCGGGTCTCCTTGCGACCGCGTTCGATGGCGCGGCGGATCTGGACGGCCACCGTCTCCGGATCGTCCATGGCGTTGCCCAGCGCCCGGTTCATCTCCTCCATGGCCGGGGCGTTCATGGCGGTGCGGGTGGCCCTCGGGGCGATGTAGTGCACCGCGATCGGCGAATCCGCGAGCTCCCGGCGCAGCGCCTGGGTGAAGCCGTAGAGCGCGAACTTGGTGGCGCAGTAGGTGGCCTGGCCGGGGTAGCCGATATGGCCGAAGGCCGAGCCCAGGTTGACCACCAGGCCCTGTTCGGCGCGGCACAGCGGCGGCAGCATGGCGCGGGTCAGCTGCAGGGTCGCGGTCAGGTTGATCGCCACCAGGCGCTCGATGGCCTCGTCGTCGCTGTCCTGGAACAGCTCGGCGCGGTTGGCGCCGGCGGCGTTGATCAGCATGGTGCATTCCAGCCGCTCGGCGACGGCCACCAGCCGGGCGCGATCCTCGGCGCGGGTGAGGTCGGCGGGCTGGGCCGTGATCTGGCCGGGATGCCGTCGGCACAGCCGCTCCAGGACCTCGGCGTCGCGCCCGGTGACCAGCAGCTGGGCGCCGGCCGCGGCAAGCTCGTCGACCAGCGCCTGGCCGATGCCGCCGCTGGCGCCGGTGATCAGCACCCGCTGGCCGGGCCAGCCCTGGGTGAGATAGTGCGGTTCAGACCAGCGCATCGGTCAGCTCCCGGGCGGCTTCGCCCCCCGTGCAGCGGGCGGTGATGCCCCGGAACATGGCGCCGTAGAGGCGATAGACCATGCGCGCGCCCTCGATCACCGCGTTCAGATCGTCTTCCTCCAGGCGGTCGATCAGCGTCTCGAAGAAGGCCAGGTGGCCGATATCGAGGCTGCCGTGGGAGCTCAGGTAGCGCACGGCGTCGTCGGGCAGCCCGAGGCTCGCCTGGAGCTGTTCGGCGGCGCGGGTGGCCACCGCGGTGCTGGTGCCCTCGAGCACCTGGACCATGCCGAAGAAGGCCACCGGATTGCCGTGCTCGATCCGGTCGCGCACGTAGGCCACCATCAGCGTCGTGGCCGGGTCGGGCGTGGCGGCGGCCGCCGCCTCGGGGTCGCCGCCGGCGGCGCGGATGTCGTCGAGGATCCACTGCTCGTGGCCGTATTCCTCCTCGACGTACTCCACCAGGGCGCCGCGCAGCCAGCCCAGCCGGTCGGGCAGGCGGGCGCCGCAGGCCATCATCAGCGGCACCGTGAAGCGCACGTGGTGGTAGGCCTGGCCGAGGAAGGCCAGGTACTCGTCGCGCCCGATCTCGCCCTGCATGGCGCGGGTCATCATGGGCGTGTCGAGCAGCCATTCGCGCTCGGCGCGGGTGGCGTCCTGCAGGCGTTGATAGGCACTCATGAAGTCACTCCTCGGTGGTCGTGATGGGTCGGTCGTGATGGGGCGGGCAGATGCGTCGGTCGTGGTGTCGTCCGCGCCGGGGCGGGTCAGCCAGTCCCGGTAGGCGGCCAGGATGGCCGCGCGGCGCAGGCGGCCGTTGGCCGTCAGCTGGTCGTTGTGCGGGGTGAAGGGCGCGCAGCGGCGCCATTCGCTCACCCGGGCGTAGTCCGGCAGGGTGGCGTTGGCGGCCTTGATCTCGGCGTCGATGGCCGCGTCGGACAGGCCCACGGCGGCGGGCACGATCAGCGCCCGGTTGTGGGCCAGGGCCTCGCCGTGGACCAGGGCCTGGCCGATGCCCGGCCGGGTGGCGAGCACGCCCTCGACCCACTGGGGATCGACGTTGCGCCCATAGGCGGTGATGAAGACCTCGCGGCGGCGGCCTTCCAGCACCAGGCCATCGCCCTCCCGGCGGCCGAGGTCGCCGGTGGCGTGCCAGCCGGCGACCGGCGGCTCGCCCAGATAGCCGAGCATGGTGGCGCCGCTCACCTCGACCTCGCCGTCGGCGCTCAGGCGCACCCGGGCGTGGGGCAGCGGGCGGCCGACGCCGTGGGGCGTCTCGCCGGGCCGGTTGAGACACACCACCGAGGCGCACTCGGAGAGGCCGTAGCCCTCCGCCACCGGCCAGCCGGCGGCCAGGGCGCGCTCGAGCAGCGGCGCGGCGACCCGGGCGCCGCCCACCGCCACCAGCCGCAGCCCCTCGGGTGCGGTCGGGGCGGCGTCCACCAGTGCCTGGAGCTGCTGGGGCACCAGGATCAGACTGTGCGGCCGGTAGCGTTCGATGGCGGCCAGCGCGGCTTCGGCGTCGAAGCCGCTGGCGCCCTGCCAGCCGAGCTCGGCGGCGCCGGGCAGCGCCACCCCGGCGCCGAGCCACAGAGGCAGGTAGAGCCCGCCGAGGTTCTCGAGCAGGGTGGCCAGCGGCAGCATCGCCAGGTGGCGCTCGATGCCGGCCGGGGCGACTGCCTCGGCGAGGCTGATCGCCACCGCCAGCACCGCCTCGGTGTCCAGGCACACGCCCTTGGGCGCGGCGCTGGTGCCGGAGGTGAAGGTGATGCGGGTGGTGCCGGGATGCAGGGCCGGCGGGGCCGCGACCGGGCGGGTGGCGACGCCGCCCGGGCCGGGCGAACCGAAGCCCAGCGCCTCGCCGCCGGGGCCGATCCAGGCGTCGAGGCCGGCACGTTCGACCAGGTGGCGGCGCTGGGCGTCGCCGAAGAAGGCCGGCACCGGCACCGCGACACGTGAATCGGCCAGCAGCGCCAGGTCCCACAGCGCCCATTCGATGCCGTTGTCCAGCGCCAGGCCCACGCGGTTAGCGCCGGCCGCCGCCAGCCGTGCCCGACGCTCGTCGATGGCGGCGGCCAGCTCGCCGTAGCTCAGCCGCTGCGTGTCGTCCCACAGCGCCGTGGCCTCGGGGGCGCGCTCGGCGTGGGCGGCCAGGCGGTCGAGGAAGCGCTCACGCCGGTCGGACATGGTCGCCCTCCCGCCGCGTCGAGAGCAGGCCGGCGGCGCGCAGCCGCTCGCGGGCCAGGCGCAGGTCGCCGGCCATCACCCAGGGGTGCTGATCGTAGTAGTGGCCCCAGGCCTCGCGCTCCTGGCCCAGCCAGGCCGGATCGGCCAGGCGCAGCGGCATCAGCTCGATGCCCAGCCGGCGGATGCCGTTGATCACCGCCGGGATGGCCGTGAACAGCACCCAGTGCAGGCCTTCCTCGGCCAGCTGGTCGATCAGGTAGGGAAACAGCACCCGCTGCAGCCCGCGCCGGGTGCTCACCAGGTTGCCGATCTCGGCGATGCCGCCGCGGGTGATCGGCGTGCCCAGGGCCTGGGTCAGGCTGGCCTCGGCGGAGGCGTCGAGATAGCCCTCCTGGAACAGCCGACCCTCGTCGGCGCGCCGCACGCCCACCGCGGCCACGGGCCGATCCTGCTGCCACAGGCCGAACAGGCGCGGCAGGTACTGGGTGATGCGGGCATCGTGCTGGGTGGCGAAGCAGTGGCTGACCAGCTGCTCCAGTCGGTGGCGCTCCGACCAGTGGCGGGCTTCACGCCACTCGATCGGCGACTCGGGGGTGGGGCGTATGACGGTCAAGGACATCGGGGTGTCTCCGTGACGATTCCCCGACAGTGTGAGCGGCACAACTTAACCGGCGCTTAATATCGCCAAACGCGTACGAAAACGCCGGCCCGAGGGCCGGCGTCATGAGGGCAATGTGCTTGGGAGCGTTACTTGCCGGGCTGCTTGACCAGCCGCAGGTAGGGTTTCTGCTCGTCCCAGCCCTCGGGGAACAGCTTGGCGGCTTCCTCGTTGCTGAGCGCCGGCACGATGATGCAGTCGCCGCCCGGCTGCCAGTTCACCGGGGTGGCCAGCTTGTGCGAGTCGGTCAGCTGGAGGCTGTCGAGCACGCGCAGGATCTCGTCGAAGTGGCGACCGGTGCTGGCCGGATAGGTCAGCATCAGGCGGATCTTCTTGTTCGGGTCGATGATGAAGACGCTGCGCACCGTCAGGGTGTCGTTGGCGTTGGGATGGATCATGTCGTAGAGGTCGCTGACCTTGCGGTCGGCGTCGGCCAGCAGCGGGAAGTTCAGGGCGCAGCCCTGGGTTTCCTGGATGTCGCCGACCCAGGCCCTGTGATCCTCCAGCGGGTCCACCGACAGGCCGATGGCCTTGGTGTTGCGCTTCTCGAACTCCGGCTTGAGCCGCGAGACCTCGCCGAGCTCGGTGGTGCACACCGGGGTGAAGTCCTTGGGATGGGAGAACAGGATCACCCAGCTGTCGCCGGCCCACTCGTGGAAGTGGATCGGACCTTCGGTGCTTTCCTGGGTGAAGTCCGGGGCGATGTCGCCGAGTCGCAGTGCCATGCTGACCTCCTGAATCGTGTTCGAAGTTCGATGCGTCGGGTGGCATCGCGGCGCGATGCCGGGAAATCGGAGAGGGCGAGCCCTCAGGGCGCCGGAGCGGCGGCGCCCAGGAAACGCTCCTGCCAGTAGTCCAGCGCCAGCGAGGTCACGCTGACCCGCCGACCGCGGCCGGGGGCGTGGATCATCTCGTCGTCACCCAGGTAGATGCCGACGTGGCTGGCATCCCCGCCGCCGGCGGTATCGAAGAACAGCAGGTCGCCGGGGCGCGCCTCGTCGATCGGTGGCAGCTGCTCGAACTGGCGGCGCGAGGTGCGTGGCACGGGGATACCCGCCCGCGAATAGACCCGCTGCACCAGGCCCGAACAGTCCAGCCCGCTGGCATCGGTGCCGCCGAAGCGATAGGGCGTGCCCAGCGACTGGCGGGCTTCGGACAGGATCATCGCCCGATCCATCGACAGCCCCTCGGCGTCGCGGGTGGCGAGCTGGGGGCCGGCGCAGCCGGCGAGCGTCAGCAGCGCCAGCATCACCAGCGGCATCAGTCGCTCGAGGCGTATCTCGACGCAGGGCGCCGGGGCGGATGAGGCTGGCGTCGCTGGCATGGGCATCTCTCGGGGCGTCCGTATTCCCTCTCGTCGTTCCCAGCCTAGCCGTCCAGCCCGCGGCTGTGAACATCAGCGGAAGGCGATTCTGGTGCCGTGGGTCAGCATCTCGTCCGGGGTCATGGCATGGCCGGGCACGCCGATCATCTCGTCGCCGCACTGGTCGGCCCAGGTCAACACGCCGTGGCTCAGGCCCAGATCGCCCAGCAGGTCGCGGATCTCGCCGGTGCCGAGGAAGGTGAGGGTCTTGCCCTGCTTGTCGGAGAGGGTGGAGATGCCGTTGGCGTGGTGGAAGCGCACCGTGTAGATGCCGTCCATGGACTCCACCTCGACGATCGGCGAGAAGCCGTGGCCGAGGGCATGGGCGAGCTCCTTGAGGGTGATGTGGTCTCCCAGGCTCTGGTCGATGTTGGCCATCTCGAACTCCTGACGCGTGGTGGGTTGTACAGACAATGTAGAATCGGGAGCCGCCCCTCGCCAGTGGCGATCCTGCATGTCAGGATACGAGAACAGGCGCAGCAGGCGTGGGCGGGGTGTTTGGCGTGGAAATCAGTATTTGTACAATATCTGTATCGGAAAATCTTCGCGGTGGCATGACGCTCGGGGTGGAAAAGTCGGCATCTTGCCTCCATACCTGAGGCATCGCATCGCATCGATTCGACGACGTTCGAGCCCTGACCAGGAGATCCCATGAGCTTCAACGGCGAGCAACATCCCGGCGTGAAGACCGCCACCGGTGACACCGACGGCTTCCGCCTCAACCACACCATGCTGCGGGTCAAGGACCCGGAGGCCGCGCTGGCCTTCTACTCCCGGGTCTTCGGCATGCGCGTGCTGCGCCGCCTCGACTTCGAGGAGATGCAGTTCTCGCTCTATTTCCTCGCCAAGCTCGAGGACGGCGATCAGGTGCCGGAAGACACCGACGAGCGCACCGTCTGGACCTTCTCCCAGAAGGGCCTGCTGGAGCTGACCCACAACTGGGGCACCGAGAACCAGCCCGACTTCGCCTATCACGACGGCAACGCCGAGCCCCAGGGCTTCGGCCACATCTGCTTCACGGTGCCGGACCTGGACGCCGCGGTGGCCTGGTTCGACGCCAACGAGGTCGAATTCATCAAGCGCCCCGACCAGGGCAAGATGAAGGACGTGGTCTTCGTCAAGGACGTGGACGGCTACTGGATCGAGGTGGTCGAGGCCGCGAAGATGGTCGGCAAGGGCGACTGAATCGGGCCCGGGTCGTCGACGAGCGTTGACGGCCTGGCTTGTCGATATAGCCCAGGGGCATTAGGGTCTGCGACGTGTTTCACCACGGCGCATCCCGCCAAGGAGTCCCTATGTCCCTGTCCCGTCGTCCCCTCTCTCTCGTGCTGGCCGGCTCCCTGCTGGCCGTGAGCGGCTTCTCCCAGGCCGCCGAACCGGAACAGGTTCGCTTCTCCGTCCCCGCCTGGCCCGGCGTGACCGTCAAGACCGCGCTGGCGTCCACTCTGCTCGAGACCTTGGGCTACGCGCCCCAGTCGGCCGAGCTCGGCTCCACCATCACCTACGAGGCGCTGGCCCAGAACGAACTGGACGCCTTCCTCGCCGCCTGGCTGCCGGGCCAGCAGAGCATGTACGAGGCCGCCCTCGAGCGTGAGTCGATCGTCGACCTGGGCAACAACGTGGACGGTGCGCGTCTCGGTTTCGCGGTGCCGACCTACGTCTACGAGGCCGGCCTGACCTCGGCCGAACAGCTCGACGATCCGGAGTATGCCGACCAGCTCGACAGCGCGATCTACTCCATCGAGGCCGGTTCCGGCATGAGCGAGATCCTCAACGGGGCGGTGGACAACGACACCTACGGCCTGGGCGACTGGCATCTCTCCGAGACCTCCACGCCGGGCATGCTGAGCGCGGTGAAGAGCGCCATCGATCGCGAGGAATGGATCCTCTTCGCCGCCTGGACGCCGCACTGGATGAACATCGAATACGACGTTCAGTACCTCGACGACCCCGAGAACATGTGGGGCCCGGACGAGGGCGCCAGCGACGTGAAGACCCTGGTGACCCCGGCGTTCGCCGAGTCCAATCCCAACGCTTCCAGGCTCCTCGACCAGCTGACCTTCAGCGCCGACGACCAGAGCGAGATGATCCTCGGCTTCAGCTATCAGGAGCGTGAGCCGGACGCCGTGGCCCTGGAATGGCTGCGCGCCAACCCGGCCAAGGTGCAGGCCTTCCTCGACGGCGTGACCACCCGCGACGGCGAGCCGGCCTGGCCGGCGGTGCAGCAGGCGCTGGAGATTCCTGACGCCTGATGCGCGATGCGCCATCGCACGACGCGACGAGGCCGCCCTTCGGGGCGGCCTCTTGCGTTGAAGGGGCATCGGGGTCAGCCGAAGGCGTAGAGGTCCATCGCCAGTACCCCGTGCTCGACGCTGTGGTGCAGCCGCTCGGCGGGCCCGCCGGCGCCCATGGCCACCAGTAGCGGCTGGAAGTGCTCGGGCGAGGGATGGTTGTCCCGCGCCCGGGGCGCGGCCTGCCAGTCGAGCAGGGCCTCGCGGTCGCCGGCGGTGAGGCGCTGGTGGGTCCAATCGGCGAACTCGCCGACCCAGCCCGGCATCGGCGCGTCCAGCGCCTGGGTCGAGCGCAGGTCGTGGGTCAGGCTGCCGGAGCCGATCACCAGCACGTTCTCCTCACTCTCCGGTTTTCTCAAGAGCGCCTTGAGCCGATCCCCGAGCGCCACCAGCTCGGCGTTGGACCAGTCAGTGGGCAGCGACAGCGAGACCACCGGCACGTCGGCCTCGGGGAACATCAGCGACAGCGGTACCCAGGCGCCGTGATCCAGGCCGCGCTCCACCGGCACGGCGTTGAGCTCGCGGGCCAGGCGCCTCGCCAGCTCGGGCTCGCCCGGGGCCGGGTACTGGCACTCGAACAGCGCGCGCGGAAAGCCGCCGAAGTCGTGGATGGTCTCGGGCCGCTCGCTGACGCTGACCATCAGGCGTCGGCTGGCCCAGTGGGCCGACACGACCACCACGGCGGCAGGTTTCAGGTGGCTGCCCAGCTCGCGCAGGAACTCGTGGGCCGGCGTGCGCGTCAGCGCCAGCATCGGCGAACCGTGGGAGATGAACAGGCTGGGTAACATGAGCACGGCCTCCTGATCGGGAGCGGGAGAAGGGCTCGACGCCGCCCGGCGGGCGGCGTCGTCCCGGTTCGGTCGAAACGCGGCTCAGGCGAAGCGGCGGCTGAGCACCAGGCGCCCTCCGCCGAGGCCGGCCTGCACCAGCAGCGCCACGGCCCAGAACAGCGGGAATTCCCAGCCGCCGCCCTCGTTGGAGAACATCCAGCCGTTGCCGGAATGTACCCAGGTGGCGCCGAGCAGCGTCGGGATCATGGCCAGGGCGACCCAGCGAGTGTAGACGCCCAGCAGCAGGGCGGCGCCGCCGCCGATCTCGGCCAGGATCGTCAGGTAGGCGAACTCGCCGGGCAGGCCCAGCGACTCGAAGTAGCCGACGGTGCCGGGCACGGTGAACACCAGTAGCTTGAGCAGGCCGTGGGCCAGTGCCATGACGCCGAGCGACAGGCGCAGCAGGGTGATGGCCGCCGGCTGGAGGCGGTCGAGGGCGTTCGGCTGGGCGGCGGTGTGGGTCGTCATGGTGTCTCTCCGTCAGCGGGATGTTGTCGTGATGGACGGACACTCTAAACGCGGGCGAGGGCGCGATAATCCGCTGCTAAGACACATTACTGTTGCTTTTTTGGCAACAATGTCGGCGGGAAATCTGGCGATCAGAGACCCAGCTCGTGTTCCCAGCAGGGGGGATCGCTCCAGGCATCGGCGAGCAGGGCCAGGAAGCGGTCGACCTTGGCCGGCAGGTGGCGGCGGGCCGGGTAGAGGCCGTTCACGTCCAGGACCGGCGCGGCCTCCTCGAGCTCGAGCGGCACCAGGCGGCCCTCGCGGATGCTGTCGGTGACCAGGAAGCTCGGCTGCTGCGCGATGCCGAGCCCGGCCTCGGCGGCGTGAGTCAGCACGTCGCCGTTGTTGCTCTCCAGCGGCCCGTTGACCCGGAAGCGGCTGTCGACGAACTGCCATTCCCCGCCCCGGCCGCCGGGTCGGTAGCGCAGGCAGCGGTGCCGTTCCAGGTCCGCCAGACGGCGCGGGGTGCCGTGCTCGGCCAGGTAGCCCGGCGAGGCGCACAGCACCAGCTTGCAGCGGGTGAGGCGGCGGGCGACGTGGGTGGAGTCGGGCAGGTGGCCGATGCGGATCGCCAGATCGTAGCCCTCCTCGAGCAGGTCGACCCGGCGGTCGTTGAGGTCGAGGCGCACCTCCAGGGCGGGATGCTCGACCATGAAGCGGGCCACCAGCGGCGCCAGGTGGCGGGTGCCGAAGCTCATCGGCCCGTTGAGGCGCAGCCGGCCGCGCATCTCGCTGGCGCCGCTGCCGACCTCCGCCTCGGCCTCCTCCAGCGACTGCAGGATGCCCTGGGCGCGCAGCAGGTAGCGCTCGCCGGCCTCGGTGAGGTGCAGCCGGCGGGTGGTGCGCTGGAGCAGGCGCACGCCGAGATGATCCTCGAGCTCCATCACCTGGCGCGAGACGCGGGTGCGCGACAGGTCCAGCGCCTCGGCGGCGCGGGTGTAGCTGCCGAGCTCGGCGACCCGCACGAAGGCGGTCATGGCATCCAGCAGGTTCATGGGGGGCTCTCCCTGGCGTGGCCGACGAGGCTATCTTCGCACGACCGCCCCCGAAACGACGACGGCGCCACCCGAGGGCGGCGCCGTGTGGAGCGAGCCTGGGAAGCGGCTCAGTGGTCGTGGTCGGCGTGCTCGTGGGCCGCGTCTTCGGCGGCCAGGGCGTCGTGCAGCAGCCAGGCATTATGGCGCATCATGCCCAGCCAGGTGCTGGCCTCGCCTTCGGCCGCCAGGGCGCCGGAGTAGAGCGTGCCGGCGATCGGCAGGTCGGCCTCCTCGGACAGCTGATCGATCATTGCCGGGCTGGTCATGTTCTCGTGGAAGAGGGCATGTACCCCGCTGGCGTTGATGACGTCGATCAGCCGCGCCATGTTGGCGGCACTGGGCTCGCTCTCGGTGGTGAGCCCCGCCGGCGACAGGAAGTCGACGCCGTAGGCCCGCGAGAAGTGGCTGAAGGAATCGTGGCCGATGATCACCGTGGTGTGCTCGGGCAGCTCGTCCATCAGGGCGTGGACCTCGGCGTCCAGGGCGTCGATGCGTTGCTGATACTCCGCTGCGCGCTCGCGGTAGTCGGCCTCGTGGGCCGGGTCGACGGCGATCAGGCCGTCGCGGATGTTGTCGACGTAGAGCTCGCCGAGGCCCAGGTCCAGCCAGGTGTGCGGGTCGAGGCCGTCATGGGCATGGCCATGATCGTCGTGGGCGGCCTCCGCAGGCTCGCCATGGCCGTGTGCGTCATGACCATGTTCGTCGCCAGCGTTCTCCTCGTGACCGTCGTCTGCATGGCCGTGCTCGTCGTGAGCGCTCTCCTGGTGACCGTCGTCTGCATGGCCGTGTTCGTCCTCGTCCGCGTGGGCGGCCTCGCCGAGCGCCTGCTCGATGCCGGCGGTGGCCACCACGGTCGGGCCCGCGTAGTCGCTGGCCTCGACCAGACGCGACATCCAGCCCTCGAACTGCAGGCCGTTGAGCACCACCAGGTCGGCCTCGGCCAGGCCCTGGGCGTCGCTGGGGCGCGGGGAGAAGACGTGGGCATCGCTGTCGGCGCCGACCAGCGAGGTGACCTCGACGTGGTCGCCGCCGATCTGCTCGACCATGTCGGCGAGCACGCTGAAGCTGGTGAGCACCTGAACCCGCTCATCGGCCTGGGCGGCGGGCAGGGTCAGCAGGGCGGCGGCGCCGGCGGCGAACGCAGTGGGCTTGGCGAAGGGCATCGGTGAAGCTCCTTGTAGAGGTGTGAGGCGTCAGTGGGACGCGGTCGGCGCATTCAGCGGTGCGGCGCGGCGGCGATAGCGGGCGGCAAGGCTGTGCTGGCGGCCGAACAGTGCCGAGGCCACGTAGGCCACGCCGGCCATCAGGATGATCGCCGGGCCGGACGGCAGGCTCAGGTGGTACGACAGCAGCAGGCCGCCGGCGCTGGCCGCCATGGCCACGCCGATGGCGATGACCATCAGTCCCTCCAGGCGATTGCTCCAGAAGCGCGCGGTGGTGGCCGGCAGCATCATCAGGCCCACCGCCATCAGGGTGCCCAGCGTCTGGAAGCCGGCGGTGAGGTTGAGCACCACCAGTCCCAGGAAGACGCCGTGCACCAGGCCTCCGCGCACGCCCTGGCCGCGCAGGAACAGCGGGTCCAGGCATTCCACCACCAGGGCGCGGAAGATCACCGCCAGCGACACCACGATCAGGCTGGCGATGCCGGCGATCAGCAGCAGCGCGGTGGAGTCCACGGCCAGGATCGAGCCGAACAGCACGTGGGTCAGGTCGACGCTGCTGCCGCCCAGCGACACCATCATCACCCCCGCGGCCAGCGAGATCAGGAAGAAGCTGGCCATCGCCGAGTCCTCGCGGTGGCCGGTCATCTGCGACACGCTGCCGGCCAGCACCGCCACCAGCAGCCCCGAGAGGATGCCGCCGAGGCTCATCATCGGCAGCGAGAAGCCGGCGAACAGGAAACCCAGCGCCACCCCGGGCAGGATGGCGTGGGACATGGCGTCGCCGATCAGGCTCATGCCGCGCAGCATCAGGAACACGCCCAGCGGCGGGGCGGCCAGCGACAGCGCCATGCCCGCCACCAGAGCGCGCTTCATGAAGCCGTAGTCGAAGGGGGCGGCGAGCCAGGCGTCAAGCAGAGCCAGCATGGGAAACCTCGGGAAAATCGAAGGGCAGGCGCGGGGCGCGGGCGGGCTGGCCGGAGTTGTACTCGAGCAGCGCCTCGGGGCTGACCCAGCGGCCGTGGCCGCCGGAGAGCATCAGCACGTCGTCGGCCAGGCGCGAGAGCTGTTCCATGTCGTGCAGCACCACGATCAGGGTGGCGCCCTTGGCGGCCATGTCGCGCAGCACGTCCATCAGCACCTCGACGGTCTCGGCGTCGACGTTGGCGAAGGGCTCGTCGAGCAGCAGCAGCTCGGCCTCCTGCATCAGGGTGCGGCCGATCAGCGCGCGCTGGCGCTGGCCGCCGGAGAGCTCGCCGAGCTGGCGGTGGGCCAGGTGCGAGATGCCCAGGCGCGCCATGATCTCGCGGCCGCGGCGATAGTGCGGGCCGCAGTAGCCCTTGAAGGCGCCGTGGCTGGGCCAGGTGCCGCTCATGATCAGTTCTTCCACGCTCATCGGGAAGGACAGGTCGAGAGCCAGCTGCTGGGGCAGCCAGGCGCGGCGTTCCTTGGGCACCTGGCTCTCGACGCGACCGGCCACCGGCGTCAGCATGCCCATGATGGCGGCGATCAGGGTGCTCTTGCCGGCGCCGTTGGCGCCGATCAGCGCGGTCACCGCGCCGTCCTGGAAGCGGCCGTCGAGGTGCTCGAGCACCGTCTGGCCGCCGCGGGCGAGCTGAAGGTCGTGCAGTTGCAGGCGTGCCATCAGGCGAAGCCTCCCGTGGCCCAGGCCACCGCCAGCCACAGGATCGCCAGCGGGGCGGCGACCAGCAGCAGCCGGCGCGGGGCGGACAGCGACATCAGAGAGAAATGGCAGGGCCCTTCGGGGCGATGGCGATGGGATCGATGCGCCATGGTGATACATCTCCGCGAAAGTGGCATGCGTTATAACATAACAATACAGGGGCTCGCCAGCGCCGTCTCCCGCGACTGGCGCGGCATCGACGCATGTACGGCGCCAGGCCCCTGATCCTAGCACCGCGACGAGGCGCCGGGCCGGCCACGGGCGGCGGGCACCGCACCACCAGCGACCTGACCCGCCGGCGGCCGGCGCGCTACACTGCGCGCTCACTCCCTGTGCTCGGAAGGAATCGTCATGACCCTCAAGACGCCCCTGCGCTCCCTGCTTGCCGCCACCCTGGCCACCGGCCTGGCCGTGACCGCCGCACCCGCCTTCGCCACCGGCGCCACCGGCCTCTACCTGGGCGGCGGCCTGGGCCAGATGCACGGTGATAACGACTTCGACGACGAAGCCGGCATGTATAAGCTGACCGCCGGCTACAACGTCGGCTGGCTGCCGTTCCTCGACCTGGGCGCCGAGCTCGGCTACGTCAACGGCGACAGCCTGAACGGCGACGTCGACGGCCGTTCCGGCACGCTGGAGGTGGAGGCCTTCGAGGCCATGGGCGTGGCCGGGCTGAGCTTCGGCCCGCTGGGCGTCTACGCCAAGGCCGGCATGGCCGACTGGGACGCCGAGCGTCGCGGCCGCGGCCTGACCCGCGACGACTCCGGCACCGACCCGGTCTACGGCCTGGGTGCGCGCGTCGAGCTGCTCGACCTCACCGGCCGCGTGGAGGTGGAACGCCTCGACACCGACGAGATCGGCGATATCGACATGGTCACCGCCGGCGTCGTCTATACCTTCTGACCGCGCCGCCGTGGCCGAATGACGCGGGGCACGCCGATGGCGTGCCCCGCGTCTTTGTTTCCGCTTTTTTTACCCGGGCTGGGCTCAGTCAGGCGTCGAATTCCTCGGTGTCGACGTCCGCCTGCGCGGCCGTGCCGTAGCGGCCGCCCTTCACTTGATCGGGCGTCAGCAGGGTATCCAGCCGGGCGACGGTCGCGGCGTCCAGGCGCAGCGATGCCGCCGCCAGGTTCTCGCGCATGTGCGCGACGGAGCGCGATCCGGGAATGGGGAGGATGTCGTCGCCCTTGGCCAGCAGCCAGGCCAGGGCCAGCTGGCCGGATGTCGCGTCTTGCTCTCGCGCCACGGCCTTGAGGTCGTCCAGCAGGCGCAGGTTGTGCGGGAAATGCTCGGCGCTGAAGCGCGGCATGCTGCGGCGCATGTCGCTCTCCTCCAGGCGCGCCGGGTCTTCCACCGCGCCGGACAGGAAGCCCCGGCCCAGCGGGCTGAACGCCACCATCGCCGTGTTCGACTCGCGGCACGCCGCGATCAGCCCGATCTCCGGATTGCGCGTCCACAGCGAGTACTCCGACTGCACCGCGGCGATGGGGTGCTCGGCCCGGGCACGGCGCAGGGTCGCGGCGGAGACCTCGGACAGGCCCACGCCGCCGATCTTGCCTTCCTCCACCAGGCGCCCCAGCTCGCCCACGCACTCCTCGATCGGCACGCGCTTGTCCCAGCGATGCAGGTAGTAGAGGTCCAGATGATCGGTGCCCAGCCGCGCGAGGCTCGCCTCGCACTGCCGGCGCAGCGTCGCCGGGCGGCCGTCGATCACCTTCTTGCCCAGCTCGGGGTCGATGGCCATGCCGCACTTGCTGGCCAGCAGGATCTCGTCGCGCCGGCTCGCCAGCGCCTTGCCCACCAGCGACTCGTTGGCCGTGGCCCCGTAGAGAGTCGCGGTATCGACATGGCGATAGCCCATGTCGACGGCCGCCTGCAGGGCGCGTACCGCCTCGGGCTCCGGCATCGGGCTGCCGTACCCGTGGGAGAGGTTCATGGCGCCCAGGCCGATGCGGGGCGAAGCGACTTCCTTGAGGCGAGCGAACACGGTCGACATGGTGACTCCTCGTGGGGGATGGGGCTAAGAGAGAGGGCAAAGCGGAAGAGGGCATCATGCCGGCTCAGGCCCGGTTGATCCAACCGGCACGTCGACGTCGGGCTGCATCAAGCACCCCTGAAACGTTGGCATCAAGAGGCGGGTGACGGTGGCGGATTTTGATTAAGTCTGCTTTGCTGGTTGCGTCGTTCCTTATGGGCTCGCCGGTATCCCGACAGGGAACGGTATCCTTGTTATGAAGCCGGCACGGTGGCGGGTGTTATGACGCCTAATGCTGGTTAATTCCATTATTTTTCAATGGCTTGAGAGAAAGGTGCTGGCGGTATAACCCGAATGAACGTGACGGCACGTTCAAGTGAAAAAACGAGCTGGCCACCTAATACCTGTTATGGATAAGTGAGCATGGACTGGAAGACGTTTTTCGCACAGATAATCGATTCCCTTGCTTGGCCAGCGGTGGTTGTCTTTGTCGTCTTTTTGTTGCGAGACAAAATTACGGACCTTCTCCCTCGTTTAAAGAAGTTTAGGCACAAAGAAACCGAGATTGAGTTTACCGAGGGTGTCACTGAGCTGGTGCAAGAACGGCAAGCTCAAGGGGTTCAAAACAATGAAGTCGAACAGACAGACGAGTATCAAGATCAATTCAGCTTCTTGTTGCGATTAGCAGAGATATCGCCAAGATCCGCTGTTCTTGAGGCTTTTCGTATAGTTGAAGCGGCCGCCGCAAAAAAGGCGGCACGAATATACCCGGACCTTGAGAGCCGGTATGCCAAGAGTCCTCTTCATTTGCAGAAGCTACTCAAAGGTGAGGTCCTAACCAAAAACGAATTCCACCAGTTTGATCAGCTTCGAAGGCTCAGGAATGAAGCCGCACACACAGAGGAATTCGGTGTGAAAGGGATGCCAGTTGAGGCTTACATCGATATCGCTTTATCCATGGCTTCCCGACTGGAAGCTGAAAATCCATAACCAGTGCAGGCAAGGGACGCTCCTGACGTCGCGCCCCTGCTGCAAGCGTTATACCGGAGAAAGCCCTCAGCTCTGGCCCTCTCCGGCTTTTCCTTTCGAGCCTATCCAGCTTTTACTCCACCAGCCCGCTCAACCGATCCGGGAAGTTGGTGAACATCCCGTCCACGCCCCAGTCGAGCAGGCGCTGCATCTGATCCACGTCGTTGATGGTGTAGGGATGCACCAGCAGGCCGTTGTCGTGGGCCTGCTCCACGAAGCCGGCGTCGATCACGTCCTCGCCGTCGTAGACGACGTTGGGGCCGATGCCCACGGCGTAGTCGGCGATGGCCTGGAAGTCGGCGTCGGTGATCTCGGCGGGCGGCGGGGTCACGCCGGTCCATTCGGTCAGGCCGCTGCCGTTCTCGGCGGGGGAGTACCACACCAGCTGCACCAGCGGGATGTCGGCGTTGAGCGCGTGGACCTGCTCGAGGCTGTCCTGGCTGAACGACTGGATCACCACCGAGCCGGAGGCCACCAGCCCCTCGGCCTCGAGGGTCTCGACCAGCGCACGCTGCAGTTCCGGGTAGCGCTCCGGCGACTTGGTCTCGATGTAGTAGCGAACGTCGCTGCCGTAGCGGTCGATCACCTCGTCGAGGGTCAGCAGCTCGGCGCCGGCGTAGGCTTCCTCGGCGCGGTCGGTGTGGCTCTCGTTGAACCAGCTGCCGGCGTCCAGCGTCTTGAGCTCGGCCAGGGTGTGGTCCTTCACCTTGCCGCTGCCGTCGGTGGTGCGGTCCAGGGTGTCGTCGTGGATCACCATCAGCTCGCCGTCGGCGCTCATGTGCAGGTCCAGCTCGAGGTAGTCGGCGCCCATCCGGCGGGCCTGCTGGTAGGCCGGCCAGGTGTGCTCCGGCGCGTGGCCGCTGGCCCCGCGGTGGGCGATGATCTGGAAATCCTGCAGGTCGTCGAGCTGCTGCTGGAGGGCGTCGGCCTGGGCCGCGAGCGGGGCGGCGAGCCCGAGGGCCAGGGCGGTGGCGAGGGGAAGGCGGATGGCGATCTTCATGGGAATCCTTTTATTGAATGATCGTACAATAACGTAGCGCGCCAGGGCCGAGTGAGCAAACGGCCGTTCGACGTGCGGGCTGTCAACGCTGCCTCGACATGCTTCCATGGGAAGATGACCGCTTCGCGGCCGTGCCATCACGCTTTCATCACCCTGCCATCAGCACGAGGAGACACCATGAGCGATTCGTCCCCCTGTTCGTCCCCCTATGAGCGGACCCAGGCCGCGCTGGATGCCCTGCACGCACAGGACCCGCGCCGGGTGGAGGTGGCGGGAGAAACGCTGCCGCTGGAGCTGTGGCACGCCGGGCGCATGAGCGACTGGCTGAACGTGCTCGACGAGGCGCCGGACGAGCTGGTGCGCCTGGCGGTGCACAACCAGCACCTGCAGCGCTGGCAGGTGCCGCGCAGCGACTACCCCGAGGGCCGGGTGGGCTACCTGACCTGGCGCCGCGACCAGGGCAAGCGCGCCGGCGAGACGACCGCCCGGGCGATGCGCGAGGCCGGCTACGCGGAGGAGGACGCCGAGCGGGTGGCGGCGATGATCCGCAAGCAGGGCCTGGGGCGCGACGCGGGCACCCAGGCGGTGGAGGACTGCGCCTGCCTGGTGTTCCTGGAGAACTACTTCGCCGATTTCTCGAAGCAGGTCGATCACGACCACCTGATCCGCATCGTGCAGAAGACCTGGAAGAAGATGTCGCCCCGCGCCCATGAGCTGGCCCTGGGGCTGCCGATGAGCGACGAGGCGCGTCGGCTGGTGGAGGAAGCGCTGGCGGGCTGAGCGCCGGGCCGTCGACACGGGCGCGCCGCCGCCGGATTGCCCGGCGGCGGCGCAGGGCTCAGGCCCGTTGGGGCTCCAGCACCTGGCGATGCAGCGACTGGCCGGCCGCGTCCTTCAGGGTCACGGTCAGGGTCTCGCTCTCGCCGTCCAGGTCGACCTGACCGAAGAACTGGTAGCCGTCGGAGGGCGGCAGGTTGGCCTGGCCTTCCGGCGGCGCCTTCTGGAACACCACCTCGGGGCCGAAGGTGGCGTCGAGCTCGCCGGGGCCGAAGGTGCCGGCGTGCAGCGGGCCGCTGACGAACTCCCAGAACGGGGCGAAGTCCTGGAAGCTCGCGCGCTCGGGCGAGTAGTGGTGCGCCGCCGTGTAGTGCACATCGGCGGTCAGCCACACCACGTTGTGGATATCTTCATCGCGGATCGCCTTGAGCAGCTGGGCGATCTCCTGCTCGCGGCCCAGCGGCTGGCCCGGATCGTCGTTGGCCACGGCCTCGAAGTGCTCGCCGTCGCGCACCACCAGCCCGATGGGCATGTCGGAGGCGACGATCTTCCAGGTGGCGGTGGAATCACGCAGCGAATTCAGCAGCCAGCGCAGCTGTTCCGCGCCGAGCAGGTCGGCGCCGCGCTCCTGACGGTTGCGGTCGTTGGCGCCGCGGAAGGTGCGCATGTCGAGCATGAACACCTCCAGGCCCGGGCCGTAGACGAAGCGGCGGTGGATGCGCCCGGGCGCCTCGGGGCGCTGACGCAGCGGCATGTGCTCGAGGAAGGCCTGGCGGCCGCGGGCGGCCAGCAGCGAGGCGTTCTTCTCGGTGTAGCGGTCGTCTTCCAGCAGCTCGCCGGGATACCAGTTGTTGGTGGTCTCGTGGTCGTCCCACTGGGCCAGCATCGGCACCTCGGCGTTGAAGCGCCGCACGTTGGCGTCCAGCAGGTTGTAGGCGTGCTGGCCGCGGAATTCCTGCAGGGTCTCGGCCACCTTGAGCTTCTCCGGCGTCACCCGGTTGCGCCACAGGCTGCCGTCGGCGAGCTCGACGCTCTCCTTGAGCGGGCCGTCGGCGTAGACGGTGTCGCCGGAGTGGATGAAGAAGTCGGGGCGCTGGTCGAGCATGGTGGCGTAGGTGGTCATGCCGCCGCGCGACTCGTCGATGCCCCAGCCCTGTCCCGCGGTGTCGCCGGACCACACGAAGCGCACGTCGCGTGGCGTCTGCGGCGGCAGGCGCAGCCGGCCGGTGACCGGTTCGCTGATCGCACGGTGGTCGCCCAGGGCGGCGAAGCGCACCCGGTAGTGCACCTCGTCCATGCCGCCGAGCCCGGTGGCATCCAGCTTCGCGGTGAGGCCGCCGGTCGGCAGCGCCTCGGGGCCGTGCAGCTGGCGGGCGGCACGGAACTCGGGGTTGTCGGCGATCTCGAGCAGCATCCGGGCCGGGCGGTCGGCCCGCGACCACAGCATGGCGCGGTCGGCGAGCATGTCGCCGCTCATCACGCCGCCGTCGACGACCGGGCGCCGGCCTTCGGCCAGCACGATGCCGGGGGCGACCAGGCCGGTGCCCAGCGTGGCGCCGCCGGCCAGGCCGAGCTTGAGTACGCCGCGTCGCGTCATGCGCATGATCCGTCTCTCCTCAGGGGGTGAATCCCCGAGGATGGCGGCGGTCGATGACGCTGGCTTGGCAGCCGTGTGACGTCGCGGTGACCTTGACCTGCGTCATGCCATCGTTGCCCTTGCTTGACAGATCGGCCCCTCCCTCCCCATATTTGCACTTGATAATCGTTATCATTAACTGGCCCTATCGGGAGGGTGACATGGCCTATCACATCCGGACGGCGTCTCGCGGCACCAACCCCAGCCTGCAGATCTGCGATGTCAGCGCCTGCTCCGTGCGCATGGCCTGGCAGCCGTGCGTGGCGTCGGGCGAAGAAGAGGATGAGGCCGAGCTGGAGGCGCTGCGCCGCGATGAGGCCATCGCCGAACACCTGCGCCGCTTCCTGCGCACCACCGAGCGCTATCTCAAGGGCGAGCTGGATGGCATGCCTCGCCTGGGCGCCTGGCGCCGAAGCTGAGCGAGCAGCCGAGCCGGCGCTCAGGCGTCGCCGAGCGTCACCGTCAGCGTGTCCTCGCCCTCGCAGGGCTTGCCGTGGCGCAGCACCAGGCGCCGCTGGCGCAGGTTCATGACCACCGCGAACAGCGTCTCCATGCGTTCCTCGGCCGGCTGGTCGGGGTTGAAGTGGCGGCAGATCGAGAGCGGGGCGTTGTCGTGGTCGGCGAGCATCGCGAACAGCGCCTCGGCGTCGACCGCCGCCCCCAGCGGCAGCCGTTCGCGCAGTAGCTGGTCGATGCGCGTGAGCCGGGTGCCGGAGTCCGGCCGCGGGAAGTCCTCCACCTGGCAGGTGGCGGTCTCGGCGTAGAGGTGGTTGGTGTGGGTGACCGCGCCGCCGCGGGGCTCCAGCACGCCGGGCAGGCCGGGATGCACCTCGAAGCCGGCGGAGCGGCCGTCGCCGCTGGCGATCAGGAAGTGGGCCGGCGAGCAGACCCGGTCGTGGGTGACCACCCGGGTCGCCGCGTCGAACGACTCGGCCTCGAGGATCTTGCGCAGCGCCACGTGGATCGGCAGTCCCTCGCCCAGGGTCCGCGAGCGAATGGCGTTGAGGCACACGCCCACCCCGTGCTCGTTCAGGCCGATCTTGGCCACCATCCCCGCCTCGCCGACGCTGACCAGCGCCGGGGCGCCCGTCGGGCGCAGCTCCATCGCCACCACGTTGTGCAGCTGGTCGCTGCGCCAGTCCCAGTTCTGGGCCAGCCACTGGGTGCCGTCGCGGTTGATCGAGAGCGCGGTGCAGCCGCCGCTGGCCTGGGTCAGCGAGATCTCGCTGCGGCAGTTGAGGGTGAGGATGTCCTCGAGGTCCAGCCCGGCGCCGCGGGCGATGCCGGCCATCTCGTCGAGCATCTCGGGGAAGCCGCGTTCGATCATCGGCACGAAGCGCTCGGCGACGCGGCGGGCCTCGGCCCAGCGCAGGCCGACGAAGTCGTGGAACAGCCGGTCGTAGACCTCGAGGCTCGAGGTGATGAGGGTGGCGTGGGTGCGGCCGTGGGCCTCGCCGATCTCGGCGCGGGAACCGGAAAAGACGCTGAGCATGCTGGCCTCCAGAGCAAGAGAGGGGATGCGCTCAGCCTAGCAGGGACGCGAGGGGCGCCGGGCGGAAGCCTCGCCCGGCGCGCCGTGTCCTGCCGAATGGCGGGAAGTGTTCAGCTCTTGCGCGGGGCGTTGTAGACGCTTTCGTCCAGCTCGCCTTCGCTCTTGCCGACCAGGGTGGTGACCATCAGGTCGCCGGCCACGTTGACGCTGGTGCGCGCCATGTCGAGCAGGCGGTCGATGCCGGCGATCACCGCGATGGCTTCCAGCGGCAGGCCGATCTGGGCCATGACGATGGACAGCATCACCAGGCCGGCGCCGGGCACGCCGGCGGTGCCGATCGAGGCCAGGGTGCCGGTGACGATGATCATGCCGTAGTCGGCCAGGCTCAGGTCGAAACCGATCAGCTGGGCGATGAACACCGCGACCACGCCCTGATAGATGGCGGTGCCGTCCATGTTGATGGTGGCGCCCACCGGCAGCACGAAGCCGGACACGCCCTCGGAGACGCCGAGGTTGTTGCGCGCGCAGCGCAGCGACACCGGCAGGGTGCCGGACGACGAGGCCGAGGAGTAGGCCACCACCAGGGCGTCGAGGATGCCCTGCAGGTAGCGCAGCGGGTTCAGCCTGCCGATCAGCGCCAGGAGCCCGGAGTAGACCAGCAGCACGTGCAGGGCGCTGGCCAGGTAGGCCACGCCGATCACCTTGGCCAGCGGCAGCAGCACCTCGAGGCCGTAGCTGCCGGCCACATGGGCGATCAGGCCGAATACGCCGATCGGCGCGAAGGCCATGACGATGTTGGTCAGCTTGACCATGGCCTCGGCGAAGCCTTCGAACACGCGCACCACCGGCTCGCCCTTGTCGCCGATCAGGGTCAGCGAGATGCCGAGCCCGATGGCGAAGACGATGATCTGCAGGATGTTGCCGCTGGCCAGGGCATCGATCGGGTTCTGCGGTACCAGGCCGACCAGGATCTCGCGCAGGCTGGGCGCCTCCTTGGCCTCGACGCCGCCGTCGAAGCTCATCTCCAGGCCGGTGCCGGGCTGGAACAGCCACGAGGCGAACAGGCCGATGGCGATGGCGAAGGCCGTGGTCAGCAGGTAGAGAGCGATGGTGCGCGCGCCGATGCGGCCCATCTTCTGCGGGTCGCGCATGGCGGTGATGCCGACCACCAGGGTCGAGAACACCAGCGGCACGATCAGCATCTTGATGGCGTTGATGAAGATATCGCCGAGCGGCTTGAAGAGGCTGGCATCGTCGCCGAGCAGGGCGCCGGTCAGGACGCCGAGCGCCAGGCCGGCGAGGATCTTCTGCCACAGCGGGATACGCCGCCAGAGGCCGCCGCCGGTGGTCGTCGTGGAATCGGTCAAGGGAATGGCTCCTTTCTGTTTTATCGGCTTTTAGTAGCGGGAAATCATGCCGGAGCGCGATTCTACAGAAAGGAGTATTTAAAAACTTACGTAAGTGCGGCAGTGATTCACTGCTGTGGCAGCACCTCGTCCAGCAGTGCCATGAAGGCCGACCATGAGCGCTCGTCGGCGCGCTGCCGATAGCGGTCGGTGTCGAGGACGGTGAAGGCGTGGGGCGCGCCCGAGTAGATGCCGATCTCGTAGTCGACGCCCGCGCCTTCCAGCTGACGGGCCAGCGATGTCACGTCTTCCAGCGGGATGGCCTCGTCGGCGCCGCCGTGGGCGATCAGGATCGGCGGGGTGTCCGGCCCATAGCCCTGGCCCTCGGGGGTCGCCAGGCCGCCGTGGAAGGTGGCGTAGCCGTGCACGTCCTCGGCCGCGCCGCTGCGCGCGAGCTCCAGCGCCACGGCGCCGCCGAAGCAGTAGCCCATCACCACGGTCGGCGTTGCCGCGCCCTGGGCGCGGGCCTCGGCCAGCCCGGCCAGGGTCAGCTCGCGCATGCGCTCGCGGTCCTGGTAGAGCTTCGCCGTCTCGGCCTTCTTGGCGTCGGTTTCCACCGGGCGGTTGCCCTGGCCGTAGAGGTCGAGGGCGAAGGCGTCATAGCCCTGTTCGGCAAGCATCTCGGCGCGCCGGCGCTCGTAGTCGGTCAGGCCGTCCCAGTCATGGACGATCAACACCGTGCCGCGGGGGGATTCGTCGGCCGGGGCGAAGTAGCCGGTGAAGGCTTCGTCGTTCACGCGATAGTCGATTTCCCGGCCGTCGGCCTGGGCGGTGCTGGCCAGCGCGGCCAGGGTCAGAAACGTCAGCGGTCGCATCGTGGGGCTCGGCGATGGAGGAATGGAACCTCAGTATAGGCGGCCAGCGTTGAAGCGCTCGTTCGATCGCTGATACGCGGGAAGGGAGGCTTGCCAATCAAGATGTTGCAGGCGGCTTGGCGGTTTCCAGCGTTGGCAGCCACGGGTTGTGTTTTAGGCGGAGGCCTTCCAGATTGAGGGGGTGTGATTCGCGCAGCGGATGATTCGAGCAACCAGAGCGAGACCAACAATCATGAAGAAACGCGTTCTAGCATCGGCGGTGGCCGCGACGACCCTGGCCCTCTCCGGCATGGCCCAGGCCGAGGTCAAGATCGGCTTCCTCGGCGGCTTCACCGGCGGCATCGAGAGCCTGACGCCGCCGATCTTCGACGGCGCCAACCTGGCGGTACAGCAGATCAACGAGCAGGGTGGGCTGCTGGATGGCGAGGACATCGTCATGCCGACCGGCGATACCACCTGCTCCGACGCCTCGGCGGCCTCCAACGCGGCCGACCGCATGGTCAACACCGAGCAGGTCACCGCCATCGTCGGCGCCCTGTGCACCGGCGCCACCGTGGCCGCGGCCAACAATGCCGCCATCCCGGGCGGCGTGACCATGGTTTCCCCGGCGTCCACCGCGCCGGCGGTCACCGAACTGGATGACAACGACCTGGTCTTCCGCACCGTGCCCTCCGACGCCTTCCAGGGCGAGATGCTGGCCAAGCTGCTGCTCGACAAGGGCATCCAGGAAGTCGCGGTCACCTACGTCAACAATGACTACGGCCGCGGCCTGGCCGATGCCTTCGTGGCCGCCTACGAGAACGGCGGCGGCATGGTGCTGGAGAACCTCGCCCACGAGGATAACCGCGCCGACTACCGCTCCGAGCTCGGCTCGCTGGCCGCCACCGGCGCCCAGACACTGGTGGTGCTGGCCTACGCCGATACCTCCGGCCAGACCGTGGTCCGCCAGGCCTACGAGAGCGGCATGTTCACCCAGTACGTGGGCGGTGACGGCATGGTCGGCGACAGCCTGGTCGAGGCCATCGGCGCCGACGTGCTCAACGGCATGATCGCCACTCGTCCGGGCAGCCCGGAGCTGCCGGGCACGGCCATGTTCAACCAGCAGGCCAACGCGGCCGGCATCGATCCCAGTGCGGTGTTTGCCGCCCAGGCCTACGACGCCGCCTTCCTGCTGGGTCTGGCCATCGAGGAAAATGGCAGTGCCGACCGCGAGGGTCTGAACGAGGCGCTGCGCAGCGTCGCCAGCGCTCCGGGCGAGGTGATCCTGCCCGGTGAATGGGAGAAGGCCAAGGAGTTGATCGCTGCCGGCACCGAGATCAACTATGAAGGCGCCTCCGGCACCCACGAGTTCGATGCCAACGGCGACGTGCCGGGCGTCGTGCAGGAGATGCTGGTCGAGGACGGCACCTTCACCATCCAGGGCTACGTCGACGCCGAGGAATAAGCGCGACCGTACCGTTCCCACGAACGCCCCGCCCTCGTCGTCAGAGGGCGGGGCGTTTTTGGCTGCGGCCGCTTCGCCACGACACGGGGCGAGGGGGCGACCCGTTCGGGAGGTCGGATCAGAAAGTCCTTGCACTATCCCGGTGATAGCCCGTAAAGTACGCATCCGCTGCCGGCGACGGGCAACGTTGCAGGCGGTGATGAGTGGCAGAAGCGCTTGTTTTTCTTGAGGTTTTTCGGCGATTGTCGAAATCGCTCGATTGACAGGGTCAGCGGAATCGGTAAAATGCCCGCCACTCGCTACGGTAGCCCGCTGAGGGCTCGATCGGATGTCGCTTCACTCGCTGAAGACGACCGCTCGGTCATCCGCTTCGCTCTTCCGAGAACTCGAAGATCACCGGTTGACACGACGCGCCGATCACGTAGAATATGCCTTCCTTGCGAGGCGCTGGTCAAGCGGCCGGTAACGCAAGATGCTCCCCTCTTTATAGAGCCCGGAGCTGCTCTTTAACAATCGATCAGATAATTCATGTGGGCGCTTGTCGGGATGTCGGTGACCAGTCACTAGATA